>JAYRNU010000097.1:0-16672 GCA_041912015.1 Thiobacillus sp. | reverse complement strand
CGGGCGGGCGCCGCGGTTCAGGCCGGCGTGGAATCGCCATCGCAGGTACTGGCGCTCGCGGCGCGCTGGAAGGAAATCGAGCGCCTGCGCCAGACGCTGGGCATGCGCCTGGTGCGCCTGCAGGCGTGCGGACGCGAAGTAACCGAGCTGCAGGCCCGGCTGTCGGCGCAACGCGCGGAAGCGTCGCATGAGCTGGCATCGCGCGAGCAGGCGGTCGCCGCGATCCTGGCTTCAACGAGCTGGCGGCTGACGCGCCCGCTGCGCTGGGTGGTCCGGCGCCTGCGCCAGGGAAGAACGCTGTTGCGCGGGCTGTTGCAGGGGCCCGCCAAGCAGGCGCCTGCGCACCCGGCCGCTCCGTCGGCGCAGGCAGGCCCCCCGGCTGCCGTCGCTGCAGCCGAGCCAGACGGGCCCACGCAGGCTTTCCGGCACTATCAGGAGACATTGGCCGGCGTGCGCGAAGCAATCGGCCAGCGGATCCAGGCCATGGCATCGCCGCCGCTGATTTCTGTGCTGGTGCCGACCTACAACACGCCGGCGGCCATGCTGCAGCCGATGCTGGAAACGGTCTGCGGACAGTGGTATCCCCACTGGCAGCTGTGCATCGCCGACGACGGCTCGACCGAGCCCCATGTGCGGACCCTGCTGAACGACTATGCGGCGCGCGACGCGCGCATCCGGCTGGATTTCGCGGCAGCGAACGGCGGCGTGTCGCATGCCACCAACCGCGCGCTGGCGCTCGCGACAGGCGAATTCGTCGTGCTGCTCGACCATGACGACCTGCTGGAACCGCAGGCCCTGTTCCGGGTCGCCGAATCGGTGCGCGCGGACGACCCGGACATGCTCTATTCGGACGAGGTGCTGGTCGACGAGGCCAACGGCAAGGTGCTGCACTTCATCCACCGCCCCGCGTTCTCGCCGGAGTATCTGCGCAGCCATCTTTACATCGTCCACCTGATCGGCTTCAGGGCGGGGTTTCTGAGGGACCTGGGCGGCCTCGACGAGACGCTGCGCATTTCCCAGGACTACGACCTGATCCTGCGCGCCGTCGAGCGCGCGCGCACGATCGTCCACGTCCCGGAAATGCTGTACCGGTGGCGCATCCATGGCAGCTCGGCAGGGCAGAAGATGGCGGGCCAGGTCGTGCAGACCTCCACCGCGATCATCCGGCGCCACCTGAGCCGCTGCGGCGATCCCGGCGTGGTCGGCGAGGGACCGTGCTTCAATTATTTCGACGTGCGCTATCCGCTGGCGCCGGGTCTCAAGGTCGCGATCATCGTCGCAGCCCGGAGCCAGGCAGACAGGGTGCGTACCTGCATCGAGCGCATCGAGCGCACGACCGCGACGGTCGACCCCGACATCGTGCTGCTGCATCCGGATCCGGACGATCCGGCTTTGCGTGCCGCGCTCGACGGCCAGCGTTCGCGCGTCAGGCTGCTGCGTTGCAGCGGAATGCCCGACGCCGCAGCGTGTTTCAACCGGGCGGTGCAGCAGCTCGATGCCAGCTATACGCATTACCTATTCTGCGACAGCGATGTCGACCCCATGGGGCCGGGCTGGCTGGAACGCATGCTGGAACTGGGGCAGAAGCCGGACGTCGGCATCGTCGGCGCAAAACTCTACTACCCTGACCGCAGGACGATCGCGCATGCCGGCATGGTGGTGGCCTGCTGCGGCGTGGCGGAGAACCTCGGCCGGCTGCGTCGGACCAGCGACGCATTTTGCGACTCGGGCTACATCGGCTCGCTGATCTGCAGTCGCGAGGTGTCTGCGGTGTCAGCCGCCTGCATGCTGGTTCGCAGCGGCGTGTTCAGTCAGACCGGGGGCTTCGACGACGCCATGCCCTACGCCGATGTCGACCTGTGCCTGCGGGCCGGCCAGCAGGGCTACCGCACGCTGTTCTGCGCCCATGCCGCAATGCTGCATCACGTGCCGCTGACGCCTGTCCACAGCCAGGCCGCGTTGCAGACCGCGGACGATGCACGGTTCGCCGCGCAATGGCGTACGCTGTTCGAAAGCGGCGATCCCTTCTTCAACCCCAATCTCTCATCGTCCGACCCGAACTGGCAGGTTCCTGTCCCGCTGCGTTTCGAACTCGACATCGTGCGGCGCGTGTTCGTGCGCGAGCCAGGGCGGCAGCCTGCACCGCAATGAACCGGGCGAGCCGGCGACAGCGCAGGCGCGAAGGCCGGCTTGCGTCGCGCGTGGCAGGGGCAGATCAGGAATGGCCCGGTCAGGAATCGCGGGCGCGTTCCTTGCCGGCGGGTTCTGGCGCGGCCTGAACATCCCGAAAGACGTCCCTGACCAGCGCCGAGCTGAACACATAGACGACAAGGGCGAGGTCGATCAGGAGCACGATCACGCCGTCGGCGAAATGCCAGGATGACGGATCGGCGACTTCGTCCCAGTTCAACCTGACAAACAGCGCGATGCCCGAGAGATAGGAGACGAGCAACAGCCAGCGGCCTGCTTTCCAGACCCGACGCATGATGTTCAGTCCAGTAGGCACGCGGTGGCCGGCGGCAAGCAGGACGAGCGCAGCAGGCAAATCGGTCAGCAGGAAATAGGGACTGGTCTGCATCTGGAGCCACGGCAGGGTGACGACATCCATGGGCATCAAGGCGGCGGCGGCAACGAAGAATGCGTGGCGGATGCCATACAGAATGGCGAGCCAGAGCAGGGCCGGCACCTTGAGCAGCAGGTTTTCATCGTAACGATCAACGGGATATTTCAGCATGTCGACGAGGGGGTTGCCCGAACGGAATGGCATGGGCGGTCTGACTCGGGGTCCATCAGGCCGCCTGCCGTCGGCGCCATGATACGCAAGCCGCGGTCCCTGCGCCTAATCCGCCAGCCTTTGCGGATACAATTCCCACGGTGTTCCCGGCAGCGGCTGGCGGGTCGGTACGCAGGACCGGATTCTCCGGCAGCGTTCCTGTTCCGAGACGATGCCCGGACCGGTCAATGCGCGCGTGCGCCCCGCCGCTCGACGCGTACAGGCCGATCGTATTGCGGCTGCCCAAGCTGCGACTGCTGGCGTCGAGCCGGGAAGGCGGTGGGCCGGATCTGCCGCCATGGAAGATTTCAGCATTGATGCAGACGTATGCCGGATAGTGCAACCCACGCAGCCCGAGTAGGACGCAACGCCCTCTGCCCATGCGGCAGCGGGAAGCGCTACAAGCATTGTTGCGGCGCCGCGGCGGACACGCCGATGCCCCTGCGCCTGCAGGCGCTGCAGGCCCATCAGGCGGGGCAGCTCACCCGGGCCGAATCCCTTTACCGCGAAGCGCTGGCCGAGAATGCCGAGGATGTCGATGTCCTGCACATGCTCGGCGTGGTCCAGCTCCAGCGGATGCGGTTCCGGGAAGCGCTCGATACGCTCTGGCAGGCGGCCGAGAAATCGGGCTGGGGCGTGCCGCAGATTCGCCACAACCTCGGTCTGGTTCTGGCAAATCTCAATGCGCAGGCCGCCAACCGGATACAGATCGACCTGCAGGGCAGGCTGCTGCAGTGGCAGGCCTCGCTGGGACGCAAGATGGCCGACGACGTGCCCCTGGTTTCGGTCATCCTGAGGGCATGCAACCATGAAGGCTGCGTTGCGCAGGCCATCGCCTCGGTGCTGGCGCAGGACTATCCGAACCTCGAGCTGATCGTGTTCGACGAAGGCTCGACCGACGCGACCTTCGAACGCATCGAGTCGAGCGTGGCGGGCGCGTCGATTCCCTGCCGGATCCTGTCGCGTGCACGCCGGGGTGCGCCGGCGACGCTCAATGAAGCCGCTCTGCTCGCCCGCGGCGACTATCTGGCGTTCCTGAATGCCGACGACTGCTTCGCGCCGGACAGGGTGCAGCGGCTGGTCGAGGAGATCGCGCAGACGGGCGCGCAATGGGGCTTCTCCCTGGTCTCGGCCATGCGTGACGCGGAGCGGGAGGCAACGGATCGCGACGCGGCGTTCGAGCAGACTTTCAGCAGAAAACAGCTGGCAGGCCTCGGCCGCTCCTCGAACAGCTTCGCATTCCTGAGCAGCAACGTGGCGGTCTCGACCGGGAATCTGTTCGTGGCGCGCCGCCTGTTCGAGTCGCTGGGGGGTTTTCGCGACGATCGTCTCGACTCCGGCCGCGCGTTCTGCCTGCGGGCCGCCGCGCTGGCGGAACCGGTTGTCGTCAGGGAGCCGCTGTACGTTCATCGGGTGGACGGATCCAGCACGCTCGAGGCGTCGCGGCGCGATACGGCGGACGCTGCGGGTCGCATGTTCTCCCAACTGCTGACGCAGATGGCGGCATCTGCGTGCCTGAACCCGCTGGCGCCGCAATGGCCGGCCAATCGCCTCTATCTGTATGTCGAGGGACTGCGGGCGGGCCTGGGCAGCTACATGCCGGTTGCCATGCTGCAGCAGTTCGCCGAAGAAACGCGCGTGGCCGTGCCGCTGCAACGCCGCGACGTCCCGGCGAGACAGGCGCCGGGCAGCAGCCGGGGCACGGCACTGGTGGTGCTGGGGATGCACCGCAGCGGGACCTCCGCGCTGACGCGCGTGCTCAACCTGTGCGGCGCCTATCTGCCGGACAAGCTGCGCCCCCCCAAGCTCGGGACGAACGACAAGGGTTTCTGGGAAACCGAGGACGTGATCACGCTCAACGAGAGGCTGCTCGGCATCCTCGGCGGCGCCTGGAACCGTGTCTCGTTCACCCTGCCGGAGACGGGCCCCGTTTTCGATGAATTCGTCGACGATGCGCAGGCCGTCCTCGACTCGGAATACGGACAGAATGAAACGATTCTGATCAAGGATCCGCGCATCGGCGTCCTGGCACCGCTCTGGCATGCGGCACTCCTTGCTGCGGGCTACCGGCCGGTCTACGTGGTGCCCGTCCGCAATCCCCTGGAAGTGGCGAATTCCCTGCATGCACGGGGCGACATGTCGGTGCGCAGCGGCATGGCGCTGTGGCACGCCTACATGCAGCGCATCGACGATTTCGCCGGCAGCGGGGCCGAGGTCATGTATGTCCGCTTCGAGGACCTGTTCGCCGACTGGCGTGCACTCGTCGGACGGATAGCGGATCGCCTCGATCTCGGCCTGGACATCCATCGCCGGGCCGCCGAGGTGGATGCGTTTCTCGATCCGGCCCTGCGCAGGCAAAGTTTCAGCGCGCAGGCGCTCGAGGTCTATCCGGAGGACGCCGGCATGCCGGAAATCCGTGCCCGCTATCGGCACAGCCTGGATCGCTGCGAGCGGATTGCAGCGCCCGGACCCGGCACGGCGGACCGGTCCGGCACGATGAACCGGGCGGCGACAGCAGGCTTCGTCCTGTGCATCGAGAACAACGCGATCCGCGATCAGGCGCTGCTGCTGTGCGAAAGCATCCGGCGTTTCGGCGGCGCGCACCGCGATGCGCCGATCCTGGCGTTTTCCCCGCGCCCGGGACTCGGGATCGATCGGGAAACGCAGGCCAGGCTGCGCGACATGGATGTGGCCTATGTCGACGAGCCGCTCAATACGCTGTGCCCGGAATACGGGTCGGCGAACCGGGTGTTTTCGGCAGCCTGGGCGGAGTCGAACCTCGATACCGACTTCATCGTCGTGCTCGACAGCGATACCGTTTTCCTGGACGAGCCCGCGTTGCCCCTGACGGCGGACCTGGCGGTCAGGCCGGTCGATACCAAGGGCAGCGCGACCCGGGGTCCGGGCGATGCCTTCGAGGAATACTGGCGTGCGCTCGCACGGCTGCACGACACGTCGCTCGACCGGCTTCCCTACCTGCTGTCGACGATCGACGGGGAACGCGTGCGGGCGTCCTACAACGGCGGCTTCATCATCGCCCGGCGCGCGCGCAAGCTGCTGCGTCGCTGGGCCGACCTGTTCGCCCGTTCCGTCGAAGCGCAACTCAGGCCGTTTCGCGGCCACGACGTCGGCATCGTGGCCTCGACGGGCCATGTCGGC
The DNA here is from genome assembly GCA_041912015.1 of Thiobacillus sp. GTDB lineage: Bacteria > Pseudomonadota > Gammaproteobacteria > Burkholderiales > Thiobacillaceae > Thiobacillus. Next base: position 10,740 of record JAYRNU010000097.1, on the reverse strand, counting down.
AAGGCTGCCAGCGAATACTGGGGATCGAATCAGGCGGCCCTGGCAATCGTTGCCTGGGCCGATGATGCCGACCGCGTCGAGCATTATCCTGCCAGCTACAATGTGCCGCTTCACCTGCTGGCCGAGCGGGGCGCCATCGACCCGGTCTGGCGGGCGGTTCCCCCGGTTCATGTCCACTATCACTGGATGTTCGATCCCGACAAACACGACATGGCGCTTGAAATGCTCGATCGACTGAACGTGCCGCAGCAACAGATCGCCTGGCTGGCGCGGCGAACCCCCCTGATGTCCAAGTCGTCCCGGCGTGCACGATCGCGGGGCGCGGGATGACGGCTGCGTGCCTGACCCCCTGCGCAGCGTGCGACCGCGACCGTCTGCCTTGACGCGCAAACCATGACGGATACCCGGATCAAGGCTGCCCGCACCACGCTCTGCGTGATCGACACCCAGACCCACGCGCTGGCGGCGCGGGCCATGCGCCTGTCGCTGGCAGCGATGGATTTCGCCGATGCCCTGTTCATTTCCGACTCGGCCGCGGATACCGGCGGCGGGCGTCATGTCGCCATCCCGCCGCTGGCAGGGCGCGCGGCGTATTCGCGTTTCGTCATCAAGGACCTGCTGCGGCATGTCGAATCCGAGCACGTGCTGCTGATCCAGTGGGATGGCTATGTCGTCAACCCCGGCGCCTGGGAGGACGGCTTCCTGCGTCATGACTACATCGGCGCCCGCTGGGGCTTCCACCAGGATGCGCACTGCGTCGGCAATGGCGGCTTCTCGCTGCGCTCACGGCGCCTGCTGGACGCGCTCCAGGATCCCGCGATCGACCGGTTCGAGCCCGAGGACGACATGATCTGCCGCCATTTCCGGCCGCTGCTCGAATCCCGCTACGGCATGCGCTTCGCGCCGCCCGAGGTGGCCGACCGCTTCTCGTTCGAGACCACCTATCCGCCGGGCAGGACCTTCGGCTTCCATGGCCTGTTCAACATGTGGATGTTCGTCGACGACGCGGAAGTGCCCGACCTGGTCGCGGCGATGCCCAGATCGGTACTCGGCTCGGTCCAGTTTCTGTCGCTGGCAAAGAATTTCATCGACCTGAAGCGGCTCGATTCGGCCCGGCTGCTGCTCGAGCAACGGCTGCGCGCCTTTCCGGCCGATGCCCGGTGCACGGACATGCTCGACAGGCTGAAGGGGCCGTCAGGCACACGACCCGCTGCGCCCGTGAGCCGCAACGCACCGTGTCCGTGCGGCAGCGGCAAGCGCTACAAGCATTGCTGCGGCCAGGCAGATGTCGACCAGGCCATGACGGCGGCGCCGGCGCAGTCTCCTGCTGCCTTGCTGAAGCAGGCCATGGCAGACCACCAGGCCGGTCGCCTTGCGGCTGCGCGAAAGGGGTACGACGCCGTTCTGGCGCTTGGCGAGGACGCCGTCGCGGAGCATTACCTGGGCGTGCTCGACATGCAGGAGATGCGGCCGCTCGAAGGCGAAAGGCGAATTCGCGCCGCCCTGGCGAAGCGGGGCGACGTGCCGGACTTCCACAACAACCTGGGCTTGTGCCTGCGGGCGCAGAACCGGCTCGACGAAGCGGTGGCCGAGTACCGCAAGGCACTCGACCTGAATCCGTCGTATGCGCCGGCCTGGAGCAATCTGGGCCTCGATCTGCACAAGCTGGGACAATTCGACGCGGCGCTCGATGCCTTCGACCGCGCCGTGGTGCTGGACCCGAACCTGGTCCAGGCACGCTTCAGCCGGGCACTGGTACAGCTGGCGCGGGGGGATTATGCGCAAGGCTGGGCAGGCTACGAATACCGCATGCGGTGTCCGGAATATGCCGGCGGCTACCGGCTGCCGGCCATGGCGGCCTCGCCCCGCCCATGGCGCGGCGAAGCCCTGGCCGGCAAGACGCTGCTGCTGATCGCCGAACAGGGTATCGGCGATACCGTGCAGTTCATTCGTTATGCCAGACAGCTCGCTGACAGCGGGGCCCGGGTCGGTCTGTACGTGCGCCAGGCTCAACTCGTCGGACTGCTGCGCACGGTGGCTGGCGTATCCGAGGTGTTCAGCGGGGAAGCCGTGATGCCGCCGTACGATTACTACTGCCACCTGCTAAGTCTGCCGCGTCTGTGCGGCACCCATTCCCTGGCAGATGTTCCGGCCGACGTGCCTTACCTTTCGGCACCCGACGACCGGCGCCGCGACTGGCGGCAGCGCCTCAACACCATGCCGGCACGGTTGCGCGTCGGCCTGGCCTGGGCCGGGAACCCCAGCCACATGGACGACCGCAATCGTTCCTGTCCGCTGCGGGCGCTCACCCCGCTATTCGACCTGCCCGGCGTGGCCTGGGTCAATCTGCAACTCGGCGCAGGGCGCGAGCAACTGCAAGCCGTGCAGACACCGCTTCTCGACTGGGGCGACGAACTGGTCGATTATGCCGAGACCGCTGCGCTGATGGCAGAACTCGACCTGATCGTCACGGTCGATACGTCCATCGCCCACGTGGCTGGCGCATTGGGACGTCCGGTCTGGATCCTGTCGCAATACATTCCTGAGTTCCGCTGGCTGCTCGATCGTGTCGACAGCCCGTGGTATCCGACCGCACGCCTTTTTCATCAGCCTCGTCCTGGGGATTGGGCCGGGGTTGCCGCTGAGGTGCGGGCCGCGCTTGCCGAGATCAGGGTCGAACGCGCCGCAACGGAGCCGGGGGCCGCATGATGCTGCCGCACGAGTGCAACGCCGATGCGGCCCGGCGCGCGATGTGCCGCGCAATTCAGGCGATGCAGCGACCCGAGGTCAGCGCCCGGCTGGCGGATACCAGCGCGATCCCTGGTTGCTGCTGACTCGCTCCGAGGTTCTTGAAGCAGCCTGGCGACGCGCGGACTGTCCGCTCAGGCCGGGTAATCGTAGTCGACGATCAGCGGTGCATGATCGGAGAAGCGTCGGGCCTTGTAGACGCTGGCGGAGCGGGCGGTGGCGGCCAGCCCGGGGGTCGCGATCTGGTAGTCGATGCGCCAGCCGACGTTCTTGGCCCAGGCCTGGCCGCGGTTGCTCCACCAGGTGTAGGCTTCGCCGGTATGGTCCGGATAGAGGCTGCGGTAGACGTCGACCCAGCCCAGTTCGTCGAACAGCCGCGTCATCCAGGCGCGCTCCTCGGGCAGGAAGCCCGAGTTCTTCTGGTTGGATTTCCAGTTCTTGAGGTCGATTTCTCGATGCGCGATGTTCCAGTCGCCGCAGATGACGATCTCGCGGCCTGATTGCATCAGGGCTTCGAGGTGCGGAAAGAAGGCGTCCATGAAGCGGAACTTGGCCTGCTGCCGTTCCTCGCTGCTGGAACCGGACGGCTGGTAGAGCGAGATGACCGCGAGCCTGCCGAAGTCGGCCTCGAGGTAGCGGCCTTCGGCGTCGAATTCGGGGATGCCAAGGCCTTCGACGATGCGTCGCGGCCGGTTGCGGAAATAGACGCCCACGCCGCTGTAGCCTTTCTTCCCGGCATGGTGGAAGGCGCCTTCGAGACCGTCGCAGCTGATGAATTCCGGCTTCAGGTCGGCGGCCTGGGCCTTGAGTTCCTGGACGCAGACGACGTCGGCGGCCTGGGTCGGCAGCCAGTCGAAAAAGCCCTTGCTGGCAGCTGAACGGATGCCGTTGAGGTTGGCCGATATAATTCGCATCAGGATGATTTCAAGAAGTGCAGGAATATGACCGATTACAAGGCCGAGTTCGTCGATTTCGCCATCGCCTCGAATGTGCTGTGTTTTGGAGAGTTCAAGACCAAGGCCGGGCGCTTGAGTCCCTACTTCTTCAATGCGGGGCTGTTCAACGACGGCGGCAAGCTGAAGCGGCTGGGCGAATTCTACGCGAAAGCCATCGTCGACTCGGGGATCGCGTTCGATGTGCTGTTCGGCCCGGCCTACAAGGGCATTCCGCTGGCAGCGAGCATCGCGATCGCCCTGGCCGACGTCGGCAGGAACGTGCCGTTCGCCTTCAACCGCAAGGAGGCCAAGGACCACGGCGAGGGCGGAACGGTGGTGGGGGCCCGGCTGCACGGCAGGGTGCTGATCGTCGACGACGTGATATCGGCGGGCACCTCGGTGCGCGAGTCGGTGGATCTGATCCGCCAGGCCGGCGCAGAGCCGGCGGGCGTGGTGATCGCGCTGGACCGGATGGAGCGTGGTACGGGTGAAAAGTCGGCGGTGCAGGAAGTGCGCGAGCAATATGACATTCCGGTGGTGGCAGTCGTCACGCTGGACAACCTGGTGGAGTATCTGGAACGTGATGCAAACAGACGGGCTGAATTGCAGGCGGTGGATGCGTACCGCGCACGCTACGGCGTATAGCGCGCTGGCGGGATTGCTGCTGCTGGGAGCGGGAACGGCGGACGCGGCGTTGTATCGCTGGGTCGACGCCAACGGTCGCGTGCATTACAGCGACACGCTGCCGCAGACCTACCAGCAAAGCGGGGCGGATGTGATGAACAAGCAGGGCAACGTCATCCGCCGCAACCAGTCCGAAGCGGAGCGCAAGGCGGACGCCGAGCGCAAGGCGGAAGAGCAGCGCATCAGGCTGGAGAAGCAGGAGCAGGCGCAACTCGATCGTGCACTGATGTCGACCTACACCAGCGAGGACGAGATCGATCTGGCGCGCGACAATGCGCTGGAACATCACAAGCTGGCGATCAAGGGTGCGGAGATTCGCGCCAAGGCGGTGGATGCCAACGTTGCTGAGCTGAACGCGCGCGTTGCCCTGCTCGAGAAGGCAGGCAAGCCCATTTCGCCCTATCTCCAGGAGCAGCTCGACCAGGCGATCAATGAAAGCCTGGAACTCAAGCGGCTGATCCTGCAGAACGAAGAAGCGATGGTGCGGGTGCGCCAGAGGTACGCCGCGGACAAGGCCCGGTTCAGGGTGCTGTCGGGCAGCCAGCCGTAATCGCCCGACCATTTGTCGTAACCGTGGGCTGGCGCCCATGGCCGCCTGGCCGGCGTCCGGCTGGCAGATCGGCTCGGCTCTGATGGTACACTCAGCCGCTTCGTGCACTTTGCCCGGGATGCCGGGATGCCACCTTTCCTGCCGGTTCCGACCTGATCCATGCCGTCCCATTCCGTTCCGACGCGCGCCCTGCTCGAGGCAACGCCGCCCCGCTATCTGGCACGGGGCCGGATCGCCAATGCCGATGTCAGGCTGGTCGACTGCGACGGCCGGCGCTGGGTGGTCAAGGACTTCAGCGTGTGCCCGGGCTGGGTACGGCATACCGTAGGCCGCTGGTTCATCCGGCGCGAGCTCAGGGCGCTGCAGCGGCTGCAGGGCGTTCCGGGCATCGCCGGCAATCCGGTGCGGGTGGATGCCTTCGCGCTGGCCTACCTGTTCGTCGAGGGCCGCGCGCTCAATGAATTCCCGGCGGGCCAGCCGACTGCGGATTTCTTTCTGGCCCTGGAGTCCGCGGTCAGGGCCATGCACGTGCGCGGCATTGCCCATCTCGACCTGCGCAATCGCGGCAATATCCTGGTCGATGCGTCGCAGCATCCGGTCCTGATCGACTTTCAGTCGCACCTGCCGTTGCCGCGCTGGCTCCCCGCACTGGCGCGCTACCTCGAAAAGATCGACCTGTCGGGCGTCTACAAGGCCTGGGCCAGGAGCCTGCCCGGCACGCTGGGCGACAGCCGCCAGCAGTTGCTGGACAGCGTCAATGCCTGGCGCAAATGGTGGGTGCTCAAAGGGTATCTCGGGATGGGCCGCCTGGCAGGCCGTCGCCGCCGTCGCTAAATCGCATACACTCAACCCTGATTCCGGAGCTGCCTGACCATGTTCGATTCCATCAATGCCCTGTTCAACAACGCCGCACTCAGGAAGTTTCTGGTGCGCTACCGGATCGTGCTGGGCATCGCGCTGGTCGCGCTGATGATCTGGAAACTGGGCTTGCGGGCGGAAAATTTCTGGCTCGCGTTTACGGTGTCGATGGTCGGCGAGGCCATCCAGCTCTGGTGCTTTGCCTCGCTCGACAAGAATGCCAACCTGGCATTTCGCGGCCCCTATTCTCTGGTGCGCAATCCGATGTACCTGGGGCGCTATTTCATCGTACTCGGGCTGCTGCTGCTGCTCGATCGCGGACGGCTCGTGGTCATCGTCGGATACACCGTGCTCTACTGGTTCTACATGACGAACCGCGTCAAGCGAGAAGAGGCGCTGCTGAAGGAAGTGTTCGGTGAAAGCTATGCGGACTACTGCGCCGAGGTCGGACCCTTCCTGCCGCGCCTGACGCCCTGCAGCAAGGGCACGCTCGCGTTCTGGGACAACCGGCTGTTCAACAACAGCCACGGCGGACGCAACCTGGCGGCTACGCTGCTGGCATGGGGGGTGATCGCCTGGCTGCTGTTCCGCTGACGCGACGGGCGGGGGAGCCCGTCAGCCCAGCTTCTTCTTCAGCAGTTCGTTGACCTGAGCCGGGTTGGCCTTGCCGCGGCTGGCCTTCATGACCTGGCCGACCAGCGCATTGAAGGCCTTGTCCTTGCCCGAGCGGTATTCCTCGACCGATTTCGCGTTGGCTGCCAGCACGTCGTCGATGATCTTCTCCAGTTCGCCGGAATCGGACATCTGTTTGAGCCCGCGCGCCTCGATGATGGCATCGACCTCGCCGGCACCTTCCCACAATCCCTCGAACACCTGCTTGGCGAGCTTGCCCGACAGGGTGCCGTCGTGGATGCGCGCGATCAGGGCGCCCAGCTGCGCAGCGGAGACCGGGCTGGCCGCGATGTCGAGCTCGGCCTTGTTGAGCGCCGCCGAGAGCTCGCCCATGACCCAGTTGGCTGCGAGCTTGCCCTGGCCGCAGGCTCTTGCCGCGGCCTCGTAGTAGTCGGCCAGCGCGCGCGATCCGGTCAATACCGCGGCGTCGTAGGCCGACAGGCCGTAGTCGCTCTGAAAGCGTGCCTGCATCGCGGCGGGCAGTTCGGGCAGCGTCGCACGCACCGCCTCGATCCAGTCGTCGTCGAGCCTGACCGGAAGCAGGTCGGGATCGGGGAAATAGCGGTAGTCGTGCGCCTCTTCCTTACTGCGCATCATGCGCGTCTCGCCGGTATCGGGGTCGAACAGCACCGTGGCCTGTTCGATGCGGCCGCCGTCTTCCAGCGTCTCGATCTGCCAGCGGACTTCGTAGTCGATCGCCTGCTGCAGGAAGCGGAAGGAGTTCAGGTTCTTGATCTCGCGTCGCGTGCCGAATTCCGTCTGGCCGAGCGGACGTACCGAGACGTTGGCGTCGACGCGGAAGCTGCCTTCCTGCATGTTGCCGTCGCAGATGCCGATCCAGGTCACCAGCGTATGCAGGGCCTTGGCGTATGCGACCGCCTCGGCGCTGGAACGCATGTCGGGCTCGGAGACGATCTCGAGCAGCGGCGTGCCGGCACGGTTGAGGTCGATCCCTGTCATGCCGTGGAAGTCTTCGTGCAGCGACTTGCCGGCATCCTCTTCCATGTGGGCGCGGGTGATGCGGATGGTCTTGTCTTCACCGTCGACGATGATCGTGAGCACGCCGTGCTCGACAATCGGTTTCGCCAGCTGGCTGATCTGGTAGCCCTTGGGAAGGTCCGGGTAGAAGTAGTTCTTGCGGTCGAACACGTTGACGCGATTGAGCGTTGCCCCGATGGCGAGACCGAACCTGATGCCACACTCGACGGCACCCCTGTTCAGGACCGGCAGCACGCCCGGCAGCGCGATGTCGACCGCGCTCGCCTGGCTGTTGGGCGCGGCGCCGAAGGCGGTGCTGCTGCCGGAAAAGATCTTCGAACGGGTCGCGAGTTGGGTATGGACTTCCAGCCCGATCACGGTCTCCCACTTCATTGCAGGCCCTCCGGACGGCGGGCGTGCCAGTCGGTGACGCGTTGGTACTGATGGGCGACGTTGAGCATCTTCGCCTCCGAGAAGTAGTTGCCGACGAGCTGCAGGCCGATCGGCATGCCTGCCGTGTCGAAGCCGCACGGCAGCGACATGCCGGGCAGTCCGGCGAGGTTGGCGGGAATGGTGTACAGGTCGTTCAGATACATCTCGACCGGATCATCGGATTTTTCGCCGAGCCGGAACGCGGTGCCCGGCGCGGTCGGGCCGAGAATGACGTCGCAGGTCTTGAAGGCCTCGCCGAAGTCGTCCGCGATCAGGCGGCGGATCTTCTGCGCCTGCAGGTAATAGGCGTCGTAGTAGCCATGCGAGAGCACGTAGGTGCCGATCATGATGCGGCGCTTGACCTCGGCACCGAAGCCCTGGGCGCGGGTCTTGCAGTACATGTCGTCGAGGCTGGCGTAGTCCGGCGCGCGGTAACCGTAGCGCACGCCGTCGAAGCGCGACAGGTTGGAGGAGGCCTCGGCCGGCGCCAGCACGTAGTAGACCGGGATCGCGAGCCCGGAGTTGGCGAGCGAAATCTCGACGGTCGTGGCACCGAGCCGCTTCAGTTCGTTGACTGCTGCCTCGACCGCGGACGCGACCTCGTTGTTCAGGCCCTCGGCAAAGAATTCCCTGGGTAGTCCGACGCGCACGCCGCTCAATGGCCTGTCGAGATCGCGCGTGTAGTCCTCCTTCTCGCGATCGAGACTGGTCGAGTCGTTGGGATCGAAGCCGGTCATCACGTTCAGCAGCAGGGCACAGTCCTCGGCCGAAGGCGCCATCGGCCCTGCCTGGTCGAGGCTGGAGGCGAAAGCGATCATGCCGTAGCGCGACACCAGACCGTAGGTCGGCTTGAGGCCCGTGATGCCGCACAGCGCAGCGGGCTGGCGGATCGAGCCGCCGGTGTCGGTGCCGGTGGCGGCGGGCGCCATGCGCGCGGCCACGCACGCCGCGGCGCCGCCCGACGATCCGCCGGGCACGTAATCGGTATGCCAGGGGTTCCTGACGGCGCCGAAATGGCTGGTCTCGTTCGACGAGCCCATGGCGAATTCGTCCATGTTGGTCTTGCCCAGGGACGGCATGCCGGCCGCCTTGAAGCGCTGGATTACGTGCGCATCGTAGGGTGCGACGAAGTTGTGCAGCATTCTCGAGCCGCAGGTGGTGAGCCAGCCCTCGGTGCAGAAGATGTCCTTGTGCGCGATCGGCACGCCGGTCAGCGGTCCGGCCTTGCCGGCAGAGATCAGGGCGTCGGCAGCCGCGGCTTCGGCCAGCGTCTTCGCCGGATCCACCGTGATGAAGGCGTTGATCGAGGGGTTCAGGGCGGCGATCCGATCCAGATAGTGCTGCGCGAGTTCGCTGCTGGACACCTGCCTGGCGGCGAGCTGCGCGGCGAGCGCGGATATGGAGGTTTCGGACATGGCTTATTCGATCACTCGGGGCACGAGATAGAGCCCGTTCTCGACGGCGGGTGCCACGGCCTGGAATGCGGCGTGGCGGTCGGCCTCGGTCACGACATCGTCGCGCAGTCGCTGATACACCTCCTGGGCATGCGCCATCGGTGCGATGCCGCGCGTATCCACTGCCTGCATGGTGGCGATCAGATCGAAAATGGAATTGAGCTGGGCCTGGGTTGCCTGCGCCTGCGCATCGTCTGTCTCGATGCGCGCGAGCCGGGCGATGCGCCTGACGTCGTCCTGGGAAAGGGACATTTGGAAAGCACCTGATGACTTACGGGAACGAAGCCCGTTAGGTTATCATAGCCCCCTTGTTTTTTCCCGCCCTTTCGCCTGCCTGACGCAGGCGCCGACGCCACTATGTTCAAGTTTCTGACCAGCTATTTTTCCACCGATCTGGCAATCGATCTCGGCACGGCCAACACGCTGATATACGTGCGCGACCGTGGCATCGTGCTGGACGAGCCTTCGGTGGTATCGATCCGCACCGACATCGCGGCGGGCGGCAAGCGGACGGTGCAGGCCGTGGGCACGGAGGCCAAGCAGATGCTGGGCCGGACGCCCGGCAACCTGCAGGCGATTCGACCGATGAAGGATGGCGTGATCGCCGACTTCACGGTCACCGAGCAGATGCTCAAGTACTTCATCAAGAAGGTGCACGACACGCGGATGTTCCGTCCCAGTCCGCGCATCATCATCTGCGTGCCCTGCGGCTCGACCCAGGTGGAACGCCGGGCGATCCGCGAGTCCGCGATCGGCGCCGGGGCGCGCCAGGTGTTCCTGATCGAGGAGCCCATGGCAGCAGCGATCGGCGCAGGCATGCCGGTGGCCGATGCGACCGGTTCCATGGTCGTCGACATCGGCGGCGGCACGACCGAGGTCGGCGTCATCTCGCTCGGCGGGGTCGTGTACGCGAATTCGGTACGTGTCGGCGGCGACCGCATGGACGAAGCCATCATCAACTACATCCGCCGCAATTACGGCATGCTGATCGGCGAAGCCACCGCCGAGCAGATCAAGAAGCAAATGGGCTCGGCCTTCCCCGGTGCCGAAGTGCTGGAAATGGAAGTCAAGGGCCGCAGCCTGGCCGAAGGGGTGCCGCGCAGCTTCAACATCTCCTCCAATGAAATTCTGGAAGCACTGACCGAGCCGTTGAACGCCATCGTCAGCGCTGTGAAGCAGGCACTCGAGCAGACCCCGCCCGAGCTTGGCGCCGATATCGCCGAGCGCGGCATGGTGCTGACCGGCGGCGGCGCGCTGCTGCGCGATCTCGACCGTCTGCTGATGGAAGAGACCGGCTTGCCGGTGATCGTCGCAGACGACCCGCTGACCTGCGTAGTGCGCGGCTCCGGGCGCGCGCTGGAAGAAATGGACAAGCTGGCGTCGGTGTTCACCAACGAGTGAATCCGGCAGCTTGCCCCGTTGCGCTCCG
>JAYRNU010000096.1:0-4759 GCA_041912015.1 Thiobacillus sp. | reverse complement strand
CTGTACTTCCCCCAGGCGCAGGCGATAAAGGACGTCTCCGTCGCGCAGCATCAGCAACGCGCCCAGCCTGTAATGCGTCCGCGGCAGCAGCAGATTGCTCGTGCCCTTTTCGGTGTGGGTCATCGGCAGGAATACCGCCCAGGTCTTTTCAAGCGTGACATCATGCATCGTCGCATCGAAATAGACCTCCACCCGCTTGGGATGACGTGAAAGGCGTTGCGTGCCGACCAGGTGCTGGCCTTCCTCCTCGCGATTCCAGCGAATCGCCAGCAACTGCCAGACATTTTCCGCAGGGTCCCAGCTTATCGCCACCAGACTGCCATGCTGCAGCTTGGGCGGCTCGGACAGGGCAAAACCCATTCCCTCGGTGCTTTCGTCGCGCAGCATCCAGGGTTCCAGCGCCGGACGCCCTTTCGCGGAGTCCGGACTGGCGAGCGCAGTCAGGATGCCCTCCATGCCCGTTGCGACCCAGACACGCCCGAAGCGGTGGGTACGGGGGCGATTGCGACTGATGCCGCCTCGCTCGATCAGGCTTGCCATTTGTCGCGTAAGTCCGCTTTCAGCGTCCGCGGCCGCGTTCTGGTCGAGCGTCTTCAGGTAATCGATCAGGGGACGCAGGGCAAAATAGCGCAGGCGCCGGCCTTGCATATATTCGCCGCTCAGGATGCAGGCGCCCTCGGGCATCGACAGATCCACCACATGCGTATGCACCTCACGCTGGGGAACCAACGCAGGCAACGGCAGGGGAACGTAGCCCTCGACGATCTGCGCGATGGACTCGATTTCCTTTGCACGAAATCCCAGCGGGTGAATCAGCCCCATCACGACCACCTGCGCATACTCGCGGGCGCAATGGGTAGCACGCTTGTTGATCATGACGTCCTGCGTCGCATAGCCGTCACGATCGGCCAGGCGGTAGATCTTGTGCATGCGACGCCAGGCGGAGGAAGCCGGATTGCGACCCTGATGATAGTCCCAGCGCATGACCTGGCCGGCGTAACGCAAAGCCCGGGTGGCGATTTCGGCGACAAATGGCTTCAGTTCCGCGCTGGCAGGCCCGCGATACGCCTGCTTCAGCATCACCAGCCACGCTTCAGCAAGCAGCGACCAGAACACCCAGGATTCCCGCCACAAGGCCTGGCGTGCCAGTCGGAAGGTTGCCTGATTTCGCACGTACTGCTCAACCACGCGCAGTTGCAAAGGCAGGCCGGCGGCTTCCAGCTTCAGCAGCGCCTTCATGCGATCGAGCGTCGCCGCTTCATTTTCCGCGTTGAAACGCTCGAGGCCTTCGACCAGATTATGATGCGAATCGTAGTCCGAATCCGCTGGCAGGTTCTTCAACCACTTCTCGGTCGACTTCTCGCTTGCAAACGGCGAGCCCGCATCGACCTTCCGGCGGCGGGTAAGCGTGCTCAACATCTCGAATAATTCGCTCATGGCGGCGTCATCCAGGTTCAGGTAGCTCTTGTCCAGCACCATTTGTGCCAGCGTTCATCAGCGAACCCGGATGTCCGGATTTCTTGGCATGACTGGATTTTCAGAAGCACACCGTCTTGTCCGGACAGGACGGGTTCACGAAAATCCGACACCTTCTGTTGACCCCACGACAATACTGGCCCGGCGCCCGGCGTATCGGGCCTCGCCCCGCACAAACCTGGAGAAACCGCTACAATGCGCGCCTTGAATGGCGTGACCGGGTGTCATCAGGCGACGGTCCCGACAGTACAACTCTCGTGGCGGCCACAATGAATTCAGGCATGCTCGCCACGGCATCTGCAAGGAAGCGTGGCCGAGTGGTTTAAGGCACCGGTCTTGAAAACCGGCGATGGTGCAAGCCATCCGTGAGTTCGAATCTCACCGCTTCCGCCAACCCTTCATATCGAGAAGACGCGCAGGCACGAAAGACAGCCGATCACTAATTGTCGGAGAGTCCAGGCAGTCGATTTCGCCTCGCGAGCCGGACTTGATGAGAGAATCGGCCGATGGCCCAGACTTCGATCCTCACGCCCACCCATCACGACCGCGACAACGCGCGGATGACGTATGTCTATCCTGTCGTTTCGCGCCGCGCGGCCGGGGTATCGGTAGGCATCAACCTCAATCCCAATTCCGCCTGCAACTGGGCTTGCGTGTATTGCCAGGTTCCGGAACTGAAGCGCGGCGGCGCACCGGATACCGATCTTGACCAGCTCGACGCGGAACTGCGGACGATGCTCGACGTCATCCTTCATGGCGATTTCATGCGAACGCGCGTACCTGAAGGGGCGCGGCGTCTGAACGACATTGCCCTGTCGGGCAACGGCGAGCCGACCAGCGCCCGCGACTTTCCTCAGGTCATCGACCTGATCGGCCGGATCATGGCGGATTTCGATCTCGCTGGCCGGATCAAGCTGGTGCTGATCACCAACGGCAGCCTGATCGACAGGCCGCGCGTGCAGGCCGGGCTCCGCAAGATGGCGTCCCTGAATGGCGAGGTATGGTTCAAGTTCGACAGCGCGACCGCAAGCGGCATGCGCGCCATCAACCAGACCCGCATCTCCCCGGAAAAGCACTTCGAGCGGTTGACCCTGGCTGCGCGGCTGTGCCCGACCTGGCTGCAAACCTGCATGTTCGCGCTCGATGGCGCGCCGCCGGCGGAAACCGAGCTGACGGCCTATCTGGACGCAGTGGACCGCATCCTGCTGCAGCACGTCCCGGTGCAGGGCGTCCTGCTCTACGGCCTGGCGCGTCCGTCGATGCAGCCCCAGGCGAACCGGCTCTCTACGCTTCCAGCCTCATGGCTGAATGCTTTTGCCGACCGAATACGTTCGGCCGGCCTGCCGGTGAGGGTGACGCCTTGATCCACGGCATCGGCACCGACCTGCTCGATGCGGCGCGCGTCCGCCGCGGCCTGGCGCGCTTTGGCGAACACTACGCCGACCGCATTCTCGCCCCGGCCGAGCATGCCGGCTACTACGCCAGCGCCGACCCGGCCCGGTATCTGGCAAAGTGCTTCGCCGCCAAGGAAGCGTTTGCCAAGGCGACGGGCACCGGGCTGCGTGCGCCCGTGAGCCTGCGCAATATCGCCGTGCTGCGCAATGTGCAGGGCAAGCCGCTGATCGAGTGCGCGCCTGAACTTGCTGCCTGGCTCAGGATGCGCGGCATCGCCTCACAGCATGTTTCGCTGTCGGACGAGGGCGATCTCGTGCTTGCATTTGTCGTGCTGGAGCAATCCGGCTTCCCCCATTCCGCTGCGGAGAACCCATCGTGACGCTTGGCCCCCTGATGCTGGACGTGGCAGGCACCGAACTCGCCGACGAGGACAGGCAGCGTCTGAGCCATCCGCTCGTCGGCGGCGTGATCCTGTTCAGCCGCAACTACCGCGACCCGGCCCAGCTGGCTGCGCTGACCAGCGAAATCCATGCGCTCAAGCCAGCGCCGCTGCTGATCGGCGTCGATCATGAGGGCGGTCGGGTGCAGCGCTTCCGCGAGGGCTTCACCCGACTGCCGCCGATGCGCACGTTCGGCGAAATCTGGAACGACCATCCGCACCAGTCGAGACATCTGGCGCGCGAAACCGGCTATGTGCTGGCGAGCGAGTTGCGTGCGCACGGCATCGACTTCAGCTTTGCCCCGGTGCTCGACCTCGACTACGGCGCTTCCTCGGTCATCGGCGACCGTGCCTTCCATGCCGACCCGCATGCCGTGTTCGAACTGGGCCAGGCACTGATGCTGGGAATGAAGGACGCCGGCATGGCAGCCTGCGGCAAGCACTTTCCCGGCCACGGCTACGTGGCCGCGGATTCCCATGTCGATATTCCAGTAGACCCGCGTACCCTGGCCGACATCGCCCTCGCCGACCTGGTGCCGTTCCGTCTGATGATCGAGGCCGGTCTCCCCGCCATCATGCCGGCGCACGTCATCTATCCGGAAATCGACGGGCTGCCTGCCGGTTTCTCGCGCGCATGGCTGCAGAAGGTGCTGCGGCATCAATTGCACTTCGATGGCGCCGTTTTCAGCGACGATTTGTGCATGGCGGGTGCTGCCGTGGCCGGCGGCGTGGTCGAACGCGTGACTGCGGCACTCGACGCCGGATGCGACATGGCGCTGGTATGCAACCGTCCTGACCTGGCCGACGAGGCGCTGGCAAACCTGAAAGTGGACTGGCCTGCGCCTTCCCGCGCACGACTGGCGCGCATGCACGGGCATCCGCACCCGCCCACGATGACTGCGCTGCGCGAGTCGGCGCGCTATGCCAACGCCCTGCATCACATCGCAGGCCTGGGACTGGACAGCGCCGACCTCAAGCTGCAGACCGATCCGACGGACTACTGCGGCCGTGCCTAAGCACGATCACGCCCTGCACGAACACGACAGCGCCGGGACTCGCGACCCGCATCATTCAGCACACGGACACCCCGGCGGCGGCCTGCTCGTTGCCCTGTTGCTGACCCTGTCCTACGCTGGCGTCGAAGCGCTGGCCGGCTGGTGGTCGGGCTCCCTCGCGCTGTTGTCAGATGCCGCGCACATGCTCGCCGACGCATCCGCGCTGGGCCTGGCAGCGGGCGCCGCCTGGATCGCGCGTCGCCCTCCTTCGCTGCAGCATTCCTATGGCCTGCTGCGCGCCGAGGTGCTGGCTGCACTGTTCAACAGTCTGCTGATGCTGGTGTTGATCGGCTTCATCGTGCAGGAAGCCATCGCGCGCATCGGCACGCCGCATCACATCGTCGGCAGCACGGTCGCGCTGGTCGCCCTGCTGGGTCTCGTCGTCAACATCCTG
>JAYRNU010000095.1:0-4334 GCA_041912015.1 Thiobacillus sp. | reverse complement strand
CTGGTTCCGCGCCGAGGCAGCCCGTCCGGCCGCATCTGGCTGAATCCTGCGGACGCACTCGATGCGGCGCTGCCGGCACCGGTGCGCAAGCTCGTTGCGCAACTTGCGGGCCGTTGAACTTTCTGCATCGGACGCCGGAAAACTGCCCGCGACCGTTGCAGGCTGCCGGAAAGGCACACCTGGCTGAACGCAGGCACGATGCTATAAAGACATCAGATCGGTGTCAGGAGGCGTTATGGAAGCGCCGAATCGTGTTAGCAGTCCAGCCATCTTCGACGAAGACGGTTTTTTGCTCGATCCAGCAATGTGGAGCGAGAGCTTGGCCGACCGCATCGCCCAGCACGACGGTCTCGGAGAACTCAGCGAATTGCAGATCGGCTTGCTACACGCGTTGCGTCGCGAGTATGCCAAGCATGGAACCGTGATGGCGCTGAGCCATGTCTGCCACCTCACGGGGCAAAGTGCCGACTGCATGCAGCATCTATTCCCCAATCCACGCGAAGCCTGGCGCGTGGCAGGCCTACCGAACCCGGGCGAAGAGGCCTTGGCCTACCTGTAATTCACCGCACCGCGCCACCGTAACGTTTCTGCCTGCGCGCTGCGCGGACATGCTTAGAAACGAGCCAGTTCCTGCCGCGTGGCTTCGGCGTCAGCGATTGCACCCGCCATGTCATAGGTGCGGGCAGCCAGAGACAGCCAGCGCCCGGCCTGCGCCCAGTCTTGCTGGTCGCGTGCCAGCCAGCCGCGATACCGCGCTGCGACGGCCAACCAGTACTGGTCGCCCGCCCGTTCGATCAATGCTGCACCCTCGTCGAACATGGCGCTGGCCTCCTCGCGCCTGCCAGCTTCGCGATACAGGTTACCCAGATTCAACAGATGCTTGCCCAGATGGTGAAAATGACCTTCGGCACGATTCAGCGCGATTGCCTGCAGCAGCCATTGCTCGGCTGTACCCGGGTCGCCCTGCGCCTGCAGGATCAGACCGAGATTGTTGAGGCTGGCCGATCGCTCGGACAGGTCTGGATTGAACGGGATGGCCTCCAGGTAGAGCGTCTGCGCCAGCGGTGCGTTGCCGGAGGCATAGGCCAGGCCTGCCATGTTGTGCAATGCGGTCGCCAGATTCTGCCGGCTGGCCCCGCGATGCGCCCATGCCAATGCCGCCTGGCCGTACTGCATGGCTTCGCGTTCCCGACCCAGCCTGCGCAAGGTCACCGTCAGCCAGTTGTAGGCATAGGTCCTGAGTTCCCCTTGCGGATGCTGCAGTTCGACTGCCCGCAACAACTGCAGCGCTTGGTCAAAATGCCCGGTCTCGTATGCGGCCCGGGCGGCGCACATGCGTGCCGGGGCATCGGCAGGCGAAGCGCCGAGCCGCGCCTGCGCCAGTTGCGCGGCGCGGCCGTAGTCGAATTCGGCGAGCGCGTCGTGACAATCGTCCGCGCGTGCCAGCGTGCCGACAAGCAGCAGCGCCCAAGCCGTCCATTTCAGGTTCATATCCAATTTTCTCCGGTGGCGAATCGTGCCATAGGGTCGGCGGGCACGCCGCGGTCTCGGCATGCGCGAGTCCTCGGGGAAGATCACTTTTGGCGCTTCGCCGCGTCCGGAATCCGGTAACATTATGGTTTTCCAAATCCAAAGAGATTCTTCACCATGTCCATGGCCGACCGCGACGGCGTCATCTGGTACGACGGCAAGCTCGTACCCTGGCGCGACGCCACCACCCACGTGCTGACCCACACCCTGCATTACGGCATGGGCGTCTTCGAGGGGGTGCGCGCCTACAAGGCCGAACAGGGCACGGCGATCTTCCGCCTTGAAGAACATACCAAGCGCCTGTTCAACTCGGCCCACATCCTCGGTATGAAGATGCCGTTCGACAGGGCGACGATTTCCGAGGCGCAGCGTATCGTGGTGCGCGAGAACAAGCTCGAGTCTGGCTACCTGCGCCCAATGGCCTTCTTCGGCTCCGAGGCCATGGGCATCTCGGCCAGGAACCTGTCGGTGCACGTCATCGTCGCCGCATGGCCGTGGGGCGCGTATCTAGGCAAGGAGGCACTGGAGAACGGCATCCGCGTGAAGACCAGTTCGTTCTCGCGCCATCACTCCAACGTCACCATGTGCAAGGCCAAGGCCAACGGCAACTACATGAACTCGATCCTCGCACACAAGGAAGCCGAGATGGACGGCTACGACGAGGCGTTGCTGCTCGACGTCGATGGCTTCGTCTCCGAGGGCTCGGGCGAGAACATCTTCATCATCCGCGACGGCAAGCTCTATACGCCCGATCCGAGCTCCGCCCTGGTGGGCCTCACCCGCGACACGATCATCCAGCTGGCCGGAGAAATGGGACTGCAGGTGATCGAGAAGCGCATCACCCGCGACGAGGTATACATCGCCGACGAAGCCTTCTTCACCGGTACGGCTGCCGAAGTCACCCCGATACGCGAGCTCGACAACCGCACCATCGGCAGCGGCACGCGCGGCCCCATCACGGCGAAGCTGCAGGCGGTGTACTTCGACTGCGTGCACGGCCGCGCGCCCGCCCACACCGACTGGCTCACCCCGGTCGGCTGAGCGAGCGACGCATGAGCGACTGGCACGAAAATTCACCCGAGCAGGCTGACGCCAACAAGGGCATCAATTCCCAGCGCCTGATCGAGGTCACGGAAAGCGACCTGCCGCTGCATTGCCCGATGCCGCAGCATGTCGGCTGGAACGCCCACCCCCGCGTCTATCTTCCGATCGAATCCAGCGGCAGCGCGCTTTGCCCCTATTGCGGCACGCTCTATCGCCTCAAAGGCAAGCCCAGCGGCAGCTCGCACTGACCCCTTTCACGCAACCAGGAGAAATACATGAAGCGAATCGCGACCCTCGCCGCGCTCTTGATGCTCGGCAGCCACGGCGTCTGGGCTGCTGGCACCCAGCAGGACATGCAGGCCGAAATGAAGAAAATGCAGGAAGCGCAAGGCAAACTGATGGCCGCGATGATGGTGGACAAGCGAAGCCGCCTCGGCTTCAATGAAACCGTCACCGCCCTGCAGGAGGCAGCCAAGAAGCGGGGCTGGGAAATCGGCCCGGTCATGGACATGCAGGAGGCCATGATCAAGGCGGGCCACAAGGAAGCCAAGCCCTTCAAGATGCTGGTGATGTGCAACAAGAGCCTTGCCGAAGACCTGATCAAGGCGCAGATTGCACAGAAATCCATGCCGTTCGCTCCCTGCCGCATCAGCGTCTTCGAGGGAACCGATGGCAAGATCTACATTGCCAAGCCCAATACGGAGCTGATGGCACAGATGGCGACGCCGGCTTTCGCCCCCTTGCTGAAGAAGTTTGCCGAAGAAGAGAACGCAATACTGGCCAACATCGCCGAATAAGCACCGCAGGCTTCGGGTGAGCGGCGGAGCAGACTCTCCCGGCAGTCGCGCCCCGGCAGGGCCGCCGCCGAAGGTGGGCACACGGATGGCAACTTCCCGTTCGCAGCCATTTCCGGCCCTTGACAGCAACCAGACGAGTCATGCACCTCCCTACGCCTGAAGCGGCCGAGGCCGCTTTCTACGCTGCCTTCGAGTCGCGCGACCTTGCTGCCATGATGGCCGTCTGGGCTGACGACGACAGCATCGCCTGCATCCATCCGTTGTCGGCGCCACTTGAAGGTCGCGCTGCGGTGGCAGCGGGTTGGCGCAGCATGTTCGAGGCTGCAGGCAAGTTCAGGGTCCATGTCGAAACTGCCCATGAAATCCGCGAAGCCGGCCAGGTTCTTCGCATCGTCAGGGAATACCTGATCATCGGCCAGGAAACTAGTTCGCGGCCGCCGATCCTGGCAACCAACCTGTATCGCAAGGATGGCGCAAACTGGCACATGGTGCTGCACCACGCCTCGCCGCTGCAGGTCGGCGCGACCCCGCCGGCCCCCACTCCCCCCGCTGTCCTGCACTAGGGCGCTGCCGACGCCGCCCTGCCCGACCCGGCATGGTATACCCTGAAACGTCCCCCTATCGTGCTCCGGCCTGGCTGCCGGGAGGGCATGTGCAAACCATCTACGCCGGCCTGTTCGATCGGGCGCCGCCGATTGCCTACCGCCGCGAGCGCATGGAACTGCCGGACGGCGATTTCCTCGACTTCGACTGGGTGGACGCTCCACCAGGTTTCCAGAGGGCGTTGCATGTCCCACAAGGGGACTCCGATCCACTACGCGCTCAAGCCCGTGAAAGATCGTATGCCCCACAAGGGGACTCCGACTTTCTACGGGCTCAAGCCCGTGAAAGATCGTATGCCCCACAAGGGGACTCCGACTTTCTACGGGCTCAAGCCCGTGAAAGATCGTATGCCCCACAAGG
>JAYRNU010000094.1:0-11665 GCA_041912015.1 Thiobacillus sp. | reverse complement strand
TCGTGACCCGGCGTGTCGAGAAAGGTGATCACGCCCTTTTCGGTCTCGACGTGATACGCGCCAATGTGCTGGGTGATGCCGCCAGCTTCGCCGCTTGCCACCCGGGTGCGCCGGATGGTGTCGAGCAGCGACGTCTTGCCGTGGTCGACGTGACCCATGACGGTCACGACCGGCGGGCGCGCATGCGTTTCGGCTTCACTGGCTTCACCCGATTCGACCAGGAAGGATTCAGGCGTGTCGAGCGCTGCAGGCTTGCCGATGTGTCCCATTTCCTCGACCACGATGATCGCGGTTTCCTGATCGAGCACCTGGTTGATGGTCACCATGCTGCCCAGCTTCATCAGAGCCTTGATGACCTCGGCCGCTTTCACCGACATCTTGTGCGCAAGTTCTGCGACGGTGATGGTTTCGGGTACCAGCACCTCGCGTACGACAGGCTCGGTGGGCGCGACAAAGCTCGATTCCTCGTGGCCAGATTTCGGCTTGCCTTTGCGGCCCCGCCAGCTTGCCTCGGGCGCGGCGCCGCCGCGGGTCTTGAGTCCCCCCCTGCGGCGCGCGGCATCGTCCTTCCAGCTGCCTTCGGCCTTCTTGGAAGGTTTCTTGTCGCCCTTCGCACCGGTGGGCTTGTCGGGCTTGTGCAGCGTTTTCTCCGACGGAGCCGCAGGCGCAGGCGCGGCGGCTTTCTGGGCTTCAGCCAGCTTGGCGGCTTCGCGCGCGGCCTCGGCCTGTTTGCGCAAGGCTTCGCGTTCGGCACGAGCCTTGGCATCGGCGGCCTGGCGCTCCTGCAGGGCTTGGCTGCGGCGTGCTTCCTCTTCCCGCGCCTTGACTTCAGCCTCATCCAGAATCGAAGCCTTCTTGATGCGCGTGGTTTTACGTGCCGCAGGGGCCGGGGGGGCGGTGGGCTCCGGTGCCGGCGTTACGGCGGCGGCAGGCGAGGACTCGATGGCAGCAGTCTCAGCGCCTGCGGCTTCGGCAGCCACCGGCTTGACCTTGGCCGTCTTGGCCGCAGCTTTCGCGACAGCCGGTTCCGATTTTGGCTGTTCCGGCAAGGCTTCCGTAACGGGCTCGGACGGCGGTACCGGGATGGCGGCTTCAGCTGGAGCGGCCTTGGTTTCAGGCTGAGCTTCGGCGCTCTGGGCGGCGGCATCACGTTTTACGTACGTGCGCGATTTGCGGACTTCCACCTGAATGGTGCGCGATTTTCCGGTGCTGTCGGTCTTGCGGATCTCGCCCGTCTGTTTGCGGGTGATGGTGATCCGGGTCTTGCCGGCTTCTGCGCCGCCACCGTGCATCTTGCGCAGATAGTCGAGCAAATGCGCCTTGTCCGCTTCAGTGACAGGGTCGACGATGTCGTTCTTGCTGACGCCGGCCGCTTTCAGCTGTTCAAGCAGCAGCTGCGGGGGCAGTTTCAGTTCTTGTGCGAATTGTTCAACGTTCATGCAGTCCTCGTGGCGTTTCAGCCTTGGGCGAACCAGGGCGCGCGTGCGGCCATGATCAATTGTTTGGCGCGTTCGGCATCCATGACGGCCATTTCGGTCAGTTCATCGACGTCCAGTTCCGCCAGATCCTCGGTGGTGTGGATGCCTTTGCTGGCGAGCGCCCGGGCCGTTTCTGCATCCATGCCCTCGAGGGACAGCAGGTCGCCGGCCGATGCCTCGACCTGTTCCTCGCCGACGATGGCCGCGGTCAGCAGCGCATTGCGGGCACGATTGCGCAATTCGTTGACCAGCTCCTCGTCGAAGGCTTCGATTTCGAGCATTTCGTTCAGCGGGACATAGGCGACCTCTTCCAGGGTGGAGAAGCCTTCGTCGACCAGGATCTGGGCGACTTCCTCGTCCACATCGAGTTTCTCGATGAACAGTGCGAGCGTCTTGCCGCTTTCGGTCGACTGCTTTTCCTCGGCTGCTTCGCGCGACATGATGTTGAGCGTCCAGCCGGTCAGTTCCGATGCCAGACGAACGTTCTGGCCGCCGCGGCCGATTGCCATCGCCAACTGCTCCTCGTCCACCACGACGTCCATGCTGTGCTTGTCTTCGTCCACGAGAATGGAGCTGACCTCGGCGGGTGCCAGGGCATTGATGACGAACTGGGCGGGGTCGGCCGACCAGTGGATGATGTCGACCCGCTCGCCCGCAAGCTCGTTGGTCACCGAGGTCACGCGCGAGCCGCGCAGCCCGATGCAGGTACCGATCGGATCGATGCGGGGATCGTGCGAGACCACCGCGATCTTGGCGCGCAGGCCGGGATCGCGTGCGGCTGCCTTGATCTCGAGCAGGCCTTCCTCGATCTCCGGCACTTCAAGCTCGAACAGCTTCATGATGAATTCGGGCGCGGTGCGCGACAGCACCACCTGCGGGCCACGGGTGCCGCGATCGATTCGCAGCAGGTAGGCACGGACGCGGTCGCCGATGCGCAGGTTTTCGCGTGGAATCATCTGGTCGCGGTGCAGGAAGCCCTCGACGCGTCCTGATTCGATGATGGCGTTGCCGCGGTCGATGCGCTTCACCACGCCGTTGACGAGATGTTCCTTGCGATCGAGGAAGTCGCTGATGATCTGCTCGCGCTCGGCATCGCGGATCTTCTGCAGGATGACCTGTTTGGCGGCCTGGGCGCCGATCCGGCCGAATTCGACGTTTTCCAGGGGCTCCTCGATGTAGTCGCCGATTTCGATGTCGGGGATCTTGTCCTGGGCGTCGATCAGCAGAATCTGGTAACCCTCGGATTCCAGATCGGCTTCGGACACGACCTGCCAGCGGCGGAAGGATTCATAGTCACCGGTCGCGCGATCGATCGACACACGCACATCTGCATCTTCCTTGAAGCGCTTCTTGGTGGCCGAGGCAAGCGCCTGTTCCAGCGCTTCGAACACCACTTCCTGGTCGACATTCTTCTCGCGAGCCAGCGCATCTGCCAGCATCAGTAATTCACGGCTCATATTCCCTCCAGCGCTTGCCTATACCATGGGTTTCAGGCGGGCAAGTTCCACATTTCTCAAATCAACTGTCATTTCCGCACCATCGACGATCAGCTTCACTGCATCATCCTGCAGACCGACCAGCTGGCCGCTGAGGCGCCGCCGGTTGTCCATCGGTACCCGCAGCTTCAGCGTCACGGGCTCGCCGGCAAAACGCTCGAAGTCCTGCGGCTTGACCAGCGGCCGGTCGAGGCCGGGCGAGGACACTTCCAGTCTGTCGTAGTCGATGTTCTCAACCGTGAACAGATGGGTCAGGTGATTGCTCACCCTGACGCAGTCGTCGATCGTGACGCCGCCGGGCTTGTCGATGAACAGCCTGATCAGCCCACGCCCGGCGCGTTCCAGCATCACCAGCTCGTATCCGAGTCCGGCCAGCACGGGTTCCAGGCGGGTGGTCAAATCCATCATCGCAATCCATCGCCGTACGGCGGCACGGCACAAATAAAAAATGGGCGAACCGCCCACTGTGTCAATCAATAAAGCGCCGAGATTATAACACTCCAGCCGATAGACAGAAAGATTAGATGGTGCCCGGAACCGGAATCGAACCGGTACGCCATCGCTGGCGAGGGATTTTAAGTCCCTTGTGTCTACCAATTTCACCATCCGGGCTAAGCGGACAGCTGGCCTTGAGTGTGGAGGCGCGTGCCGGAGTCGAACCGACCTACACGGATTTGCAATCCGGTGCATAACCGCTTTGCTAACGCGCCCAAGTCGAATGCCGTCTGTTGGGGTGCGGCAATCCACCTAAACGAAAAGGGGAAAACGTCCGGGCTTAGCCTTCTGTTTTCCCCAGAATACTGGAGCGGGAAACGAGGTTCGAACTCGCGACCTCAACCT
The DNA here is from genome assembly GCA_041912015.1 of Thiobacillus sp. Lineage (GTDB taxonomy): Bacteria > Pseudomonadota > Gammaproteobacteria > Burkholderiales > Thiobacillaceae > Thiobacillus. The sequence goes on along the minus strand of JAYRNU010000094.1, from coordinate 7,851 downwards.
TGGCAAGGTTGCGCTCTACCAGCTGAGCTATTCCCGCGTTGAAGGCTCGGCATTATGGTGATTCCGGTTTTTTATGTCAACAATTTCAGGAAGATTTTTGCAGCGCGCGCGAAGCCATCATGAGGTAATAGACCATGGATACCAGGGTCAGCAGCGCCGCCAGCCAGATCAGCCAGGTGCCGATCAGGGCGATCGGCAGATGTGCGACAGGACTGGAATACAGCAGCATGACGATGGCCACCATCTGCAGGGTGGTCTTCAGCTTGCCGACGAACGAAACGGCCACGCTGGCCGACTTTCCAGCCTTTTCCATCCACTCGCGCAGGGCCGAAATGGTGATTTCGCGGCCTATGATGATCAGGCCGATCAGGGGTGCCACGCGGTCGAGGTCGATCAGAACGATCAGTGCGGCCGCGACCATGAGCTTGTCGGCCACCGGATCGAGAAAGGCGCCGAAGGCCGAGGTCTGCCCGAGCGCGCGTGCCAGGAAGCCATCCAGCCAGTCGGTCAGCGCGGCAGCCCCGAACAGGGTCGCGGCCAGAAGATTGGCTTGTTGCGACGTTACCCAGCTTTCGGGCAGATAGAACACGCCAGCCATCAGCGGACTCAGGAGGATGCGCAGCCAGGTCAGCAGGTTGGGTAGATTGAGCGGCATCAGTGGAGGGCGTGATAGATGGACTCCGCCAATTCTCGGCTGATACCGTTCACGCTGGCAAGCGCATCGATGCCCGCGTTGCGTACGCCCTGGAGGCCCCCGAAGTGTTCCAGCAGCTGTTTGCGTCGCTTGGGACCGATGCCCGCGATGTCTTCCAGGGTGGACTGGACGCGCGCCTTGCCGCGCTTGGCGCGGTGTCCGGTGATGGCGAAGCGGTGTGCTTCGTCCCGCACCTGCTGGATCAGATGGAAGCCTGGGTGGTCCTTGGCCAGTTTCAGTTCACGGCCGTCGGCGAAGATCAGGGTTTCGAGCCCGGGCTTGCGCGCCTCGCCCTTGGCAACGCCCAGCAGCAGCACCTCGCCCAGTCCGAGCTGCGTCATCGCCTCAGCTGCCATGCCGACCTGCCCCTTGCCGCCGTCTATCAGCAGCAGGTCGGGCACAACGCCGTCGTCCTCGACGCTATTGTGAAAGCGCTTGAGCAGGGCTGCGTGCATGGCAGCGTAGTCATCCCCTGGCGTGATGCCGCTGATGTTGTAGCGCCGGTAGTCGGACTTTTTCAGGTCATCCCCTTCGTACACCACGCAGGACGCTACCGTGGCCTCACCCATGGTGTGAGAGATGTCGAAGCATTCGATGCGCTTCAACCGGGGCAGCACGAGCGTGTCGCGCAGTGCCGCCAGTCGCTGGGACTGCTGCGCGCGGTCGGCGCTGCGGCGTTCGGCGGACAGGCGCGCATTGGCCCGTGCCATGTCGATCCAGACCCGCCGCTGGCCGGTGACACGGTGCTGCAGGACGACCTTCTTCCCGGCTTGCTCGGACAGGAGTCCTTGCAGGGCCCCGCTTTCGATGGCCTCGCTGACCAGGATGCGGGACGGCATCGGATGATCGAGGTAATGCTGGGCGACAAAGGCCTCCAGCGTTTCGGCGGCTGTGGCCCCCTCGCTGTGCTGCGGGAAAAAGCTGCGATCGCCCAGGTGGCGGCCGCCACGCATCATGGTCAGGTTGACTGCAGTGACGCCGGCCACTTCGGCCACCGCGACGATGTCAGCGTCGGCCTCGCTGGCAGGCGTGTCGACGAACTGCTTCTCGCGAACGGTTGCCAGCATGCGCAGGCGGTCACGAAGCATCGCAGCGGTTTCGAAATCGAGGGCATCCGCAGCCGCGTTCATCTGTTCGGTGATGTGCTCGGTCAGGGCGCTTGCTTCGCCTTGCAGCAGCTGGATGGCTTCGTGAACGTCGCGTGCATAGGCGTCCGGCGTGATCAGGTGGACGCACGGTGCGGTACATCGCTTGATCTGGTGGAGCAGGCAGGGCCGCGACCGGTTGGCGAACACCGTGTCCTCGCAGGTCCGCAACTGGAACACCTTCTGCAACAGCTGGATGCTTTCACGCACTGCGTAGGAGTTGGGATAGGGACCGAAAGCGCGATCCGACTTCCTGGGCGTGCCGCGAAAATACGCGAGACGCGGAAAGCGGTGTCCGGTCAGAAGCAGATAGGGATAGGACTTGTCGTCGCGGAACAGAATGTTGAAGCGCGGCTTCAGACCCTTGATCAGGTTGTTTTCCAGCAGCAGGGCTTCCGCCTCGGTGCGCGTCACCGTGGTATCGATGTGGTCGACGCTCTTGAGCATCAAGCGGATGCGCGGGCTCTGGTCGGTTTTCTGGAAATAGCTCGAGACCCGCTTCCTCAGGTCCTTGGCCTTGCCGACGTAAAGCACGGTGTCGGCCGCATCGATCATGCGGTAGACGCCGGGGAGGGTGGGCAGCGAGGCGAGAAAGGCCTTGTCGACGCTCAAGGCTCACTCGGCTTCGTCGAGCAGCTTCCCGGCGATCGCCCAGTTTTCGTCCGGCAGCTCTTCGAACGCGATGTAGGTATAGGACGCAGGTTTGCCGGCGTGGCGCGCGAGCGTGGCGGTGATTTCCTCGGCGACTTTCTGTTTCTGTTCGCGGCTCAGCGAACCTGCGAGCTTGATGGTGACGACGGGCATGATCAGTCCTTCGCTTGGATCATCGTGAAAACGGCCGCGAACATCTCCGGGGTGAGGCGGCGCGTCTGCGTATTGTAGCGGGAGCAATGATAGCTGCTGACCAGGCGTCGGCCGTCCGGCAGACGGTAGTCGCTGGCATGGGCGAATGGATAGTCCCCGAGCTTCAGGCTCAACGCGCGCAGCACGGCCTGGTGCGCGATCTGGCCAAGTGCGAGGATGCAGGCGTGGCGCGGCAGGTCGTTCAGTTCGTCGGCGAGAAAGCGGTTGCATGCGCGGATCTCGCCGGGTTCCGGCTTGTTGGCGGGCGGCAGGCATTTGACCGCGTTGGTGATGCGACAGTCGATGAGCGTCAGGCCATCGTCTGCCGATGCCGATACCGGCGCACTGGCGTAGCCGAACCGATGCAGCGTCTGATACAGCAGCACGCCAGCGTAATCGCCCGTGAACGGGCGGCCGCTGCGATTGGCGCCATGCATGCCGGGCGCGAGTCCGACGATCAGCAGCCCCGGCCTGGAATCTCCGAAAGCCGGAACCGGCCGGGCATAGTAATCGGGATGGCGCGCGCGCACCTCGTCGAGAAAATGCGCCAGGCGCGGGCAGGCGCGGCAGTCGGGGTCAAAACTCATCGGGGCATGCGGGGTAGATGCTCAGGCAGGAGCGGTCATTTCCGGCGTGGCGACCGGCATGGGCTGCCGGCCACCCGACCGCGTTAGCGCCGCTTGACCCAGACATGCCGCGCCACGCTGCATTCCAGGGCGAGCTCGACTTCGTCGATCATGACGATGGTCATCGGCCGCTGCTGCAGCACCACAAGCGGGCGGTTGGGGGCGAGGCCATAGGCCACGAGCTGCTCGCGCTGGGTCGGGCTGACGGCCTCGTCGATGTCCTCCACCCGCGCCTGAACGCCGGGCAGCAGGAAACTCAACGGCACACGGGCGATGTGGTCGGTCGGGCTCATTTCGCCATCTCGATGAAATCTTTCAGGAATACGGGGACTGCGTCCGGCAGGCGGACGGCTTTCGCAGCGTCGTCCCCCGCGCAGTGCAGGCTGTTTGCCGGCGTGATCACGCGCCCGCTCCCCAGACCGCACGCAGCAGATGATTGAGGATCCCGCCGACCAGGAATGCGAACGGAATGATGAGCGCCAGCATGGCGGCGGTGACTTTCATGCCCTGCTCCTTGATGATCATCATCACGCTGGCGATGCAGGGCACGAACAGGGTGATGGTCACCATGCCGACGACGGCCTGGATCGGAGACAGCTGATGGCCGAGTGCAAACAGGCCGGTGGCGCCGAAGTCGCGGCGCAGGAATCCCATGACGAAGGCCGCACTGGCCTCCTTGGGCAATCCCAGCCAGCCCGACACCAGCGGCTCGCCGGCACGGATGATGGCCGGCAACGCGCCGAACCGGTCGAGCAGGAACATGATCAGGGTTCCCAGCAGGAACAGGGGAATGACCTCGATCAGGTACCACTTGAGTCGTCCCACGGTTTTCTTGGCAACGTTGCCCAGGAGGGGCAGCCTGATCGGCGGCATCTCGGTGACCAACGGAATGCGCCGGCCGGGGATCAGCTTCGACGCCAGAAATCCCGCCAACATCAGTATGGCGACCATCGACACGGTCCAGATCAGCAGTGCCGAGAAGGCGATGCCGCCCAGCAGTCCCAGCACCACGCCCAGTTGTGCCGAGCACGGAATCGCCAGAGCCATGAGGAAAATGGCGATAAGGCGCTCGCGCGGACTGTGGAGGATGCGCGTGGTCAGCGTCGCCATGGTGACGCAGCCCAGACCCAGCACCATCGGCAGCACTGCTCGGCCATTGAGGCCGATGAGGCTGAACAGGCGATTGGCCAGCACCGACAGGCGCGCAAAATAGCCGGAGTCCTCGAGCAGGCCGAAGGCAATGAAAAAAGTCGTGACGATCGGAAAGATCAGCGCCAGCGCATAGGTCATGCCCATGGTCCACAGGCCATACTGTCCGACCAGCAGGTCGGCGAGCCAGGGCACGCCGACATGGTCATGAACGAAGCCGGTCACCGCAGGGTTGAGTATGCCGCCGAACAGGTCGTTTTCCATCAGTCCGACCAGGGTCCCGGCACCGAATACACCGACGAATTCGTACACGGCAAACAGAACGCCGAGCAGGATCGGCCACGCCCATACGCGGTGAATGATCCATTGGCCGACACGGTGCGCCAGCAGCGGGCTGGCTTGGGCGGTGCGCTTGGTGACGCGCGTGGCCAGCGTGCCGGCCGCCTCGCCGCGTTCGTGCGCGAGCGCCGCCGGGGTGACGCCCTGGTCATGGGCGGCCTGGCGGATGGCGGCAAGTTCGGGGTAGGCGGCGCCTGCCGCTTGCTCGAGCCAGGCCTCGACTTCGCTGTCCTGTCCCAGGTACAGCACGGCCAGGCCGCGGGCGGCCAGCCGCGGGTGGGGAGCAAGGCGTGCGATGCGTTCCGTCAGGTCGGCAAGCGCGGCTTCGGCCGTGCCGTCGTAATGCAGCAAGGGCTGCAGCGGCCGTGCGTCGGCCAGATTGCGCGTCAGTTGCGCGACGCCTTCACCGCCCGTGGCCACGGTGGGAACAACCGGCACGCCGAGCGCTTCGGCGAGCGCCTGCGCATCGACGGTGACCCCGCGCGCACTGGCTTCGTCGTGCATGTTGAGCGCCAGCACCGTGGGAATGCCGAGTTCGGCCAGCAGGGCCGTCAGGGTCAGCGTGCGGCGCAGGTTCTTGGCATCGCCGACCTGAATCACGGTCTGCAGGGGTTCGTAGAGCAGGGCCCGCATGGTGGCCCGCTCGTCGTCGCTGCGCGCCGGCAAAGTCAGCACCCCGGGCGTGTCGACCAGATCGATGGCCGCATCGAAGCGCGACGCTGCTCGCGCCACCTCAACCGTGGTGCCGGGGTAATTGGAAACGTTGACGTAAGCGCCGGTCAGCCGATGAAACAGTACGGATTTGCCGACGTTGGGGTTGCCAACGAGGGCAATGGCAGAGGCGGGTTGCATAAGGATCAGCGAAAGCGTTGCATGGGTTGAGGTTAATAATAACCATTCTCATGTAATCGGTCAAGCGCTGCGATCGATCCGTGAGACGTTGTGTGTTGCGTGGACGCAGCGGGACAGGGATTGCTTGTGGGGCCGCATGTGACGGCATGGCGGGCAATGCAAGGCGTCGGTCATGGACGATTGCAGCCCGACCAACGTCAACTCAGCAGGTGAAAGACGCCCGGGTTGAGAGGGCGTCTGGTGGCTCGTGGCGTGGATTATTCAGGATTCGATGCTGCCCATGGCGGACTGCAGGTAGTTCTGCTCGCCGAGCTTTTTCACCAGTTCGAGCTGGGTTTCCAGGTAGTCGATATGCTCCTCGGTGTCCGACTGGATGGCTGTCAGGATTTCGCGGGAAACATAGTCTTTCACCGCTTCGCAATGCGCGATGGCCTCAACGTACAGCGCCCGGCCAGCGAGCTCCAGCTTGAGGTCGCAAGCCAGGCATTCGGGAACGGTCTCGCCGATCATCAGCTTGTTCAATTCCTGCAGGTTGGGCAATCCTTCCAGGAACAGGATGCGTTCGATCAGCCTGTCGGCATGGTGCATTTCCTCGATGGATTCGTCGTACTCGTGCTTGCCCAGCGCGGTCAGCCCCCAGTTCTTGTACATGCGGGCATGCAGAAAATACTGGTTGATGGCGGTAAGTTCGACGGCCAGCGCCTTGTTCAGGAATTGAATGACCTTCTTGTCGCCTTTCATGTTTTCTCCTATTTGGGTGGGTATATCCGCGACGCGCCAGTGGCTAGGAGAAAGCTTGGCTAAATGGCTTGGCGGGGATGTGCCTCATTCTAGGCTATGCAGGGATGATGGCCAAACCGGCCTGCATTGCGACCGCACGGGATCAATGCAGGGCGCGGGGGGGCGTTCCAGCCTGGAATGAACACGACTGATCGGTGCAGGTCGCGTTATAGAGACGGGCGCCGACCGGGCGGGATTCTGCGTAAGGGCGAGCGAGTCTACGTTGAATCCGCTGCATTCTCGATCCGGATCACTTCAGGCTTTGGTAATTGGCATGGGCGATGTTTACCTGATCGACAAGCATCCGTCTGATGTCCGAGGCGGCTGGCGCCGCTTGCACCCTTGAGGATTGGCCAGGCGAAACCGTTGCCAGACTCCTGGTGCACAGCAGTTTCTCTCGCGGCGTCTTCAATGTAATGGTCGGCTTCGATCAGAAGGCAGCCTTGGCACGCAGGCCCAGTACCAGAATGTCATCGGCCGAGTGGTCGCCGCCCGGATGGCGGACCCACTGGACGCTTGAGGAGAGCTGGAAGTTGTCGTTGATCTGCCAGGCGTAGAACAGTTCGACCTGGTTTTCAGCGCCGCTGGGCGTGAAGCCGAAGTCGAGTTCGCCATCACCATTTGCATCCAGTGTTGGCGCGTCCGACTTGAAAACGCTGCTCGGGTTCAGCCAGCCGAAGGCCAGGCCGACGCGATCGTTTGCCCGGCCCCAGCTGGCGCCGCCGAGCTGTCCGCCGAGGGTGAAGGCCCAGTCGAACTTGACCTGGCCTTCGAGCGAGTAGCCATAACGAGAGAACAGCGTGACATGCCTCGATACCTGCTGGTCGATCGAAAACCCAATGCCGGTATGGGTCTCGGTCGCGTCGTCGAACGCGTTGGCATAGGCCAGGGCCTGACCGTTGTACCAGCCGTAGAACCGGTAAGTGCCGGGCAATCCGAACAGAATCTTGCCGGAGTAATCGGCCTCGCCCATGACGAAGGGTCTGGAGAAACTTTCGTTGAACGCCGCGCCCGGACCCGAGCCGAACACGCCCAGCGAGAATTTCCACTGGTCCACGCTGTTGACGTCGTTGATGTAGGCGACGTTCAGGCCCGGTGCGAACCCGAAATCGTCAGCCGTGACATCACCGCCGGAATCCAGCAGCGGGTTGTGCACGAACACGTTGTTGAGGAAAAACTCGGTTTCGTCGTCGGCGATCGCGTTGCCATCGTAGAAACCGAAGATGTCCATCTTGCCCAGCGTCATCTCGACCCGTCCGAGCCGGCCAGCCTTGTCCTCGCTGAGCGGGATGCCCAGCTGGTACCAGGCCTCCGCGAGGATGAACGAAGACTCGTCACCCTTGGAGAGTTCGAAGGCCGTCGAATTGACCGTTCCGGTCAGCGTCGGGTACAGGCTGTCGAGGCTGTTGCCCTGGCCCGCGCG
>JAYRNU010000093.1:0-8757 GCA_041912015.1 Thiobacillus sp. | reverse complement strand
CGGGGCGCGCGCACTTTAGCACGCAGCCTTCAGTCGCCCGGCGACTCCTCGTCCGAACCGGCATCCGCCCCGGCCAAGGCCCGACGGATGGCGTCACCGGAAAAACCGCGCCCGGCCAGGAAGCGCATGCGCCGCGCACGCTCGCGCGCGTCGCCAGGTGGTGTGTCGAAACGGCGGCGGCACAGGTCGGTCGCGCGCTGCAGCTCGCTGGCGCGCAGCTGCTGCAGTGCCTGCGGCGGCAACGTCAGCCCATGCTGCGCCAATTCGAACTCGATGCGCTTCGTGCCCATGCCCGCGGCGCGCTGTCGCACCCGGCTTTCGACGAAACGCGCTTCGCTCAGCAGCCCCTGCGCCTGCAGCGCATCGAGCAGCCGCGCGACCTGATCGGCGGAATCGGCAGGAGCGGCCTCGTCCGCCTGGACATGGCGCAGCAGCTTGCGCTGCAGCTCGCTGCGGCTGTGTTCGCGCTGTGCCAGCCAGCCCAGCGCACGCGCCCGCAGGCTGGGCGGCGGCCGCTTCACGGCCTCACGCGGCGGGTTTGTCCACCGCCAGCAGCGGCACGCCCATGGCTTCGCGCACCTTGTTCTCTATTTCCACGGCCAGCGCCGCGTTCTCGCGCAAGAACTCGCGTGCGTTGTCCTTGCCCTGGCCGATCTTCTCGCCGTTGTAGGCGTACCAGGCGCCGGCCTTGTCGATCACGCGCGCGGCCACACCCATGTCGATGATCTCGCCCTCGCGGCTGATGCCTTCGCCAAACAGGATGTCGAACTCCGCTGTCTTGAACGGGGGCGAGACCTTGTTTTTGACGACCTTGACCTTGGTTTCGTTGCCGATGGCCTCTTCGCCCTTCTTGATGGTGCCGGTGCGGCGGATGTCCAGACGGACCGAGGCGTAGAACTTCAGCGCATTGCCGCCCGTGGTGGTTTCGGGGCTGCCGAACATCACGCCGATCTTCATGCGGATCTGGTTGATGAAGATGACGAGCGTGTTGGTGCGCTTGATGTTGGCGGTGAGCTTCCTGAGCGCCTGGCTCATCAGCCGCGCCTGCAGGCCCATGTGCGAGTCGCCCATCTCGCCCTCGATTTCGGCCTTGGGCGTGAGCGCGGCAACCGAGTCGACCACGACGACATCGACGCTGCCGGAACGCACCAGCATGTCGGCGATTTCCAGCGCCTGTTCGCCGGTGTCGGGCTGCGAGACCAGCAGGTTGTCGACGTCGACGCCGAGCTTTTGCGCGTAGGCCGGGTCGAGCGCGTGCTCGGCATCGATGAAGGCGGCGGTGCCGCCCGTCTTCTGCATTTCGGCGATGACCTGCAGCGTCAGGGTGGTCTTGCCGGACGATTCCGGGCCATAGATTTCGACGACGCGGCCGCGCGGCAGCCCACCGACGCCCAGCGCGATGTCGAGACCGAGCGAACCGGTGGAGACGGCCTGGATGTCGCGTACGACGTCATGGTCGCCCATGCGCATGACCGAACCCTTGCCGAACTGTTTCTCGATCTGGCTCAGCGCGGCGGCGAGCGCCTTCGATTTGTCTTCTGCCAATGCGGGGGATGCCATGTTCTGTCTCCTGGTCAGTGATTGTGTGAAGGGCAGGCGCGCAGCGTCTGCATGGGTGGCAATGTAGTTAATATATTTTGTAGTGTCAATAAAAAATATCACCTAGATAAAAAATACAACATGATTGATTGTAATTGGCGAACGTCGCCCTATAATTTTCAGCAGATGGGCTCGGGCGGAGCGGGCACAACGATGATTACAAAAGAAAAAATGCGCATGGACGTGAAGTGGGCGACGCGTCAGCGGCTGCAATACATCGAGATCATGGCCTGGTACACCGGGGTCGTGACCCGCAGTGATGTCGCCCGTGCCTTCGGCCTGTCCGACCCGGCCGCGACCAAGGACCTCAAGCTCTACAGCGATCTCGCGCCCGGCAACCTCGTCTACAACCACAGCGTGTTCGGCTTCGTGCCAGCCGATGGATTCAGCGCCGCCTTTGCGGATCTGACGCCTTCCGTCGTGCTGCCGGTCGTCGCAGCCAATCTGGCGGTGGCGAACGGCCCCTACGGTGTGGAATCGATCTATGGTCTGGCGACCGCCTCACTGCCGCTGCCTGCCCGCCTGCCAGGTCCGCACATCCTGGCGCAGATCACCCGGGCGATTCATGGTCGCCGCAAGCTGCGCGTCACCTATCGCTCGTTGTCGAGCCGCGACAGCGCGACGCAGCGGATCATCGAGCCGCATACCCTGGTCGATGCCGGGATCCGCTGGCACGCGCGCGCCTACAACGAGGACACCTGCGATTTTCGCGACTTCGTGCTGTCTCGCATCGAGCAGGCGGAATGCCTGGATGCGTCCGCGGAATCGAGCGTGCACTACGACGACGACTGGGTGGAGACCGTCAATCTGCGCCTCGCGCCGCATGCGAAGCTCGATGCTGCCCGGCGCGCGAGCCTGCTGCTGGATTATGGCGCGGCCGCGGATGGGGTCATCGGGATCGAGGTCCGACGCGCCCTGCTGGGCTACCTGCTGCAGCGTCTCAACGTCGACACCACTTTGAGGCAACAAATGAATCCCGACGTGTGCCAGCTGATGCTGCTCAATCGCGACGAGATCGAGCCGTTCGCCGAGTGGGCCTTCAAGCAGGACGGTCCCGCTAGCGTGACCGACCAGGCCGCTCCATGAAGCGGTGGCAGGCGGCTGCATCGCCGCATGGCCGCAAGACGGTTGTATGATCGGGAAAACGATGCGACAGGAGACCATGATGAAAGCCGTTCATGTCTTGCCGATGCTGCTGGCGACGCTGCTTCTGCAAACGGCGCAGGCCGATCCGATCTACAAGTCCGTCGACAGTGCCGGCAGGGTGACCTATTCGTCGACACCGCCCGAAGGCGTCAAGTCGGAGCGTCTGGATGTTCCGCCGGCTCCCACCGAGGAAGAGGTCCAGCGGGCGAAGGAGCGGGCCAGGCAGGCACAGGAGCAGGCAAGCGAGATGGAAAGCGCTCGCCGCGAACAGCAGCCCAACGCAGCCGAGGATGCGCAGCAGCAGGCGCCTCAGCAACCATCGGCCGGTAACCAGCCGCCGGTCTATGTACCCCAGCAAGGCTACTATCCGCCGGTTCGGGTCAGGCCGCCGGCAAACCGTCCGACCCCGCGCCCGGCTCCACTGCCTGCGCAACCCGGGAGCAGGCCGACGCCAGGCGCAGGCTGAAGCGGTATGACGGGTCAGGCGGCGGGAAGCAGTTCGATCAGCCCGCGCAGCGCGGCCGCCACGGCGCGCGAACGGATTTCCTCGCGGTCGCCGTCGAGTCGGCAGGTGGACGATACGACCGTGCCGTCGGCCAGCGCCCAGCCGTAGCAGACCAGGCCGACCGGCTTTTCCCGGGTGCCGCCGCCGGGCCCGGCGATGCCGGAGATGGCGAGCGTCGCCTGTGCGTGGCTATGCGCCAGTGCCCCCTTGGCCATGGCGCTGGCAGTCTGTTCCGACACCGCGCCGAAGGATTCGAGTATTTCGGCCGGGACGCCGAGCATCTCGATCTTGGCGGCGTTGGCATAGGTGATGAAGCCGCGCTCGTACCAGTGCGAGCTGCCGGGCAGCGCGGTGACCATTTGCCCGACCCATCCGCCGGTGCAGGATTCGGCGGTGGCGAGCATCCAGCCGCGTGCGCACAGTCTCTCCCCGAGTTCTCTGGCGAGCTGATGCAGTTCCTCTTCGCTTACACGAGCCATTGCAGTCCCTTGATTGCGGCGATGGCATAGCCGGCCGCCAGAATATCGTCGAACATCACGCCGAAACCGTTTTTCAGACGCGCATCGGCCAACCGGATCGGCCATGGCTTCAGGATATCGAACAGACGGAATAGCGCAAATGCCAGCGCGATCCACGACCAGCCTGCCGGGGTGAAGGTCAGCACCAGTGCGAAGGCAGCGATCTCGTCCCAGACCATGCCGCCGTGGTCGGCGACGCCCAGATCGCGACCGGTCCGGCCGCAGGCCCACACGCCGAGCAGGAACGCGGCGATGACGAGGACGACGCGGTTCGGCAGGTCGGGCGCGGCGGCTTCGACCAGCCAGAACAGCGGCAGCCCGAGCACGGTACCGACAGTTCCCGGGGCCCTGGGCGCGAGCCCACTGCCGAAGCCGAATGCGACCAGATGCGCCGGATGCGCGAGCAGGAAGCTGAGGTCAGGCCGGGAAATGGTCATAGCCGGTCCGTTCGATGGTCAGCGGCCGACCGTCGGCGTCGACGACGACGATCCCGGGCCCGGTCGTGATGCAGCCGATGCGCGACACCGCCACGCCTGCAGCGCGCGCCGCGGTTTCGACCTGGTCGCGCTGGTCGGCAGGCGCGGTGAAGCACAACTCGTAATCGTCGCCCCCCGCCAGCACGCAGTCGCGCGCGACGGCTTCATGTAGATAGCGCTGGACGACCGGCAGCGTCGGCAAGGCGGCGAATTCGAGCCGGGCGCCGACCTGCGAGCGCTGCAGGATATGCCCGAGGTCGCCCAGCAAGCCGTCCGAAATGTCGATCGCGCTGCGCGCGATGCCGCGCAAGGCGTTGCCGAGCGCTATCCGAGGCGTGGGCAGGTAGAGCGCGGGCAGCACCCTGGCGGCGTCGATCTGCTCCATGAACAGGCGCCCCTGACGGTACGCCAGCGCCATGGCCGCGGAGCCGATCACGCCCGATACCCAGATATCGTCACCGGGCCGGGCGGCGTCGCGGCGCAGCGCCTGCCCCGGCGGCACTTCGCCGATCACGGTGATGCTGATCGTCAGGGCGCCGCGCGTCGTGTCGCCGCCCACCAGTTCGATGCCGCAACTGTCCGCCATGCGGAAAAACCCGCGCGCGAAGGCAGTCAGCCAGGCGTCGTCTGCTTCAGGCAGCGCGATCGACAGGGTGGCCCAGCGCGGCGTTGCGCCCATCGCAGCGAGGTCCGAGAGGTTGACTGCCAGCGACTTGTGGCCGATGCCGGCAGGACCGTCCTGCGGCGAGAAATGCCGGCCTTCGAGCAGCATGTCGGACGACACCGCCAGCTGCATTCCCGGCGTCGGCGCCAGCAGGGCGCAGTCATCGCCCACGCCCAGCACCGCGCCGGGCGTGGCGCGGGTGAAATGACGGGCGATCAGGTCGAATTCCATCCGGGGTTAGGGGGCGAGGGGATTGGGGCTGGTTGAATTTCGCGGCGTTCGACCGTTCATCCCCCAATCCTGTTTTCTGGATCCTAGGCCCTGCTTTTCTTCGCGTGCTCGATTTCGACCGCGCGCACGTCCTGCGCCAGCTTGTCGAGCACGCCGTTGATGTACTTGTGTCCGTCGGTGCCGCCGAATTTCTTGGCTAGCTCGACGCCCTCGTTGATGGCGACGCGCCATGGCACGTCGGGGCAATGCACCAGTTCATAGGTGCCGATCAGCAGAATGCCGCGCTCGACCGGCGACAGCTCGGTCAAGGGGCGGTCGAGACAGGGGGCGATGCGGGAACTCAACAGATCTTCGTTCTTGATCACGCCGTACAGCAGGGTGCGGAAATAGTCCTCGTCCGCCTGCCTGAATTGCTCGTCCTCCCTGAGGTTGGCGGCAATCAGGGTGACGTCGGCACCCCCCACCAGCCAGGCGTACAGGCCCTGCAGGGTGAATTCACGGGCGCGCTTGCGGGAACCGGCCATCTCAGAGACGTTTCAGCAGATTGGCCATCTCGATGGCCACGCGCGCGGCATCGCGGCCTTTTTCGTGCATGCGCTTGTGGCCCTGTTCTTCGTTGTCCACGGTCAGGATCGCATTGGCGATCGGCACCCCGGTTTCGAGCTGGACGTCGAGAATGCCGCGCGAGGATTCGTTCGAGACGACTTCGAAATGATAGGTGTCGCCGCGCACCACGGCACCGAGCGCGATCAGTGCGTCGAATTTGCTGGATTGCGCCATCTTCTGCAGCGCAAGAGGATGCTCGAGCGCGCCGGGCACGTCGACCAGCAGGATGTCCTCGCTGGCAACGCCAAGCCGGGCCAGTTCGATTTCGCAGGCGGACAGCAGGCCTTCGCAGATGTCCTTGTTGAAACGGCTCATGACGATGCCGATTTTGAGGCCTGTGCCCTGGTAGACGGGATCGAGTTCGGAAATGTCGCTGCTGGTTCCCATGTGATGTCCTTTCGATGTGTGGTCCGAATGTGTTCCCGGCCGGGAGTCTGGCCGACCTGAACTGCCTGTGCCCTATGCGTTTTCCGAATGGCCGGTGACTTCCAGGCCGAAGCCGTCCATCGCCGGCATCTTGCGCGGACTGGCCAGCAGCTTCATCTTGCCGACCCCGAGGTCGCGCAGGATCTGCGCGCCAATGCCGTAATCGCGCAGGTCATGCTTGCGTGTCGCAGCCGGAGCGGGGTGGATCCGTGCGAGCAGCGCCTCGGCGGTTTCGGGGCGATGCAGCAGCACGATGACGCCGCATTGCGATTCGGCGATGCGCTCCATCGCGCCCAGGATCGGCCAGGAGTGCCCTCCGCCGGTGACGTCGAGAAAGTCCATGACCGACAGCGGTTCGTGGACGCGGACCAGCGTTTCGCGGTCCGCATGGATTTCGCCCTTGACCAGTGCCAGGTGCGTTTCCTTGGCGCACTTGTCGCGATAGGCGACCAGGCGGAACGCGCCGTACACTGTCTGGATCAGCCGGTCGGCGGCACGCTCGACCAGGCTTTCGGTCTGGTTGCGGTAATGAATCAGGTCGGCGATGGCGCCGATCTTCAGACCATGTTCCTGTGCGAACGGAATCAGGTCGGGCAGTCGCGCCATGCTGCCGTCGTCCTTGAGGATCTCGCAGATCACCGAGGCAGGCACCAGTCCTGCCAGGCCGGCCAGATCGCAGCCGGCTTCGGTGTGGCCGGCACGCACCAGCACGCCGCCGGGCTGTGCGCGCAGCGGAAAGATGTGGCCCGGCTGGATGATGTCCTCGGGCCGGGCGTCGCGCTTGACTGCCGCCTGGATCGTGACCGCGCGGTCGGCTGCCGAAATGCCGGTGGTCACGCCCTCGGCGGCCTCGATCGAGACGGTGAATGCCGTGCCGTGGGGCGTCTGATTGTCGTTCACCATCTGCTTGAGGCCGAGCTGACGGCAGCGCTCGTCGGTCAGCGTCAGGCAGATCAGGCCACGGCCATGCTTGGCCATGAAGTTGATCGCATCGGGGGTGACGTACTCGGCGGCCATGACCAGGTCGCCCTCGTTTTCACGGTCTTCCTCGTCGACCAGCACGACCATGCGGCCGGCCTTGAGCTCTTCGATGATTTCGGGGGTGGAGGCGAGGCTCATCAGTCTTTGTCCGTTGTTTGGGTGAATTGCAGCATGCGCTCGACATAGCGCGCAATCATGTCGACCTCGAGGTTGACGCGGCTGCCCGCTGCGAGGTGCTTGAGCGTGGTGACTTCCAGCGTGTGCGGGATCAGGTTCAGCGCAAAACGCGCGCCGTCGACCGCATTGACCGTCAGCGACACGCCGTTCACCGTGATCGAGCCCTTGCGGAGGATGTAGCGTGCGAGTCCGCCGGGCGCGTCGATTTCCAGCAGGTGCGATTCGCCCACGGGGACGAAGCGGTGCACGGTGCCGACGCCGTCGACATGCCCCGACACCAGATGGCCGCCCAGCCGGTCGGCCAGCCGCAGGGCTTTTTCCAGGTTGACTTCGGCGCCGGGCGCGAAGCCTTCGGTGCAGCGCAGGGTTTCGGCCGAAACATCGACGGCGAAACTGTCCGGTGCCAGGGCCACCACGGTCAGGCACACGCCGTTGACCGCGATGCTGTCGCCAACGCCGACGTCGCCGAAGTCGAGCCCGCCGCCGCGGATGACCATGCGCGCGTCGGCGCCGCGGGCTTCGTATTCGTGGATGCGGCCGATGGATTGAATGATGCCGGTGAACATGCGCGTAGGGACCTGCCAGGTAGACCCGGCATTGTAGGCGTTTAGTCAGGGTCGGTGAACCCCGTGGAGGACGGGACGGGGGTGTGGATCCGGCGACGGGTACGCGTTCCGCTCCATGCGGAGCATTGCGCCATGGGGTTCTATCCCGCCCGGCTTGATAGAAGGACAATGCTATCTATGCTAGTAAGTCCGGGAAGAGTCCGCAAAGGTTGAGGGGTGAGCGTTGCCTTGCCGGGGTATATGGCTGAATTCCTGTTCAACTCAAGGGGGGATAGTTCGATGAAAATAATTCCGGTCCATCACGGCCTGTCCGTGCTGGCGATTGCAGCTGCGACGATGGTTGCGGTGGCACCTGCACAGGCGGCGCAACAAAAGCCCAATATCCTGTTCATCGTGTCTGACGACACGGGTTACGGCGACCTCGGCCCCTATGGTGGCGGCGCAGGACGCGGCATGCCCACGCCGAACATCGACAGGATGGCGAAAGACGGCATGACATTTTTCTCGTTCTATGCACAGCCCAGTTGTACGCCCGGACGCGCCGCGATGCAGACCGGCCGCATCCCGAACCGCAGCGGCATGACGACCGTGGCGTTCCAGGGGCAGGGCGGCGGCCTGCCTGCCGCGGAATGGACCCTGGCCTCGGTGCTGAAGCAGGGCGGTTACCAGACCTACTTCACCGGCAAGTGGCACCTGGGCGAAGATGATTACGCACTGCCCAATGCGCAGGGCTACGACGAAATGAAGCACGTCGGCCTGTATCACCTGAACGCCTACACCTACGGGGACCCGACCTGGTTCCCGGACATGGATCCCGAGCTGCGCGCGATGTTCCAGAAGGTGACCATCGGGTCGCTCTCGG
>JAYRNU010000092.1:0-12674 GCA_041912015.1 Thiobacillus sp. | reverse complement strand
TGTCGAGCACGCTGGCCGTGCACAACACGCGCGTGTCGCCCATGGCAACGAGCACCGAGCCTTCGGCGTGCTTGGTATAGCCGCGGGTGAACGTCAGGGTGCGCAGCGCATCGGGCGCACGTCCGCTTGGGCGAGTGATGTCAGACATGGGAACAAACAGAAACCAAAAGCGCGATTTTACCGCGCCAGCCCGGCGCGTGCGCAGCCACCTCGTCGCTGTGCACTGGCCGGCTGCTGGCTACTTGGCGGAAATCTTCTTGATGGCCTGCTGGATTTCGGCGATCGCGCGCTCGATCTCGTCGTCCGACACGGCCGGCGTGCCGGGCAACGGTCGCAATGCGTTGATTTGCGTGGTGACGCCGCCATCCGGCAACGCCAGGGTCGAAATGGAGTCCTTGCTCGGCATGCGCGCCGTGCCCCAGGTCATGGCAATGAGGCTCAGGTTGTCGCCGTGCTCGCCGCCGCGGAATTCGGCATGATCCATCAGATGGCGCACGGCGTCTTCCAGCGTGTAGGCATGCAGCAATGCGGACAGTTCCTGAACATTGATCATGCCCCAGATGCCATCGGTGCACAGCAGCATGGTATCGGCATCGTGCAGGGGGATCGGTGCGCTGCATTCGACCTGCGGCGCAGAATAGCCGCCGAGGCAATTGGACACCTTGTTGCGTTCCGGGTGATGACCGGCATCCTCTTCGCTGATGATGCCGTCGCGCACCAGCTGGGCCACGGCAGTATGGTCCTCGGTGCGCGCGATCAGGCTGCTGTCGCTGAACAGGTACAGCCGCGAATCGCCCACATGCGCCCAGTACGCCATATTGTCCTGCACCACGGCGGCGACGCAGGTGGTATGCGGGATCTCCAGCAGGTCCTGGTCGACGGCATAATCGTTGATGGCATAGTGCGCCTGCATGGTCGTGTCGGCCAGAAACGCCATCGGGTCGTCCAGCCGCGGCTTGGCCATTTTCTGGAACTGCTCGGTCAGCGTCTGTATGGCAATCTGCGCAGCGATTTCGCCGTGCATGTGGCCGCCCATGCCATCCGCCACCACCATCAGCAATGCTTCGCGACTGTAGGAATAGGCGACCCGATCCTGGTTGTTCTTGCGGCCGCCCTGTCGCGATGCCTGATAGATGGTGAATTTCATGCCGCTACTTTAGAACAATTCCTTGCCGAGCGAGCGTTTGATGCTGTTCAACAGGGACGGACGGGTTGGGGTCATGGCGCTGCGGTCCATCAGGACCTTCTGCAGGCTGAACACGCTTTGCGGGCGTTCCATGTAATTGAGCTTGAGGCAGTGGTCGATGGTATCGAGCAACTGCTCGGAATAGGCGCCGCGCCAGTTGACCTTGGCCGGAACGAGCTTGTCGTTGAGCAGGCGCGCGTCGGCCGCCTGCGGCGGGTAGCCGGCAAGGCAGGCGTACAGGCTTGCCCCGACGCTGTAGACATCGGTCCAGGGCCCGAGCCTTTCACGGTTGTGATATTGCTCGGGCGCGGCAAAACCGGGCGTGTACATGGGCTGCAGCTTGCTTTCTTCGAGGGTGAGCGTCTGCCGGGCCGCACCGAAATCGATCAGCACCGGCGAACCGTCGAGGCGGATATACAGATTGGACGGCTTGATATCGAGATGCAGCAGCTTGTGGGTATGGACCTCGCGCAGCCCGTTGAGCAACTGGGCGAACACCCGCCGGATGAAGCTTTCGCGTATGGTGCCGCGATTGGCCTGTATGTGCTGCTGCAGGGTCTTGCCGCGCTCGAAGCGCATCACCATGTAGACGGTTTCGTTGGCACGGAAGAAGTTGGTCACGCGGATGACATTGGGATGGTCGATACGCGCCAGTGCCCGGCCCTCCTCGAAGAAGCACTTCATCCCGTGGCGGAAAATATTGTTGTTCTCGGAAGAGTTCGCCTGCACGATCACGGAGCCTTCGGTGCGCAGCACCAGCGCCCCCGGCAGGTATTCCTTGATCGCCACCGGCTGGTTGTTGGCGTCGCGCGCCAGGTACACCATGCTGAAGCCACCCCCGCCAATCTTGCGGACGATGGTGTATTCGTTCAGCGTATATCCGTTGGGAAGCGCCTGGTTGGGTTGAGTCGCCATAATCGAACGTCTATTATCTTTGTCTAATGATCCCGACGCGTCGGGTAACACTGCATTCCGCTGCGCAACGGCAACAATCCTTTCAACCCACTTTCCTCACACCATTCATGACCACCAGCATGACCGGGTTCGCCGCCCACAGCATCAACCTCGACCATACCAGCATCAATATCGACCTGCGCAGCGTCAACCAGCGCTACCTCGAACTGCACTTCCGCCTCGCCGACGAACTTCGTCCGCTGGAGCCGCACTTGCGCGAAATGATCAGCCAGCGGCTCGCGCGCGGCAAGGTGGAATGCCGCATCGGCCTGACCTCGCTTCCCCTTGCCACGCAGGATAACGGCTTGAACCCCGCCATTCTTGAGCGACTGGCGACCTGGCAGAAGGAGGTGCTGCAGCGGCTGCCGGATAGCATCCATCTAAGCGTCAGCGATATTCTGCGCTGGCCCGGCATGGTGCAGACGGCCCCACTCTCGCTGGATGCGCTCAACGATGCAGCGCTGGACGGGGTCCGTGCCACGCTCGATGAACTGACGGAAAGCCGCCAGCGCGAGGGCGCCAAGCTGAAACAGCACATTCTCGACCGCCTCGCCGCCGCCGAGGCGCAGGTAGCGAGCCTGCAGCCCCTGTTGCCCGCGCTGGCCGCCGCCCAGCGCGACAAGCTGGCGGAACGCCTGCGCGACGCGCTGGGGGAGGCCGGACACGAAAGGCTGGCCCAGGAAATCGCGCTGGCCGCGCAAAAGGCCGATATCGACGAGGAGCTGTCCCGCCTCGCCACGCATTTTGCCGAGGTGCGCAGAGTGCTCGATCAGCCCGGTGCCATCGGCAAGCGCCTCGATTTCCTGATGCAGGAATTGCATCGTGAAGCGAACACGCTTGGTGCAAAATCCGTCGCAATGGAAACTTCCCGCGTTTCGCTCGAACTCAAGGTTCTTGTCGAGCAGATGCGCGAGCAGGTGCAGAATATCGAATAACAGGATCTCCAGACGACCATGACCCAACATTCCAGAAAAGGCGTGCTCTATATCGTCAGCGCACCGTCCGGCGCCGGCAAGACCAGCCTCGTCAAGGCGCTGCTCAAAGCCGATCCCGCCATCCGGCTGTCGGTTTCCTACACCACGCGTGCGCCGCGTCCCGGCGAAACGGATGGCCGCGACTATCATTTCGTCACGCGTCAGCGGTTCGAAATGATGCTGGCCGACGGCGAGTTTCTTGAACATGCCGGGGTGTACGGGAATTTCTATGGCACTTCGAAAAGCAGCCTCATGCATGACCTCAATGCGGGCCATGACATCCTGCTCGAAATCGACTGGCAGGGTGCAGCGCAGGTCAAGCAGCACTTTCCCGACGCCGTTTCGATTTTCATCCTGCCGCCGTCGTTCAATACCTTGCGCACCCGCCTCAAGGGGCGCGGACAGGACAGCGAGGAAGTGATCGAGCGCCGGCTTGCCGCCGCGGCGAACGACGTCTCTCACGCCGATGAGTTCGACTATATAATTGTCAACGATGATTTTGATCACGCCCTGCAGGAACTGATCGCAATCACCCGCAGCATTCGCCTCGAATCGTCGCGCCAGCTCGTACGGCATGCGGCGCTGTTCGACGAGTTCCGACGTAGCTAATCGCACCACCCGGTGCAGGAGTAAGCCCCATGGCACGTATTACCGTTGATGATTGTCTCGACATGTTTCCCAACCGGTTCGAACTGACGCTCGCAGTGACCTACCGGGCACGCCAGCTGGCACAAGGCTCCCAGCCCATGGTCGAATCGAAGGACAAACCCATCGTCACCGCGTTGCGCGAAGTGGCAGCCGGCAAGGTCGGCCGTGAAATCCTCAACCGGGGCCGCGCCTGATCCTCGGCCTTTCCCTGAGCCGGCGCCCGCCCCCCGCGCGCCGGAGATGACGCACGCTTTCGAGTCCCTGCGCCCGGCACTGAGCTACCTGCCGCCGGAAGACATCGGCGTCATCGAGGAAGCCTTCGAATTCAGCCGTGCTGCCCATGAGGGCCAGTTCCGCAAGAGCGGCGAACCCTATATTTCCCATCCGCTGGCCGTCGCCGGCATCCTTGCTGGCTGGCATCTCGACGCCCAGACGCTGACCGCCGCACTGCTCCACGATGTCGTGGAGGACACCCCGGCCACTGCGAGCGAAATCGAGGCGCGATTCGGCAAGGCCGTGGCGTTGCTGGTCGAAGGCGTATCCAAACTCGACAAGCTGGCGTTCGCCTCCGAACAGCACGCCCAGGCAGAAAACTTCCGCAAGATGCTGCTGGCCATGGCGCAGGACGTGCGGGTCATCCTGGTCAAGCTGGCCGACCGCCAGCACAACATGCACACGATGGACTCGATGCCGCCCGAGAAGCGCCGCCGCATCGCAACCGAAACGCTCGAAATCTACGCGCCGATCGCCAACCGGCTCGGGCTGCATTCGGTCTATCAGGAGCTGGAAGATCTCGGTTTCCGCTACAGTCACCCGAACCGCTATCAAGTGCTGGCGAAAGCCGTCAAGACGGCGCGTGGCAACCGGCGCGAACTGGTCGAGAAGATCAAGGTCACCTTGCAGGAAAAGCTCGAGCAGGCCGGACTCGATGCGACCATCAGCGGACGCGAAAAGCACCTGTACAGCATCTATCGCAAGATGCAGGAAAAGAACCTGGCATTCTCCGAGGTGTTCGACATCTACGGATTCCGCGTGGTCGTGCGCGACCAGCCTTCCTGCTACCTGGCGCTCGGCGCGCTGCATGGTGCGTACAAGCCTATTCCCGGGAAATTCAAGGACTATATCGCGATCCCCAAGGCCAACGGCTACCAGTCCCTGCATTCGATCCTGTTCGGTCCCAATGGCACGCCGATCGAGGTCCAGATCCGCACCGTCGAAATGAACCGGCTTGCCGAGTCGGGCGTCGCCTCGCACTGGATGTACAAGTCGGCCGATGCGGCACTCAATGATGTGCAGACGCGCACGCATCGCTGGCTGCAGTCCTTGCTCGACATCCAGGCCGATCACGGCGACTCGACCGAATTTCTCGAGCATATCAAGATCGACCTGTTCCCCGACGAGGTCTATGTGTTCACGCCCAAGGGAAAGATCATGGCGTTGCCGCGCGGGGCCACCGCAGTGGACTTCGGCTTTGCCGTGCACACCGATGTTGGTCGCCACTGCATCGCCGTCAAGATCAACTACGAACTGATGCCGCTGCGCACGCAGCTGCGCAACGGCGACCATGTCGAGATCCTCACCTCGGCCAACGCCACGCCCAACGCGGCGTGGCTCAATTTCGTTGTGACCGGCAAGGCACGCTCGCACATCCGCAACTACCTTCGCAACGCGCGCGTCAAGGAAGCAGCAGCCCTCGGCGAGCGTTTGTTGAACAACGCCATCGCAGCGCTTCATCCTGATTCGGCGGCCCCCGATCCCATCGTCTGGGAACGTCTGCTCAAGGACTATGGGATGCAGTCCCGGCAGGATCTGTTCACCGCCATCGGACTCGGCGGCAAACTGCCGCTGGTGGTGGCGCACCAGTTGCTGCACGTACAGGGCGAGAAGTCCGGCGAGCCCGCCCACCCGCACGCCATCAGCATCCGCGGCACCGAGGGCATCGCGGTCGAGCTCGCGCATTGCTGCCATCCCATCCCGGGCGATCCGATTCTCGGCTTCATCCACAAGGACCGTGGCTTGATCATCCACACCCACGACTGTCCGTCGATCCGGGCTTTCCGCACCGACCCGGACAAATGGCTCGATGTCGAATGGGAAGCCGAACCAGGCCACATGTTCGACGTTTCGATCAAGGTCGTCGTCGGCAACAAGCGTGGCGTGCTGGCGAAGGTCGCCGCCGCCATTGCCGAGCACGGTTCCAACATTGGCAACGTTTCCATGGAAGAGGAGGACGGCAGTCCCTACACCGTCCTGTTCTTCACCGTGCAGGTGGAAAACCGCATGCATCTCGCACGCGTGATGCGCGGTCTGCGCAGCCTGCCCGACGTCGTGCGGATTTTCCGCATCAAGGGCAAGAAAGACGGTCGTGCACAATCCCAGTGACCCCTCCCACCTCCTCCAAGGAATCCAACCGCATGGAAAAGCGCATCATCCAGACTTCCGACGCTCCTGCCGCGATCGGCACCTATTCGCAGGCCGTGCAGGTCGCCCAGACCGTGTATCTGTCGGGGCAGATCGGGCTCGACCCGGCATCCATGCAGTTGGTCGAGGGCATCGACACACAGGTTCACCAGGTGTTCAGGAATCTTGCCGCTGTAGCCGAAGCAGCCGGAGGCTCCCTGGGCAATGTCGTCAAGCTCAACATCTTTCTGACCGACCTTGGCCACTTCTCCAGGGTCAATGAAATCATGGCCGGCTATTTCACCCCGCCCTATCCGGCGCGTGCCGCAGTCGGGGTCGCCGCCCTGCCGCGCGGCGCGCTGGTCGAAGCGGACGCGGTGATGGTACTCGGATAAGCCATGTGAAGGCGGCTTCGCCGTTTTCCTTTCCGGTCAGCCCGGCAACCGCCGCCAAACTCGCCAAGCTGGGCCTCACCCGCGATGCCGATCTGGTGCTGCATCTGCCGCTGCGCTGGGAAGATGAAACCCGCATCACGCCCATCCACGACCTGCTGCCCGGCCAGACGGTGCAGGTCCAGGCGGCGGTGACCGCTGCCAGTGTCACGTACCGACCCCGCCGCATGCTGTCGCTGACGGTGGCGGACAGCAGTGGCGTGCTCGGCATCCGTTTTCTGAATTTCTATCCAAGCCACCTGAAGCTGTTTCAGCCGGGCGAAAGCATCCGTTTCTTCGGTGAGGTCCGGGGCGGCTTTTTCGGCCTGGAAATGGTGCACCCGCGTTTCATCAGAGCGGACGAAACCACCCCCCTGCCGACGCAATACACGCCGGTGTATCCGACTACGGCGGGACTCGGGCAGGCCACGCTGCGCAAACTCGTCAGCCGCGCGCTTGAAGCGCCCATCGCCGACACCCTCCCTGCGGACTGGCTGACCGAATTGCGATTGCCGGAACTGGAAGCCAGCATTCGCCTGCTGCACCAGCCGCCTCAGAACCATGCACTGAACGAGCTTGAATCCGGCCGCCCTCCTGCCTTGCAGCGGCTGGCATTCGACGAGCTGCTTGCCCAGCAATTGTCGCTGGCCGCAGCGCGCCAACAGCGGCAACGCCTGCGTACCGTCCCGCTGCCTGCGAAGGAAACGTTGACGACAAGATTCATCGAAGCGCTGCCGTTCGAACTGACCGCTGCGCAAACGCGTGCCTGGCATGAAATCCGAGCAGACCTGGCGCTGCCTCACCCGATGCGCCGGCTGCTGCAGGGGGATGTCGGCAGCGGCAAGACCATTGTCGCCACGCTTGCCTGCCTGCAGTCGATAGAGAACGGCATGCAGGCCGCCTTCATGGCGCCGACCGAAATCCTCGCCGAGCAGCATTTCCGCAAGCTGGCACCGGCCTTGTCCGAGCTGGGTGTTCGCTGTGCCTGGGTTTCAGGCAGTCTGCGCAAATCCGAACGCAACGCGGCCTGGGACACGATCGCAGCCGGCGAGGTCGATCTCGCCTTCGGCACCCATGCGCTGTTTCAGGAAGGGGGACACTTTGCACGGCTGGGACTGGCGGTGGTCGACGAGCAGCACCGTTTCGGCGTCGGGCAGCGGTTGGCCCTGATGCACAAGGGTGCCGAGCCGCACCAGTTGATGATGAGCGCAACGCCGATCCCGCGCACCCTGGCGATGAGCTTCTTTGCCGATCTCGACGTGGCGACGATCGATGAATTGCCGCCTGGTCGGTCGCCCGTCGTCACCAAGCTCGTGAACGCCGCGCGACGGGACGACGTGCTGGCACGCGTACGCGAGAGCTGCCTTGCTGGCGGCCAGGCCTACTGGGTCTGTCCGCTGATCGAGGAATCCGAGAAGCTGCAGTTGCAAACGGCGCAGGACACCCATGCGGCTTTGAGCGTTCAGCTGCCGGAGCTGCGCATCGGCCTGGTGCACGGCCGCCTGCGCCCGGAACAGAAGCAGACGGTGATGGCCGCGTTCCAGGCGCATGAGATCGACTTGCTGGTCGCCACCACCGTCATCGAGGTCGGCGTCGATGTGCCGAACGCTGCGCTGATGGTCATCGAGCATGCCGAACGCATGGGATTGGCCCAATTGCACCAGCTGCGCGGGCGGGTCGGACGCGGCAGCCGGGAGTCGGTTTGCGTGCTGTTGTATCAGGCGCCCGCGTCTGAACTCGCGCGGGCGCGACTCAAGGTGATTTACGAGCAAACCGACGGTTTCGAAATCGCACGCCAGGACTTGCTGCTGCGCGGGCCCGGGGAGTTGCTCGGCCATCGCCAAAGCGGCCTGCCGCTGCTGCGGTTTGCCGATCTGGAGCGCGATGTCGCGCTGCTGGAGGCTGCTCGCGACCTGGCGCAACGCTGTCTGTCCGAGCATCCCGACGTTGCCGCCCGTCATCTGGAGCGCTGGATCGGCGATCGCCAAGCCCTTTCGACCATCTAGTGGACGGTCGATTCTGCATGCAAGTACGTCGCATGCCCTGACACTGACGCGCTTCTGTCTGAGGACGCCACGCTACGGCATAATGCTGGCTTCCTGCCCCGATCGATGACGCACCTTGCACAATTCCCGGCAAAGCTGGCTTGCCCACCCGCATTCCCTTCCGCGGCCCTTGCGCGCCTGGCTCACCGACCGCGGCTCACTGACCCAACGCCTCAAAGCCCGTTGCGCAGGATTCGAGGTGGCGCCGCTGATCACTGGACTGGCTCGCCCCAATCCGGACGAGTACGCGCTGCTGGACATTGCGATGAACACCCGGGTTTATGTGCGCGAGGTGCTGCTGAAGTGCAATGGCATTCCCGTCGTATTTGCCCATAGCGTGCTCCCCTATTCCAGCCTGCGTGGCGACTGGAACCGCATCAGCCGACTCGGCAGCCGGCCGCTGGGCGAGGCCTTGTTCAGCGACCACCGTGTTCAGCGCCATCCGCTGACTTACCAGCTCCTGCGCCTGGACCATCCGTTGTTTCGCAGCATCGAACAGCAGCTTCCCCTGTCCGTTCGCAGCCTGTGGGCGCGGCGCTCGGTGTTCAGCCTGAACCGCCGTCCGTTGCTGGTGACCGAGGTGTTTCTGCCGGCGATCGATGCGCTATGAACCTGTCAGAACGCCTGTCTCAATACAAGAAGCTCATGCGGCTCGACAAGCCGATCGGCATCCTGCTGCTGCTTTGGCCCACGTTGTGGGGGCAGTGGATGGCCAGCCAGGGCGGCCCGGACTGGCTGATCCTGTCGATATTCGTCCTGGGGGTGGTGCTGATGCGATCGGCCGGCTGCGTCATCAACGACTACGCAGACCGCAGATTCGATCCGCATGTGGCACGCACCCGCGAGCGTCCGCTAGCTGCCGGCAAGGTGTCGCCGAAAGAGGCACTGCTACTGGCCTCGGGTTTGTCCCTGCTGGCTTTTTTGCTCATTCTCCCGCTCAATCGGCTGGTCCTGGAGCTGTCCGTCATCGCCCTGTTTCTGGCGGCAAGCTATCCATTCACCAAGCGTTTTTTCGCGATTCCACAGGCCTATCTCGGCATTGCCTTCGGGTTCGGCATTCCGATGAGCTACGCCGCGGTATTGCGTGACATCCCGATGGAAGCCTGGATCCTGCTGGCTGCCAATACCTTCTGGGCCGTTGCCTACGACACACAGTACGCCATGGTCGATCGCGAGGACGACCTGAAGATCGGCATCAAGACGTCGGCCATCACCTTCGGCCGTTACGACATAGCCGCCATTGCCCTCTGCTACGCAGCCACGCTCGGACTGCTCGGCTGGATCGGCCTGCAGCGGGGCATGGGCTGGGCATTCTTTGGCGGACTTGGCGTTGCGGCGGCGATCGCCCTCTACCACCTCGTGCTGATTCGGAAGCGCGACCCGCAGCAATGTTTTCGCGCCTTCCTGCACAACACCTGGTTCGGTGCCGCAGTATTCGGCGGTATCGCGCTCGACTTCATGCTTCCTGTCTCATGACGGACAGGCCACGCGTGACTGCCGGCTGCCAGGATAAGCCTGCTTGATTTCGCCGAGCCCCTTCAGGGCATCCGGGTCTTCGCTGCGTATCACGAAATAGAACTCCGTTCCCTGGCGCGGCTGCACCTCCACCCGGGTTCCCAGCACTCCCTTGCCCTCGACTTCACGCACTCGGCGGCCGGCCGCCTCGTCGTCGGCAAACAGCCCGAGCGAAATGGCATTGCGCCACACGCCATCCTTGACGACAAAGGCATCCTTTATGCCCGCTGCCGCAAGTTCTGCCCGCTTGGCCTCAGCCGATTCCGGGCTGGGCAGCGGCGGAAACAGGACCCAGCGTCGCGTCTCGACCGGCACTTCGCTGAAGGACATCACGCGTTCGCCCGCCATGGTCTTGAGCTGTTCGCGTGCGAGCGCGAATTCATCCCGATTGAGGCCACGCCATTCGACGCACAAGTCGACCGTCTCGGTCGGTGACGGCACGTCACCCCTGTCGGCCTGGCCGGACTGGCTGCGCAGGCTGAACCGGTCGACGTTCAACGGCGCCGTCTGCTCGGAACCGGACTGTGACCAGTAGGCGCTGCCGACGAAAACGCCTGCGACCGCCAAGTTGGCAGCCAGTAGCGCCCATGTAAGCCATTTCATTCTGCAATATCCTCCCTCGCCACGCATGCCATGCCTTCGAGTATCAGGCCTGGCACATGTTCCACGGCCATCGTCAGATGAGGCAGCAGATCTTTCGCATCGCCACCGGTCAGGATGCAGTGCGGCGTCCCGCCCGACAGCGCGGCCAGTCTTGCATGCTGCATCTGGACAGCCCCACACAGCGCCGCCATGGCCCCACTCCTGACCGCGTCCGGGGTAGAGCGTGGGAAAGGCCGCCAGGTGCCGTTCACGTCTGCAACACGGGCCGTCCCTTGCTGCAACGCCTGCTGCATCAACGCGACGCCGGGCACGATCAGTCCGCCGATGAATGTCCCGTCTGCGGACAGGGCATCCACGGTCATCGCCGTCCCCGCCGAGACGACCAGCACGGGTGCCTGCGTGTGCTGGCGCGCAGCGATCAACCCCATCCAGCGGTCGACGCCTAGCTGCTGTGGCGGTTCGTAGCTGTTCATGACATCCAGAAACTTCGTCTGTGAAACCAGCCATCGGGGCTCGATGGCAAAAGGTGCCAGCAAAGCCTTGATCCGCGCCTCATGCGCTGCGCTGGCGACGCTTGCGACGTAGCAGCGCGTTCCAGGTGTCAGTTCCTTCGCGATTTCCTCGAGCGCCTCGTATGCCGCTCCCCCTTGCGCTCGCCATATGCCGTCTTCCAATACGGCCCACTTCAACCGAGTGTTGCCTGCATCGAGCAGCAATCGCCGGACACTCATCTCGCGTGACGGTCGAGCCGCAGGCTGATTTCGCCGCCGCTGTAGGCTTTAACCCTGCCATCATGACCCCGTAGCAACAAGGCGCCCGTTTCATCGACGCCTGCTGCCACGCCTTGCACCCCTCCGGTATCTGGCATGTTCAGCGACACTGCCTTGCCTGCATAGGCATCCAGTGCCATCCAGTCGTCGCGCAGGGCTGCAAATCCCGAGAGCCGAAAACGGTCCAGCATCTGCTGCAATTCCATCAGGCACTCCGCCAGCAACTGGTTGCGGCCCACGGTCACGCCCATTTCTGCAAGATCAACCACAGCCTGGTCAATCACATCGCGCTGAATCTCACTGAGTCGAACATTGAGGCCGATGCCCACGACTGCAAAGGCATCGCCATTGATGTCTCCCTGGACCTCGACGAGTATGCCGCCAAGCTTCCGGTAGTCAACGAGCACGTCGTTCGGCCACTTCAGCCTGGCTGGATGAACACTGTGGCGATTGATCGCGCGTGCGATCGCCATCCCGACCGCCAGGCTCAGTCCAGCAAGCGACTGCAAGCCCTTGTCGAACCGGCACAGCACGGAAAAGGTCAGACTTCCTCCCAGCACGGCATGCCACTGACGTCCCCGTCTTCCTTTGCCGGCCTGCTGGTGTTCCGCGCAGAATACCGTGCCATCGGTGGCTCCGCTGGAAGCAGCTGCCATCAGGGCATTGTTTGTCGAAACCTCACTCTCCAGGATGTGCACGTCGAATCTGCGTGAGGCTTGGCCCAGATGAAAGGAGACCGCGGCTTCATCGAGCCATTCGATCGGTGCGGCAAGGCGATATCCCTTTCCACGCACGGCATGGATCGTCAGTCCAAGTGATCCCGCTTGGTTGAGGATATTGAAGATGCTGCTGCGCGAAACCCTGAAC
Source organism: Thiobacillus sp. (assembly GCA_041912015.1). Taxonomy (GTDB): domain Bacteria; phylum Pseudomonadota; class Gammaproteobacteria; order Burkholderiales; family Thiobacillaceae; genus Thiobacillus. Next base: position 281 of record JAYRNU010000092.1, on the reverse strand, counting down.
TCGCGCGCCAACGCCTGCCCGGAATGGAACGAGCCATCCGACATTCGGCGCAGAATCCGGAATAGCGCTTTTTGGGGTCGTGTCTCCACGGCCCAATTCTACATGTCAGTCGGTGCGATGCTCCGATGGCCGTCTTGTGTTTCCCTGCAATGCAATAAAAAACCCCCTCGTTGTGGAGGGGGTTTTTGGGTACCTGTCGGTACGTATAAGGAGTCTGACGATGACCTACTTTCACAGGCGAGTGCCTACTATCATTGGCGCGGGAGCGTTTCACCGTCCTG
>JAYRNU010000091.1:0-13269 GCA_041912015.1 Thiobacillus sp. | reverse complement strand
GCCGTGCCGTTCCAGGCCGACAGCCAGACATCCGACGTACCGTCGCGTGCGTCGTCCCACAGCGCCAGCAGCCGGCCGCTTGCGTCGCCGACGATCTTCGCGTGCCATTGCGCCATGTTGTCGCCGAAGCTGTCCTGCACCTGGAGGTTGCGGCCGAAGCGGTGCGACCCGTCATCGAGCGCCGCGTACACGTCATAGCCGGACAGGAAATCACGCTTGTCGAGCCAGGCGGCGGCAACGCCCTGCTCGTTCCAGGCCGTGAGCGTCGGACGCATCGCCCCGGTGCCCGCGCCGAGACCCAGCGTACTCGCCGCCCCGCCGCCTGGCTTGAGATCGGTCAGGTGAACCGGCAGCGCAAAGTCACGGCCATCGGGACCATGGCTCGCCATCGGGACCGTATGGCGCTCGCGACGGTCTTCCCACGCCACCGTCACACTGCCGTCTCCGGCAACCGCCAGCGCCGGCCAGCTCTGTCCCTCAGTCGGTTCCCCGGCCTCGACCGGCTGCGCGTGGACGACCGTGGGCGTGCCCGAGTCCGTTTCCAGCCGAGCGACGACGATGTGCCGGAAGCGCCCGGCCTGCTCGGCCCATGCGGCATAGACCCTGCCTGTACCCTTGGCCAGCGTCACCTGCGCCGCCTCGGCCCTGCTCAGGGCAACCGGACTGCCGCCCGGCAGCAGCTGCGCGCGGATGGTGCCGGCCTCTTCCCAGGCCGCCATGAAGCGGCCTTCACCCAATGCCAGCACCACGGGCTCGTAGCATTCCGACTGGCTCAGCCGGATTTCCGGCGCGAACGCGTCGGCCGTGCCGGCCTTGATCGCGAGGTAGCATTGCGGGCTGCCTTCGCGGTTGTCTTCCCATGCCACGCCGACACTGTCGCCCGACACCGCCACGTTCTGGCGATTGGCCGATTCCAGGTGCGGAAATATGGCCGGCCCCTGGACCGAACCGACCGTCAGGGCATCGCTCCAGGTCCAGCCGGCATGTGCCGGCAAGGCCAGTGCGAGCAGCAGCAGCGCCGTTCGCCTCACGATTTGCCGCCGAGAAATTCGAGCAGGGACTTCTGCTTGTAATACCCGCCGCGTACGTAGCGGTCGTAGTCGCGGAAATCCTGCACCGTCTTGAAGCCCGGGATCTGCACGATTTTCTCGCCCTGCGGCGTCAGATAGACGAAAAGCGGCGTGGCGAACGCCTGCAGCCGCACCCCCAGCTCGGCTTCGGTGATGCGCTCGCCGCTCGGCAGCGTCAGCCGCCGTCCGGATTCGGCATCGACATAGACCAGTTCGTAGTTGTCGCTGTACAAGGCCTTCAGCGACGGGTCGGAAAAAGTCTTCTTGTTGGTGTGGTCGCACCATGCGCAGCCATAGCGGCCGAAGTACAGGAATATCGGCTTGCCGCTCGCGCGTGCCGCCTTGAGGCCGGCATCGAAGCTGACGAATGGATAGCCCGGCGGCGGGTCTGCCCAGGCAGCCGATGCCCATACCATAACCGCCGCCAGCAGCATCACGATCGATTTCATCCTTGTCTCCTTCCGCCAATTCCCTTCATTCTGCTAAATTCGGACGCTTGAACAATCCTCTTTTCCGACCACATGAGCTATGACAGCATCCGCATCGGCCTGGTTTCGATCAGCGACCGCGCCAGCAGCGGCACCTACGAGGACAAGGGCCTGCCTGCGCTTGAAGCCTGGCTTGGCGAGGTGCTGGCCAACCCGGCCGAATTCGTCGCCCGGCTGATCCCGGACGAGCAGGCACGAATCGAAGCCACGCTGATCGAACTCGCCGACCGCGAGCGCTGCTCGCTGATCCTGACCACCGGCGGTACCGGCCCGGCGCTGCGCGACGTCACGCCGGAAGCGACCCTGGCCGTCGCACACAAGGTATTGCCGGGGTTCGGCGAAGCCATGCGGGCCGTGTCGCTGAAATACGTCCCGACCGCCATCCTGTCGCGCCAGGTCGGCGTCACCCGCGGCGCCAGCCTGATCCTCAATCTGCCGGGCCAGCCCAAGGCGATCAAGGAAACGCTCGACGGCATCTTCGCCGCCGTGCCCTACTGCATCGACCTGATCGGCGGACCCTATCTCGAAACACGCCCCGACACCGTTGCCGTGTTCCGCCCCAAATCGGCGCTGAGGACACCAGCTTGAGCGCCGTGCTCGACGCGCTCGGGCGTGCCCTGCGCGACCTGTTCAGCCTGCGCGTGCTGTGGATCGTGGTCTGGCCGATGCTGCTTGCCATGCTGCTCTGGCTGGTCCTGGGCGTCACCTTCTGGAGCACCTTCTCCGGCTGGATCGCGCAGGGGCTCGATGCCGTCGGCATCCAGGCCTGGCTGACCGACCTGAAACCGGCATGGATCGCCAATGCCATTCTGGTTGGGCTGAACCTGATGCTGTTCCTGCCCCTGGTCATGCTGACCGCGCTCGTGATCACTGCATTGTTCGGAACGCCTGCCCTGATCCGCGTGGTGGCTGAACGCGACTATCCGGAACTCGTACGCGAAGCGGGTGGCGGCTTCGTCGGCAGCCTCTGGAATGCGCTCGTCGCCGTCGTCCTGTTCCTTGGCCTGTGTCTGGTCACGCTGCCGCTGTGGCTGATCGGCGTCGGCGTGATCGTCCCTTTCGTCGCAGCTGCCTATCTGAACCAGCGACTGTTCCGCTACGACGCCATCGCCGAACACGCCACCGCGAACGAGATGGATCAATTGTTCCGCGACGAGCGCAGCAGCTGGTGGGTGCTGGGGGGGTTGACCGGACTGCTGCAATTCGTCCCCCTGCTGAACCTCCTGGGACCGGTCTACGCTGCGCTGGCCTTCATCCACTATGGCCTGGCGCGCCTGGAACAGCGGCGCACCCAAGCTCGGGCGTGATCGCCGCCCGCTATCCAGGACGCGGATGGGAAGCTCAGAAGCTCTGCTGGAAACCTTCGTCGAGATTGATCTCGTGGGCGGTTTCAGGACCGATCACGCAGCGTGCCAGGCTGGGCGGCATCACGAGCTGGCCGGCACCGTTGACGAAGCGCCCCGCCATGATTTCGGCATCGTGACGCGGCACGAATTGCGGCAGTTCCGGATCGGCATACCCCTGCGGATAGATCGGCGTGCCATCGGCGCCATATTTGTCCGTGGCGCCAAGCGTATGCAGGAGTTCGTGCGCGATGACGATATTGTTCTGGCGCGCCTGCCCGGGATCGGCGAACGCATGGACCACGCCGATCAGGCCCTTCTGCAAACCCAGCGAATGTTCCAGCGCCACGCCGTCCTCCGGCGCGTGATACAACACGAACAGCTTTATCACGCCGAGCTGCGGCAACCAGGTACCCGACTGTCGATACACCCACCAGCGCAGCTTCAGGCTCCACCAGATGGTCTTGAGCACGCTGCCGTCGCGCGGCGGCTCGGGCGGCTGGACCGTCAGTTCAGGCAGCACCGTGACCACCATGGGCTTCTTCAATCCAACGCCGTAGCGCGCGATTTCGCGCCGCAAGAACGGATTGATGTCGTCGAAATCGCTCGCCTGCAGCGCGCGTATCGTCTCGCTCGCCTGTTCCGAGCCGTCGCCATTGATCGGGATGATCGCCACTTGCAGCGGTGCCCGCCAGGAACGCACCATGGTCTGCTCGAGCCAGGTCAGCCCGATCGCCGCGGCCAATGCGCCGAGCAGGAGCAGAATTCGGATTCGGCGAAAACTCATGGTGGCATCACAGGACCGAGACACGAAGATAACGGCCGGGTCCTGCAAAGCTTGAAACGGCATGCGCCCTGTCGACCCCGCGCCTGGCAGCACCGGTACGCGCTACCTCCGCACTCGACGCTAACCGTTTGCACCCATTGGGCAAAAGCCGCAAATCGTCCGTTGCGATGCTATTTCCAGTAAGTTGTCCTCGGAGACTTGCCGGCCACCCGGTTGGATGTTTCGACGAACTTCTGGACGCACGGCGAGACGCGCATGGTCAATTTCTGGCCACTCGCGATTTCCAGCGGCTCGACCGTCCTGCCATACAACTCGTTGATCGCCTTCTGATCCAGCATGATGTGGATGTCGTCCGCCGACAGGCCCATCGTAATACCGAAAGGACGCGTATAGGCAACGATGTCGCTCTGTGGGGAAATGGCCTGCTGGATCGGCCCGATCGCCTCGCGCCCTTCAAGGCGAACCTGTCCACTGAGCATGCGCTCGACGGCGGCCGGCGTCTTGATCACCACCAGGCTCTCGTAGAAAACCGAGCCGAAATGAGGACCGAAACTCGTGCCCTCGACCACCAAGGGGATCGGCGGACTCCATTCGCCATCGCGGTCGCGGTAGGTGAGCACCCCCCGTCCCTGAATGGTGGAAACGCCCGCGCCTACCTTGAGGACTCGCGGGAAGATCACGAAGCCGTGCGCGTCCTTCAGGGCTTCATCCAGCAGGGCGCGTTGATGCGGCGGCAGGTTGATCTTCACCAGGCGGTCGAAGGCTTCGGTCGCGGTCTCGACATGCTGTTTCACGTCGGGGGAAATTTCGGACTGCTGCGCCTGGGTGGAAAAGGACAGGAATAACGCTGCAATCCCACCACAAAGCAGAACCACCAGCCGCTCAATTGCCGTTCGTTTCATGATCGCCCCCAATATTTAGACTACCTTGTCTCTTTATAGTCTTGAACCCACTCAATTCAATCGCGCTCTTGCCGAGCGAGGTGTCTCATTGCACAGGCTTCGCCGCAGCACTGCCTTCCGTCGAAACCCGGGACGGCGCTGCCAGCGTTCCCGCGCCGAGGCTCAGCTTGCTGCGGACCTGATTGTCTTTTGCAGCCTGTGCGAGCGGTGCGGCGACGCTGACGCGCCCGCCATCCAGCCCATGGCGGATCAGGTCTTCGCGCATCGCCTGCCCGCGCGCCTGCGCCAGCCTGACCAGCGCGGCGTCGTCGATGACCGTCTTCTGGGTCAATTGCTCGAGCAGTTCGGCATGGAAAGCGGATACCGGGCCATCATCGCGCGTCTTGAAGCTGCGTCCGATCCGTTCGAGCAGCGCGCTGTCGGTGATCGGGTTTACGCCGCCGGCCTGCTTTTCCTTGAAGCTGGTGCGCAGCTTCTGGTATTCCGCCTTGCCGACGCGCTCGATGTAGCGGTCTTCGAGCCAGGTCTGCACCTTGTAGATATTGACGTCCACCGGGCCCGGTTCCACGTTCGGCGCAAGCTTCTGTCCAGTGCCAGCGGCCACTTCGCGGCGCATCGCCTGAACTTGCAGGGCGCGCCGGTCCGCTGCCGGATCGTAGCCCGGCTCGAGCGTGAGGGTCAGCGCCGGGCGCTTGGCCATGGCCTCGCTCAGCAGCTTCAGCTTTTCCTGTTCGGGCGGCAGCAGTGCACTGCTGCCGGGATCGAAAGCGACAGCCTCGAGTTTTTCCGAACTCACCCCCAGCAGTTTGCCGAGCACCCTGAATGGGGCGGTCACGAGCTTGGTCAGCACGTTGACGATGGCCTTCCAGATGATTTTTCCATAACTGAATTTAGGATCGTCCAGGCTGCCCGAAATCGGCAGGTCGAGGTCGATGATGCCATTGCTGTCTTCGAGCAGCGCGATCGCGAGATCGAGCGGCAGCTTCATGGCATCGGGGCTGTCGACCTTCTCTCCGAGCTTGAGCGTGTTGATCACGAACTTGTTTTCGCCGGCCAGCTGTCGCTGCTTGATCTTGTATTCGAGATCGACCGAAAGCTTGCCCGAATCGATCTTGCGGCCGGCAAACTTGCCTGAATAAGGCGTCAGCCGGGTCATTTCGAGATTGCGGAAGGTCACCTTGAGGTCGGTGAAATCGCTGGCGCGGAACGGCTGGATCGAGCCGCGGACCCGCGCCGACCCGAAGTCGTCGACCTTGCCGTCGAGTTCCACCTGCGCAACGGTCGCCGGATCCGTCGTGAGTCCGGTCACCACGCCGCCGAGATCGTGCATGCGGGTTCCGAATTGCTGGGGCAGGGACAGATCAGCGAACTCCGCGTTGGCGCCGATGATGCGAACGCGGTCGATTTCCAGCGGAAATGCGTCGGGCTCGGCAGACGGGCGGGGCTGCGCTTGCGTTTTCGGCAGCGGCGCGTTCTGTGCCGGTTGATCAGTTTCCGGCTTGCGCAGAATGCGCTGCAGGTTGATCGACTTGTCGGCGAAGATGATCACCTTGCCGAATGGATTCAGCGCAACCAGTTCGTCGATGTGCAGGTGATTGGGGCCGAGGCCGAACGTCAGGCTGTCGGATGACAGCTGCTTCCAGCCCAGAAACGCTTCGCCGGTTTCCTCCTCGGTGATCGCCATGTCGTCCACGTCGAGGCCGCCCTTGAATTCCACCTTCATGTCCGGCTTGCCGGGCGCGAACACCAGCTTGCCTCGGCTCGAGGCGGCGCCTGAGTGCAGATAGAGTCTGGCGAACCGGTTGACGTAGGGCGCAAAGGGCTTGAGCGACAGCTCTTCGAGTCCGATGTCGAGTCTGCCGGACGGCTTGCCCGGAACGATGCTGCCGCTGGCATGGAAGCGGCCGCCCTGCCTGACCCGGAACGACGCCTTGAGCGGAACCGCGCGCGTCATGTCGAGCGACAGCATGCGCGCCTCCAGTTTCCCCTGGTCGATATCGAGCAGCACGGGCGTGCCCTTGGCGCGATCCTCGATTCGAACGGCAGCGTCCTCGAGCGCCAGTCGCTGCAGCGCCAGCGTCCAGTTCCTTTCTGCTTCGACCGCCAGCCTGGCGACCGCGCGTTCGGACGCGGGCGGCGCAGTGCGCACCGGCTTCAGCATGGTCTGCCAGTTCAGCGGCTGCCCGTCAGAGCGTTCCACCCGGGTGCGCAAGCCGGACAGCACGACGGTCCCGATCGACGCGGCGCGCGCATCGAGATCGAATTCACCGCCTGTGACCTCAAGGCTGGCCAGCGTCGCCACAGGCTCGACCTGCAGCGCCGAGGTCACCTTCAGGCCGCCGAGTTCGCTGTTGAATCCGCTTATTTTCAGCGGACCGTCGTTGTTGGACAGCGCCAGGCGCAAGTCGAGATCCGACACATCGAGGCGAATCGGTTGCTCGAACGATCGATCCAGCATATGGGCACGCCAGTCCCGCAACGATAGCTCGGCCACCTCGAAAGCAAAGGGCTTTCCAGGACCGGCTGGTGCGGCCGGCGCGGCTGCCTCGGGCGCGGATTCAGGCGCAGGCTTCCAGGCGTTCGCCCAGTCGTAGCTGCCGTCCGCCAAGCGCGCGAGCTGTACGTCGCCAGCCCTGAGCATCACCTGAGCCACGCGCGCATGGCGCGCGAGCAGGTCGAAATCGACACCCTTGATGTCGGCCTGCGGCAACTCGAACAGCGGTGCGTCCCTCATGCTCAGGCGGATGTCCCGCGCGCCGAGCGCCAGACCCGAGAACTTGACCTGCGTGCCCGACTGCATGGAAAAATCCAGGCGTGGCAATGTCAGGTCGAGGTGCTGAAGCGTCAGCGTGCCGTCTCCCTGGGACGGCTGGGCAGCCAGGTCGTCCAGCGCCAGCCGTACGCGTGCCAGAACTGCCTGCGGCTTGTCGTCGACGATCGCGAAACGGTAGGCGAGGCTGGCCTGGAGAGTGCCCCGAGTGGGCCTGATCGCCAGGTCAGCCTGCTTCACCACGCGGATCATGCGGTCGACCTTCACGCCCTCGAGACGCACCTCCCCGGTGGACATCACCGGATTCAGCCCGACCTCGCCCTTCCATTTGAGCGTGCCCCCCTGCTCCGGCAGCTTCGCGGCTATCGCGTAATCACCCCGGTCCTCGGGCAGGGTGGACAGGCCGTCGAGCTCGATCCCGAGCGGTTTGAGGACGGCCTTGAACGGCTTGCCCGAGCGGTTGGCGTCGGTGTATTCGACAAGCCCGTCGGCGATCCGGATGTGGTCGATCAGCAAACGCACGATGCTGTCGGACGGTGGCTCCTTGTCTTCCTCGAGCTTGGCGATCAGCGCCGACCAGTTCAGCTTGCCGCCAGGCAGCACGACGAGATTCAAGTCCGGGCCGTCAAGCGCGATGTCCTGAATACGCAGGGCCCAGCGGAACAGGCCGGTGGTTTCGAGATTGACATAGAGACGATCGAAACCGGCCAGCGGTTTGCCGTCGCGCTCAGCGAGCCGCAGACCATCGATCGTGGCTTCGAGCGTAAACGGGTTGAAGCTGACCCGCTGCGCACTCAACTGGCTGGCGAGCTTGCGTTCGCCCACCCAGGGAAGCAGCTTCTGAGCCAGCGGGTCGACCAGGAAAAACCCGAATGCCAGGTACAGCGCATACAGCCCGGCGACGATCAGGAACGGCAGGCTCAGAGCAATTTTGACGATGCGTCCCCACATGCGGTCTCTCCTCGATCTGTTCGATTACGCGTTGCCTCAGTCGAGCCGGCGCGCCAGGCAGACCTCGTTGCCTCGGCGTCGCGATGAACCCTCAGTTTAGCTGCATGGCCGCGCGAATCACCCTGAATATCTCACGGAAGGCTTTCGGTGGCCTGCCGCGCGCCGCCTCGTCACGCGCGTTGCGGATGAGCTGCCGCAGCTGCGTGGCGTCCGCCCTGGGATAACTGTTGAGGAACAGGGTCAGCGCCTCATTGTCGGCGATCAGCCTGTCGCGCCATTTTTCGGCCTGGTGCAATCTTGCGTTTTCAGCGGCGGATGCGCCATTGAACACGTCGATCTGGGCCTGGATCGGCGCCGGGTCGATCGAGCGCATGAGCTTGCCGATGTACTGTTTCTGCCGGCGCAAGGCGCCGTTCTGGGTGATCTTGCGACAGGCGGCGACCGCGCTGCGCAAATCCTCAGGCAGGTCGATGCGCTTGAATTGGGCGTCGGGCAGCTTGACCAGCACTTCGCCAAGAGCCTGCAGGGCTTCGACCTCTCGCTTCTTCTGGCTCTTGCTGGGACCGTCGTAGACCTCGTCGGGGTCGAAGTCCGGCTCGGCATCGGGATCGATCAGGCGCACGGTTGGGCTTTCGGTTGCTGTTATCATCGTCATTGTAGTTTCTTGATGCCTCAAACGTGCCGAATCCACCCCCCGCCCCCTACTGATTCCTTCGTCGACCCGACATGTCCCGCTCCCAATTCAGCTATACCCGCGACCAGTTCATCGCGCTGTCCCAGATCGTCATCGGGCATGCCGCCCGGCAGGGCGCCACGGCGGCCGACACCGAAATCTCCGAGGGCGTCGGTCAGAACGTCAGCGTGCGCCAGGGCGAGATCGAGACCATCGAATACAACCGGGACAAGGGCGCCGGGGTCACGGTCTACGTTGGCCAGCGTCGCGGGCACGCCTCGACCTCGGACCTGTCGGAATCGGCACTGAAGAGCGCAGTGGAAAAGGCGCTGACCATCGCGCGCTTCACCGCCGAGGACGACTGCGCCGGCCTGCCCGACGCCGACAGACTGGCGCACAGCGTGCCCGATCTGGATCTCTATCACCCCTGGGCGCTCAGCGTCGAGGAAGCCGCCGAGCGCGCGCGCGCCTGTGAGGCGGCTGCGCTGGCAGTCGACCGGCGGCTGACCAACTCGGAAGGAGCAGGCGTCAGCGTCCATGAATCGCATTTCATCTATGCCAACAGCCTCGGCTTCTGCAACGGCTACGCCACGTCGCGCCACGGCATCTCGGTCGCAGTCATCGGCGAGGACAAGGGAGAGATGCAACGCGACTACTGGTACAGCAGCGCGCGCAACGCCGACAGACTCGAATCAGCCGAATCGGTGGGGCGCATGGCCGGCATGCGCACGGTGCGACGACTCAACGGCAGGAAACTCGACACCCGCGCCTGCCCGGTCATATTCGAGGCGCCGATCGCCACCGGACTGATCGGCAATTTCGTCGCCGCGGTTTCGGGCGGCAGCCTCTACCGCAAATCCTCGTTCCTGCTCGACAGCCTCGGCAAGCAGGTGTTCTCGCCGCTGGTGAACATCCGCGAGCAGCCATTCGTGCCATCCGGGCTCGGCAGTGCGCCCTTCGACAGCGAAGGCGTCGCCTGTCTCGATCGCGACCTGGTCAAGGACGGTGTGCTGCAGGGCTATTTCCTGTCGAGCTATTCGGCGCGCAAGCTTGGCATGGCGACGACCGGCAATGCGGGCGGCAGCCACAATCTGATCGTCACGCCGGGCGAGCACGACCTCGATGGGCTGCTCGGACAGATGGGCACAGGCCTGCTGGTCACCGAACTGCTCGGGCACGGCGCCAACATGGTGACGGGCGACTACTCGCGCGGCGCAGCCGGCTTCTGGGTCGAGAACGGCGAGATCCAGTATCCGGTCGAGGAAATCACCATCGCCGGCAATCTTGCCGACATGTTCAAGGGCATCGTTGCCATCGGCAAGGACATCGAGCAGCGCAGTTCCAAGCAGGTCGGCTCGATCCTGATCGACCGGATGACGGTGGCAGGCAACTAGGGCGTGGCTTTATTGTTCGCACGCCCCTGGATGTTCAACGCAAGCCGCTTCCTGTTAGCGGTTTGGGCTGCGCTGCTGCTTGCAGCGTGCGATCGCGCACCGACGCTACCCCGGCTCGGCCCGCAGGATGTCATCGTCGCTTTCGGCGACAGCCTGACCTACGGTACCGGTGCCAGCGAGGACAGCGCCTATCCCGCCGTGCTGGCGGCGCTGACCCGCCGCACCGTGATCAACGCCGGCGTGCCCGGCGACACCACGACTTCGGGACTGCAGCGCCTGCCGGACGTGCTGGCAGAATACCGGCCGCGCCTGGTGCTGCTGTGCCTGGGCGGCAACGACATGCTGAGGAAGCAACCCAGCGCCGCGACCGAGAACAACCTGCGCCAGATGGTGCAGACCATCCGCGCCAGCGGCGCCAGCGTCGTGCTGATCGGCGTGCCGGAACCCAAGCTGTTCGGCGGCGCACCGGATTTCTATGGCGAGATGGCCCGGGACCTGCAACTGCCGCTCGAGGACGAGATCTTCAACAAGGTGCTGAAGGACAACAGCCTGAAGGCTGACCCCATCCATGCCAATGCCGCCGGCTATCGCCTGATCGCCGAGCGGCTGGCCGAATTCCTGCGCGAGGCCGGCGCGCTGTGAATACGCTGCTCTCGCTGGCCCGCCTGATCGACGCTTTGACCGAACGCATCGGCCGCCTGGCCATCTGGCTGGTGCTCGTGGCCACGCTGATTTCGGCCGGCAACGCGCTGGCGCGCTATGCACTGGGCGAGAGCTCGAACGCCTGGCTGGAAATCCAGTGGTACCTGTTCGGCGCGATGTTCCTGCTCACAGCCGGTTATACGCTCAAGCACAACGGCCATGTGCGCATCGACATCCTCTACAACCGTTTCGGTGCACGCGGCCAGGCCTGGATCGATCTGCTCGGTGGCCTGCTGTTTCTGCTGCCGATGGCCGTGCTGCTGGCCTGGCTGTCCTGGCCGATGTTCATGGATGCTTGGGCGAGCCACGAGATGTCGCCCGACGCCGGCGGGCTCGTGCGCTGGCCGGTCAAGCTGCTGCTGCCGCTCGGATTCACGCTGCTCGCCCTGCAGGGCGCTGCCGAGATCATCAAGCGGATCGGCGTCCTCGGCGGCCACCTCTCGCTGCCGCAGGAAACGCCGGAGGAAGAAGTCTGATGGCGGCCGCCCTGCTGCAGAACATGGCGCCCCTGATGTTCATGGGACTGGTGGTCTTCATGCTGCTGGGCTATCCGGTGGCCTTCGCCCTCGCCGCCAACGGCCTGCTGTTCGCCGGCATCGGCATGGCCGCCGGCCAGTTCGACTTTACGCTGCTGCAAGCCCTGCCCGAGCGCATCTACGGCATCGTCGCCAACCCGACGCTGCTGGCGATTCCCTTCTTCGCCTTCATGGGCCTGATCCTCGAACGCTCCGGCATGGCTGAGGATCTGCTCGACACCATCGGCCAGCTGTTCGGCTCGCTGCGCGGCGGGCTGGCCTATGCGGTGATCCTGGTCGGCGGCCTGCTGGCGGCGACCACCGGCGTGGTCGCCGCCACCGTCATCGCAATGGGCCTGATTTCGCTGCCGGTGATGCTGCGCCATGGCTACGACAAGCGGCTGGCCAGCGGTGTCATCGCGGCTTCGGGGACGCTGGCGCAAATCATTCCGCCTTCGCTGGTGCTGATCGTGCTGGCCGATCAGCTCGGCGCCTCGGTCGGCGACATGTACAAGGGCGCGCTGCTGCCTGGGCTGATCATGGTCGGGCTGTATCTGGCCTACGTGTTCGCCATGACCCTGTTCCGACCGCACGCCGCGCCGGCAATGCCGGCCAGCGCGCGTACCCTCGTGGGCAGCGCCCTGCTGCTGCGCGTGCTGACCACGCTGCTTCCGCCGCTGCTGCTGATCTTTCTGGTGCTCGGCACCATTTTCATCGGCCTCGCCACCCCGACCGAGGGCGGGGCGATGGGTGCGATGGGCGCCCTGCTGCTGGCGCTGGCGCGCGGGCGGCTCTCGCGACTGCAACTGACGCAGGCAATGGACAGCACGACCCGGCTGACCACCTTCGTCATCTTCATCCTGATCGGTTCGACGATCTTCACCCTGGTGTTCCGCGGGCTTGACGGCGACGTATGGGTCGAGCACCTGTTCAACCGCCTGCCTGGCGGCGTGATCGGCTTTCTGATCGCCGTCAACCTGCTGGTGTTCGTGCTGGCGTTCTTTCTCGATTTCTTCGAGATCGCCTTCATCGTGGTGCCGCTCGTGGGGCCCATCGCCTACAAGCTCGGCATCGATCCGATCTGGTTCGGCGTGATGCTCGCGGTCAACATGCAGACCGCGTTCATGCACCCGCCGTTCGGCTTCGCGCTGTTCTACCTCAAGAGCGTCGCGCCCCGGAGCATTCGCACCGCCGACATCTATTGGGGTGCCATCCCCTTTCTCGTCGTCCAGCTCGCCATGGTCGTCGTGGTGTTGAGCCAGCCCGGAGTCGTGCTGCGCGACGCCCCCGCCGACGCCAGCAGCGTCACCGAAATCCCGCTCGACGTCGATCCCGACGGCAACTACCTGCCCGCCGAGTGGCGTTAATCAATTCTGGCTTGTTGTCCATGACAACAAGCCAGAATTTATCACAATCGTCGTGCTTATTCAACTGCGTCCTGGACATATTCGGATCTGACGCGAATTTTACGTTGACAAGAATAGCCAATATCTAATATTCTAATTTACAGATTTAGAGTTTCCTTTTCCCACCCTGTTACGGAGCCATCTCATGAAAGCCATTCAAGCCATCGCCCTCGCTGCAATTGTCCTGACCACCCAAGCCCAGGCATCGGGCGATCCCGCTGCGGGCGAGCGCAAGGCCTTCGCCTGCATGGCCTGCCATGGCAGCGCT
>JAYRNU010000090.1:0-42575 GCA_041912015.1 Thiobacillus sp. | reverse complement strand
TAGAGGCCGCAGAGCTTGTCGACCGGCACGGCCAGCAACTTGGCGTCCTCGCCGGCTTCATCGGTCATCTTGAGCATGCCGATGGGGCGGCAGCGCACCACCACGCCGGTGATCAGCGGGATCGGCGTCACCACCAGCACGTCGACGGGATCGCCGTCGTCCGACAGGGTGTGCGGGATGTAGCCGTAGTTGCAGGGGTAATGCATCGCGGTCGACATGAAGCGGTCGACGAACATGGCGCCGGATTCCTTGTCGACTTCGTACTTGATCGGCTCGCCATGGGCGGGAATTTCGATGATGACGTTGAAATCGTCCGGCAGGTTGCGGCCGGAACTGACGCGGTCGAGGCTCATGGCGGATTCACCCAAACAATGAAAGACGCGCATTATACCCGCGCCCCACCTGGCTTCACCCGCCCGATATAATGCGGCTTTTTGCATGGCGTTCTTCCTTCCCGCCCCCTCGCTTCCAGGCCCGCACCGCAGGGTGTCCGGGCTTGCCGGCGCCGCCGATGCGCTCTATCTGGCCGAGCTGTCCGGACAGTCCGGCCCCCTTGCGGTGGTCTGCGCCAGCGCCTGGGATGCCAATCGCCTGGCCGAGGAACTGCGCTGGTTCGGACCCGGTCTTCGGGTATGCGCCTTTCCTGACTGGGAAACGCTGCCATACGATGCGTTCTCGCCCCACCCCGACCTCGTCTCCGAGCGGCTGGCCACGCTTTACCAGATTTCCCGCGGCGATTTCGATGTCGCCGTGGTGGCCCTGTCGACCGCACTGTACCGGCTGCCCCCCCCTGCCTTCCTCGCCGCCCACACGTTCTTCCTGAAGCAGAAGGACACCCTCGACGAGGCGGCTTTCCGCGGCCAGATGGCGCTGGGCGGCTACACCCACGTCAATCAGGTCTTCTCACCGGGCGAATTTTCGATCCGTGGCGGCCTGATCGACCTGTTCCCGATGGGCAGCGCAGTGCCCTATCGCATCGACCTGTTCGATAACGAAATCGAGTCCCTGCGCGCATTCGACGTCGACACGCAGCGCAGCATCTACCCGGTCAACGAGGTGCGGCTGCTGCCCGCGCGCGAATTTCCGCTCGACGAAGCCGGCATCACCCGTTTCCGGCAGAACTTTCGCGAGCGCTTCGAGGGCGACCCGTCCAAATCCAAGCTCTACAAGGACGTCAGCAACGGCCTCGCCCCGGCTGGCATCGAGTATTACCTGCCGCTGTTCTTCGACCAGACCGCGACCCTGTTCGACTACCTGCCCGCGCCGACGACCTTCGTCAGTCACGGCGCGCTCGACCCCGCAGGACAGGCTTTCTGGACCGATGCGCAAGGCCGCTACCGCCTGCTCTCCGGCGACAAGGACCGCCCCTTGCTGCCGCCCGCCGAACTTTTCCTGCCGACCGATGCGTTTTTCAGCCTGGCCCGACGGCATGCCCGGCTCGACATCGAACAGGCCGGCACCGGTCCGGCGCGACCCGTCCCGCCGGTTTCAGTCGACCGCCGGGCAGCGCATCCGGTCGCCAAGCTGCAAGGCTTCCTGTCCGATTTTCCGGGCCAGGCGCTGATCGTCGCGCCGTCGGCAGGGCGCCGTGAAACGCTGCACGAATACCTCGCCGAGCACGGACTCGACGCCGTCCTGTGCGACAGCTGGTCAGAGTGCCAGCCCCCCGGCGACGGCACGCCGGCCAGGCGCATCCTGCTGACCCATGGCCCGCTGGCCGAGGGCTTCGTCGACTGCGCCGACCGCCTGGTCGTCATCACCGAGACCGAGCTCTACGCCATTCCGCCAAAGACCCGGCGCGCACGCGAAGCCCGCGCGACCCAGGTCGACAACCTGCTGCGCGACCTGTCCGAGCTCAAGCCCGGCGACCCGGTGGTCCATGCGCAATACGGCGTCGGACAGTATCTGGGCCTGATCAACATGGATCTGGGCGACGGCGACACCGAATTTCTGCAGCTCGAATATGCCAAGGGCGACAAGCTCTACGTGCCGGTCGCCAACCTGCACCTGATCTCGCGCTACAGCGGCGCGGGCGAAGGCGCCGCGCCCTTGCACCGGCTCGGCACCGACCAGTGGGAAAAGGCCCGGCGGCGCGCCATGCTGGCCGCACGCGACACCGCCGCCGAACTGCTGAACCTGTATGCCTTGCGTGCCGCACGGACGGGCCATGCCTTCAACTTCTCGCTGCACGATTACGAAGCCTTTGCCGAAGGCTTCGGCTACGAGGAAACGCCGGATCAGGCGGCAGCCATTGCTGCGGTCATGGCCGACATGCGGGAGGGCCAGCCGATGGACCGCCTGGTCTGTGGCGATGTCGGCTTCGGCAAGACCGAAGTCGCCTTGCGGGCCGCCTTCATGGCGGTCATGGGCGGTTACCAGGTGGCGGTGCTGGTGCCGACCACGCTGCTCGCCGAACAGCATTTCCAGAACTTCTCCGACCGCTTCTCGGCCTGGCCGGTCAAGCTGGCCGAGCTGTCGCGCTTCCGCAGCCCCAGGGAGCAGGCCGAAGCGCTCCAGGCGCTCGCGGAAGGCAAGCTGGATATCGTCATCGGCACCCACCGCCTGATCCAGAAAGATGTGAAATTCGCCCGCCTGGGCCTGGTGATCCTCGACGAGGAACACCGCTTTGGCGTGCGGCAGAAGGAACAGCTCAAGGCGCTGCGCGCCGAAGTCGACGTGCTGACGCTGACCGCCACGCCGATTCCGCGCACGCTGGCGATGTCGCTCGAAGGCATCCGCGATTTCTCGGTGATCGCGACTGCGCCGCAGAAGCGGCTGGCAGTCAAGACCTTCGTCCAGTCGTTCTCGAACGGTCTGATCCGCGAGGCGGTGCTGCGCGAACTCAAGCGCGGCGGCCAGGTGTACTTCCTGCACAACGAAGTCGGCACCATCGAGGCGATGCGCGAACGGCTGGAAATGCTGCTGCCCGAAGCGCGCATCCGCGTCGGCCACGGCCAGCAGGGCGAGCGCGAACTGGAACAGGTGATGCGCGACTTCTACCAGCAGCGCTTCGACATCCTCCTGTGCACCACCATCATCGAGACCGGCATCGACATCCCGACTGCCAACACCATCCTCATCAACCGCGCCGACAAGTTCGGCCTGGCGCAATTGCACCAATTGCGCGGCCGCGTCGGCCGGTCGCATCACCAGGCGTTCGCCTACCTGCTGGTAGACGAGGAACGCACCCTGACGCCGCAGGCGAAGAAACGCCTGGAGGCCATTCAATTGATGGAGGAACTCGGGTCGGGATTTCATCTGGCCATGCACGACCTCGAAATCCGCGGCTGCGGCGAAGTGCTGGGCGAAAAGCAGAGCGGCGAGATTCTCGAGGTCGGTTTCTCGCTCTACAACGAGATGCTGGCGGCTGCGGTGGCGAGCCTCAAGTCGGGCAAGGAACCCGACATGAACCAGCCGCTCGGCGTCGTCTCCGAAATCAACCTGCATGCCCCTGCCCTGCTGCCGGAGGAGTATTGCCCCGACGTCCACGAGCGGCTGGTGCTGTACAAGCGTCTGGCGAGTTGCCAGACCCTCGATGACCTGACGCCGATTCAGGAGGAACTGGTGGACCGTTTCGGCGACATGCCCGACACGGCGAGGACGCTCGTGGCGGTGCATCGCCTGCGCATGGCCACGCGTGCCTATGGCATCGTCAGGCTGGACGTGTCAGGTGAAGGCATGAGCGTGCAATTCGTCCCCAATCCTCCCGTTGATCCGGGTAGAATCATCGCGCTGATCCAGGGCAAGGCAGGGTATCGGCTCGCCGGGCCTGACCGGCTCAAGCTGACCACCCCCCTGCCCGATGTCGCCCGGCGCGTCGGTGCTGTCACCGCGTTCCTGGCCGCGCTCGGGGATCCCCATCCAACTGCAGATAACCGTTTATGAACCTGATCCAGCCTTTTGCCGCCCTGCGTCCCGCTCCCGGGCGCGCCAGCGACGTCGTCGCCCCGCCCTATGACGTGCTCTCCACCAGCGAAGCGCGGGAGCGTGCCGGCGGTCGGCCCTGGAGCTTCCTGCATATTTCCAAGCCGGAAATAGATCTGCCTGCCGATACCAACCCTTACGCGCCCGAGGTCTACGCCAAGGGCGCCGAGAACCTGCAGCAAATGATCCGGGCCGGCGTGCTGGTGCGCGATCCGGCGCCCTGCTATTACGCCTACCGCATCGTCATGGGCAGCCACAGCCAGACCGGCATCGTAGCGGCTGCCTCGGTCGCCGACTACGACACCAACCGCATCCGCAAGCACGAGTTCACCCGCCCCGACAAGGAAGACGATCGCGTTCGCCAGATCGATGCGCTCGACGCCCAGACCGGCCCGGTGCTGCTGGCCTACCCGACCGCGCCCGAAGTCGATGCCATCCTGGCTGCCGCGTCAGCTGGTACGCCCGATTCCGATGCCGAACTCGACGGCGTGCGGCATACCCTGTGGGTCATCCGCGATGCCGCGACCCAGGCGCGCATCAGCGCCGCGTTCAACGCCATGCCGGCGCTTTACATCGCCGACGGCCACCATCGTTCCGCGTCGGCATCGCGCATCGCTGCTGCGCGTCGCGCCGCCAACCCGGGCCATACCGGGTCGGAACCCTACAACTTCTTCCTGTCGGTGATATTCCCGGCGCACGAGATGCGCATCCTGGACTACAACCGGGTCGTGACCGACCTCAACGGCCTGAGCGCGGAAGCCTTCCTGCAGCGTGCCGGGGCCGCCTTCAGCGTCGAGCCTGCCGCAACGGCGGTCAAACCCGACCGGCCTGGCAGCTTCGGCCTCTACCTGGCCGGCCGCTGGTACCGACTCGCCATCCGCCCCGATCTGGTCCCGGCCGACCCGGTGGGGCGACTGGACGTCAGCCTGCTGCAGAACAACCTGATCGCGCCTGTCCTCGGCATCAGCGACCCGCGTCGCGACAAGCGCATCGATTTCGTCGGCGGCATCCGCGGCCTGGCCGAGCTGGAAAAGCGGGTGAACAGCGGGGAGATGGCCCTGGCGCTGGCGCTGCACCCCACCCGCATGGAAGACCTGATGGCGGTGGCCGACGCCAACGAAGTCATGCCGCCCAAGTCGACCTGGTTCGAGCCCAAGCTGGCCGACGGCATGGCCTCCCATGTGTTGCGGTAAATCTGTACCCTAAGGTTTTGCGGAATTTTGCCGTATTGTCATTTGATAATCCGCAATTACCCCGGATACACCCTCCACAGGATCGAGCCTCGTGAAAATTGACAAGCGCATCACCCCTCCCGCTGCCGCCAAAGTCTCGGCCACCAAGAGCAAGCGCGTGGGCAAGCAGCCCGCGCCCACCGCGACTGGCGGAGATTCGCTGACCCTGACCGAGTCGAGCAGCCGCCTCAGGACGCTGGAAACCCAACTGGCTTCGGTCGATGTCGCCGATGCCGGAAAAGTCGAATCGGTCAAATCGGCGCTCGCCAGCGGAACCTTTGCGGTCGACGCCGAAGTCGTGGCCGACCGCCTGATCGACCAGACCAAGGAAACGCTGCGCAAACGTCCGCGCAAAAAGTAGAATCCGGTCTCGAACGTTCTCTCGAGGCACGCCATCATGGAAGAGATCACCCTGTCGGTAACCGGCATGACCTGCGGCGGCTGCGTCAACAGCGTACACAAGGTCTTGACTGCGCTGCCGGGCGTGCAAAGCGCCGACGTCACGCTGACGCCAGGCCAGGCTCGCGTCGTCTACGATGCCACCCGGGTCGATCGCGCTGCAATGGTGGCAGCCGTGGTCGACGCCGGATACGGCGTCAGCAACTGAACGCCTGGCTGGCGGAAAGTCTCAGGATTCGGCGCAAAGCGTCGCCAGCGGTTCCGGCGAATGCACGCCGTTGCCCTGCACATAGTCGACGCCGATCTGCCGCAACAATGCCAGCGCCTGATCCGACTCCACGTACTCGGCCACGGTTTTGAGCCCCATCTGGTGGCCGATGCGATGGATGGCCTCGACCATGGAGCGATCGATTGGATTGCTTGCGATGTCGCGCACAAAGGCGCCATCGATCTTGAGATAGTCCACCTTCAGGTTCTTCAGGTAGGTGAAGGACGACAAGCCGCTGCCAAAATCATCCAGTGCAAACCTGCAGCCGAACCTGCGCATGGCTTCGATGAATTCGTTGACGACCGCAAGGTTGCCGATCGCAGCAGTCTCGGTAATTTCGAAGCACAAATGCGGCCCCATTGCCGGGTATGCCTGCAGATGGTCCAGCAGCATCTGATGGAATGTCGGGTCCTTCAGGGAAACGCCTGAAAGATTGACCGCGAACAGGCACTGCTGCGCGTTCCCGCTCCCCAGATAGCGCCTGCACAGCTTCATCGTTTCCTCGATCACCCAGTTGTCGAGCGCCGGCATGATCGAATAACGCTCCGCCGCAGGAATGAAAGCCATCGGCTGGATTTCACTGCCGTCGTCATCCCGCATCCGCAACAGCAATTCGACATGGCGTGCAGCGCCGCTCCTGCCATCGGTGGGACGTACCTCCTGCCAGTACAAGTTCAGGCGATGTTCTTCCAGTGCCCGCTGGATCCGGTTCACCCACTGCATTTCCCCACGATGGCGCGCCAGATCGAGGTCGCGGATTTCATACAAATGAATGCGGTTGCGGCCGCGTTCCTTTGCCACATAGCAGGCGGCATCCGCGGCCGACAGCAGGCTGGCCGCAGAGTCGCTGTCGCGATCGATCGCCACCACCCCGACGCTCATGCTGACCGAAAAGACCCTGTCCGCCCATTTGAAACGGAAGCGCTGCACCTCGGCGCGAAAGGTTTCCGCGACTTCGAGCGCGTCGGCGATGCTGCAGTTTTCCAGCAACAGCGCGAACTCGTCTCCGCCAAGCCGCGCCAGGACATCCCGTTCGCGAAGGCTGGACTTGAGCAGCACGGCAAGCTGGCGCAGCAGCTCGTCGCCCGCCACATGCCCGCAGGAATCGTTGATCACCTTGAACTGGTCGAGATCCATGTAGCACAGCGCGTGTTGACGGTTCTGCTGCAGCGCGGAAAGCAGCGCACGCTCGAGCCGCAGCTCGAATTCCCGCCGGTTGATCAGGCCCGTCAACGCGTCGTGGCTTGCCTGGTACACAAGCCGTGCGGTGGCCTGATCGATGTGTTCCCGCATCCTGCCCTGCATCGACTGCAAGTGGCCGGCCATATGGTTGATGCCGCGTTGCAGGATGCCCAGTTCGGCCGGCCCGCTCTGTTCCACCCGCTCGTCGAGGTGTCCCTCGGCAATCCGGCTCACCGTATGGGTCAGGCCAAGAATCGGGCGCGTGATCTGGCGTCCGATGCGCCAGGCCAGCAGCAGGCTGACCGCCAATCCGGCCAGCATGATGGCGAGGCTTTGCAGGATGGCTTCCCGCTGGCTGCGGAATGTCGCGCTGCGCGAAACCTCGAGTCCGACCCAGCCAAGCAGGGGGGCCTTACCCGCCGCGGACGGGGGCCCGTTGGCCGTCTGGGGTCCGCTTTTATCCGAGCCATCCCGGATGATCGGCGCGTAGTAGTTCAGACGGTTCTTGTACTCGATCGGATGGATGTGCGTCGTGGACAGCTGCGCTCGCAGCGGATCGGCCCAGTGTCCTTGCCCGACCTGGGTCAGGATGTGTCCGTCGGCGGAAAACACCGCCACCCCCTGAATATCGGGCTCGATGGCCGCCTTCTCCAGCATGACCTGCAGCGCGCCGGCATCGCCCGCTGCCACGTCATGCTCGACTGCCGGGACCAGTTGGCGGGCAATCGCCATGGCACGCGTATGCAGCGAGCGGTCCAGGTCATGGATTTTCGACGCGATGAGCTGAAACAGCAGCAGCATGCCGATGATGGTCATGGGTACCGTAGCGAGTAAGGCCAGGCGACTGCGCAGCCCGAACGTATACGTCATCGGCTCAGCAGGCTCCGGCGCAAGATTCGCCCCCTTTGACGAAAGCGCAGCCTTGGCGAGCGCGCAGGCCGTTTTGCACTCGGCAAGTCAAGTCGCGCCCTGCCCGGCGCCCCACAGACACGTGCCACGGCTTTCCTCGGCGATCGCCTCGAGAAGGCGGGCATGGGCAGCCAGTTCTTCGTCGGATGCGGGCAGCAGGACCGGCCTGGGACGCATGCGCGCGGAGGTCGGGCCCGCCATTGGGCCGGGCGATTCTTCAAGGCCGATCGACAGGCTCTCCTGGCCGCGCGTCAGCGCCAGATACACCGCGGCGAGCAGCTCGCAGTCAAGCAGGGCGCCATGCAGCGTGCGTGCCGCATTGTCGACGCCGTAGCGCTTGCACAGCGCGTCCAGATTGTTGCGCTGGCCCGGATGCAGCGACTTGGCCATCGCCAACGTATCGACCACGCCCTCGCACCAGGTGGTCAGCCCTGGCATCTCGAGCAGCCGAAGTTCCATGTTGAGAAAGCCCACATCGAACGGCGCATTGTGAATGATCAGTTCGGCACCGTGGATGAAGTCGACGAATTCGCGCGCGATATCGGCAAAACGCGGCTTGTCCTGGAGGAATTCCGGCGTGATGCCATGCACCTGCATTGCCCCGGGATCGATGTCGCGCTCCGGGTTCACGTAACGGTGCAGGTGGTTGCCGGTCAGCCTTCGGTTGACCATCTCGACTGCAGCCACTTCGATGATGCGATGTCCCTGGTTGGGGTCGAGGCCCGTCGTTTCGGTGTCGAGAATGATTTGTCGCATGTCTAGTGTTGCCGGGCCAGCAGCACGCCCTGGTTGGCCAGCGCGTCCGCACGCTCGTTTTCGGGGTGGCCGGCATGGCCGCGCACCCATTTCCATTCGATCTTGTGCAACTGGCTGAGCGCATCCAGCTGCAGCCACAGATCCTGATTCTTCACCGGCTTGCCGTCGGCCGTGTGCCAGTTGCGCCGCTTCCAGCCGGCCATCCATTCGCTGATGCCCTTTTGCACGTATTGCGAATCGGTGTGGACTTCGACCTTGGAAGGACGCTTCAGCGACTCCAGCGCGCGAATCACGGCGGTCATTTCCATGCGGTTGTTGGTGGTGTTGGCCTCGCCGCCGCTGATTTCCTTGCGCTGGCCGCCATACACCAGCAGTGCACCCCATCCGCCCATGCCCGGGTTGCCCTTGCAGGCGCCATCGCTGTATATGAAGACGGTATCAGCGTTCACGGCGGACCCGGTATTGCTTGAGGTTGATCACCTTGGCTGCGGGCGACAGCAGGCGTTGTGCCACCGGGGTCTTCCATTGCGGCTGGATGATGTTCATGCCCTGCACGCGCTTGACTGCCTGCAGGAAATACACGCCACCGCCCATGGCCCACCAGCGGTCGCCTGCGGGCTCCATGAAGCGCAGGCGTCGCAGCCATTTTTCGCGGTTGATCGGCGGACGATAGCAGCACATGCTGCCCGCTGCCACCTCGAGCCCCAGCAAGGCCATCCAGTCCTTGACCCGCGAAATATTCAGGAAGCAGCCGTTCCAGGGATAGCCTCGCTCGCCGCCCTGCAGCCTGCGCGCCAGCCCCCACAGGCTGCGCGGGTTGAATCCCGCCAGCACCAGGCGACCTTCGGGACGCAGCACGCGCTGGGCCTCGCGCAGCACCTGGTGCGGATTGCCGCTGAATTCAAGCACATGCGGCAGCAGCAGCAGGTCGAGCGACTGCGTCTCGAAAGGCAGGAACATCGGGTCCGCCCGCACCGCGGACGGTGTCTCGACCGCGCAGGTCACGCGCAGCGGAATGCGGCTGTTGCGCAGAAAATCGATCTGCGGCAGCCCGACCTGCACGGCATTGAAGCCGAACACGTCCGATACGGCATTGTCGAAGTAACGCAACTCGCGAAACAGCAGATGCTGTCCCAGCGGCGTTTCGAACCATCCTGCTTCGAGCTTGGATAACATGGTCATCCCTCCAAAGATTTCCTGCTCCGTCATGCTGACACTGATCCCCCTGCCTGCATTCGAAGACAATTACATCTGGGTGCTGCACGACGGGCATCAAGCCATCGCGGTCGATCCCGGCGATCCGGCGCCGCTGATCGCCTATCTGAAATCCCTGCAGCTCGATCTTCGCGCCGTGCTCGTCACGCACCATCACCGTGATCATACTGGCGGCATCGTCGAATTGCGTCAACGCTACGAGTGTGCCATCTACGCGCCGGACAATCCGCGCATCCCGGCAGTGACCCATGCCCTGCGTGGCGGCGATGCCGTGAACCTGGCTGCGCCAGACCTGCACATCAAGGTGCTGGCCACGCCGGGCCACACCCTCGACCATCTCAGCTATGTCGTGCAGGACATGCTGTTTTGCGGAGACACCGTCTTCGGCTGCGGGTGCGGCAAGCTGTTCGAAGGGGACCCCGCGATGATGGCTGCCAGTCTGGATTCGATCCTGATGCTGCCCGATGCTACCCGAGTCTGTTGCGCGCATGAATACACCCTGAGCAACATCGAATTCGCAAAAACCATCGATGGCAGCAATCCTGACTTGCTCGAACGCGAACGCCGGGACCAGGCCCTCCGTGCGAAGAACCAGCCCACACTGCCGTCGACCCTGGCACAGGAGAAGGCCACCAATCCCTTCCTGCGCTTTCGCAAGCCGGACATGATCGCCTCCGCCACCCGCTATCTGAATCGTTCCCGCCCGAGCCCGGCAGAAGTATTCGGCGCCATCCGCGCTGCCAAGGATGCATGGGACGGTTGACCGCGCGCCACCTGCCACTTAGCATGGAGGCTTGTCGAGTACGGGAGACCGTCTTGCCCGAAATCATATCGGCCTCGCTCCGACCCCTGCATCTCGCAATCGGCGTCCTGGCCCTGCTGCTTTGCCTGCCTGCGTCCGCGGCAGAGAACCTGGCGCTCATCCGCACGCTCGAATGGCACGATGGTCCGGCCAGCGGGAAGCCGGATCACAGCGACGATCTCGACGATGCCGCGCAGGACGATGTCTGGCAGCGTATCCGCTCCGGCTTCAAGATCGACGACGCGGCTTCGGACAACCCCCTCGTCGCAGCTCATGAAAGCTGGTACGCATCGCGGCCGGATTACGTGAACCGCATGCTGGCGCGTTCCCGCCTCTATCTGTTCCACATTGTCGAGGAAGTCGATCGTCGCGCACTGCCGATGGAAATCGCATTGCTGCCCATGATCGAGAGTGCGTTCAATCCGAACGCGCTGTCGCCCTCCGCGGCCTCCGGCATCTGGCAGTTCATTCCCGCCACCGGCCGGCTCTATGGCCTCAAGCAGGACGCCTGGTATGACGGACGCCGCGATTTCACTGCCGCGACGAATGCGGCACTCGACTACCTTGGCAAGCTTTATCTGGACTTTGGCGACTGGGAACTGGCGCTCGCCGCCTACAATTGCGGCGAAGGCTGCGTGGCACGCGCGATTCAGAGGAATGTGTCGCAGGGGCTGCCCACCGACTTCGCCAGCCTGCCGCTTCCCAGCGAGACCAGGAACTACGTGCCCAAGCTTCTTGCCATCAAGGATCTGGTGAGCCATCCCGAACGCTACGGGATCACCATTGACGCGCTGCCCAACCAGCCCTATTTCGGCCAGGTGACCGTCAAGGCCAGTCTGGACATCCGTTCGGCCGCACGGCTGGCCGGCATGAGCAGCGACGAGTTCCTCGCCCTGAATGCCGCTTTCCCGCGCAAACTCATCCGTTCCGACACGCCGGTCAACCTGCTGGTCCCGATCGACAAGGCCGACAGGTTCCAGCGCAATCTGGAAAGCAGCACCTGGGACTCCTGGCAACCCTACGAAGCCAGGAAAGGAGACCGCCCGGAAGCGATCGCCAAGCGTTTCGGTGTCAGCGTCGCACGCCTCCAGGAGCACAACCAGCTTCAATTGAAGCGGGGCAAGCTGGCGCGTGCGCAGACGATTCTCGTCCCGATCAAGGGACGCGGGGTGATCGAAGCCCAGCGCCCGATCGACAGTCCCACGATGGCAGGTGTCAACGAGCATATCGTCAAGCGCGGCGAAACCCTGTTCAGCGTGGCGCGACGCTACAACCTGAGCGTATCCGAGCTTGTCCAGGCCAATCCCGCGACCGATGGCAACCTCAAGGCCGGACAGGTCCTGCGCTTGCCGCTGGACGGGGCAGCCCGCGAAACACCCACAGCAATCCAGCATGTCGCCTTCACGCCACCGTCCAGGAAATCGCAACAGGCCGAACGATACACCGTCAGGCAGGGCGATACCCTGCACGCCATTGCCAGGCGTTTCGACGTCAGTCTGGCCGATCTGCGGACCTGGAATCACGATTCAGCGAACGGCGACGCGATCCAGATCGGACAACAGCTCGTCGTCAGCGGGCCCTGACACAGCCAGCCGGTTGCGTTGCGGCTGGCCATATCGTGACGCAGGCCACTGGACCAGGACGATCGATCCGCCCGCATGCTTCCGGCTCGCGCCGCACACGGCACGGCCCATGTTCATCCAATTCAAATGGCCCGATTCACGCAGCAGAAACACCGACGTCGCTGAGGCGTGCAATCGCCAGGCATTGGCATCGGCTCGGGCCGGAAACTGGCGATGACGCCGGCATGTGCGCCCCCACCGGGCGAACGTGTGTCGTTCAGCGGCCCTGCAGCATCACATGCTGCCGCACCGGATACAGGCTTGCGCACAGCATCGCGAGCACCAGCCAGATCAGGACCGACCATTGAGCGGAATAAAAGGCCGGATGCGTGTTGAACGGGAATAGCCAGGCAAGGGCTGCCATGGCAAACGGCAGGGAAAGTATTCTTCGTTCTCGGTCAGCACGATACCAGGCCCTGACCAGCAGGGCATAGAACCAGACCAGTCCGGCGAGGCCGATCAGCCCCGTCTCGGACATGACCTCGAGGACGATCTGGTGCGCATAGAACGCGCCCGTTTGCCCCACCGAGTCGGCATCGATATCCGCCTGTACGAATGGATCGGCCGGCTGGGCGAACTCTGGATAGGCATGACGGAAAGCCCTGACGCCGACGCCATTGATCGGATGTTGCTCGACCATGGCGAAGGCGTCTTGCCAGATCGTCCAGCGGTATGAAAGCGCCAGATCGACCTTGGCTTCCTCACCCGAAAACAGCAGCAGCGTCTGATCCAGACGCTGCCTCGCCCCCGGATTCTCGAATACAGCCAATATGCCCACCACGCCGACCAGTGCGGCAACCGCACCGATTTTCCACAAGGATATTCCGCGCCGTTGCGCTTCCGAAATGACGAGCCACACGCAAACCAGACCGAAGCTGACCCAGCCGCCGCGACTGCCTGCCAGAATCACCACCGCCCCCACCATCAAGGCCGCCAGAAGCATCAGCAGGGGTTTGCTGCGCAGCACCAGGATCAGAAAAGGCGCCAGAACCGGCAACGCATTGCCGAGCTTGAGGCTGTTCTCGCCAAATACGCCGTTGAGTCTCGCAGGTATTTGCGCGTAGCCGAGAAAATTGTGCCCGGTCATGGCCTGAAAAAGTGCATCCACCACCCAGATGGCGGCGAGATAGGCGAGCAGCTTGACGAGCAGGCGGGATTCCTCCTGCTGGCTCAGTGTGCAGATGAGGAACAGGCCGGCAAGATAGAGCCGGGGAAAACTCAGGGCCGTGCTCAACGACGACTTCAGATGGTAGCTGTCCGGAACCGAGAGCAGCATGGGGACCCAGATGCTGACAAACAGGAACGTAAACAACCGGACTGCCGGCTGCTGGAAGAAGCTGGCGCCGTGCCGGTAAGCCAGCACGAATCCGCCAATCGAAAGCAGCAGCAGCGGCAACTCCACCGAGCGCTTGAATGGAAACAGCAGGAAACAGGCGAAAATCAGCCAGGTGAAATATTGCTTGCCGGCAGCGTACGGGCCCGTTCCGCCCTGGCAACTCAGGGGGTGTCCGGCAGATCCGGTGGCGGTCGATCCGACCCCATCAGGCAGGGGCTTCACATTGCTTTCAATGGCTGGGCTGGAATCATTGGAAGCTGCTTTGACAGAGAATTTCATATGATCGTGTGACGTGATCCTGGCTCGCCCATCAGCAGGAATACGACTTGGTAACCCGCAACAGGCTTGACTGGTCTTCGAGCCCGGGCACTACACGCGTAACGGCAACGAACGAACCATCTGCGGGATGGCCATCACCGGATCGCCTCAGCGAACGCATCGATCACCGGCTGAATCAGGCTGCGCTTGAGCTTGAGTGCTGCCTGGTTCACCACCAGACGGGAACTGATGTCGCTGATGTGCTCCACTGCAACCAGGCCGTTGGCCTTGAGCGTGCCGCCGGTCGAAACGAGATCGACGATGACGTCAGACAGGCCGACCAGCGGGGCGAGCTCCATGGAACCGTACAACTTGATCAGATCGATGTGCACGCCTTTGCCGGCGAAGTGCTCGCGTGCCGCACTGACGTATTTGGTGGCGACACGGATGCGCGCGCCCTGCTTCACCGTCCCGGCATAGTCGTAACCCTCGCGAACCGCGACCATCATGCGGCAGCGTGCAATCTGCAGATCAAGCGGTTGATAGAGACCATTGCCTCCATGTTCATTCAACACGTCCTTGCCGGCGATGCCGAGGTCTGCGGCACCGTATTGAACGTAGGTCGGCACATCGCTGGCGCGCACGATGATGAGCCGCACATCGTTGCGGTTGGTGCCGATGATCAGCTTGCGCGAGGATTCCGGATTTTCGGACGGGGTGATGCCCGCTGCCGCCAGGAGCGGCAGGGTTTCTTCAAAGATGCGGCCCTTGGAGAGGGCCAGCGTGATGCCGGCATGACTCATTTTCAATATCTGTCTTCAGTGCACCCGCTTGATGCGCGCGCCAAGCTGGGTAAGCTTTTCCTCGATGCGTTCGTAACCGCGATCGAGATGATAGATGCGCTCGATCGTGGTCTCACCGGCAGCCACGAGACCCGCCAGCACCAGACAGGCGGATGCGCGCAGGTCGGTCGCCATCACGATGGCGCCATCCAGCCTCGGCACTCCACGCACCAGCGCAGTATGGCCGGAGACCTCGATGTTGGCGCCGAGACGACGCAATTCCTGCACGTGCATGAAGCGGTTCTCGAAAATGGTTTCGGTGACGCTGGCCGCGCCCTGGGCAATCGTGTTCATCGCCATGAATTGCGCCTGCATGTCCGTTGGAAACGCAGGATGGGGCGCGGTCCGTACATCCACCGACTTCAGTTCGCCGTCCGATTGAACTTCGATCCAGTCGATCCCTGCCTCGACCTTCGCGCCCGCTTCGCGCAGTTTGCTCATCACCGCGTCGAGGGTGTCGGGCTGGGCATGGGTGGCACGAACACGGCCGCCCGTCATGGCCGCGGCCACGAGGAAGGTGCCGGTCTCGATGCGGTCGGCCATGACCGTATACTCCGCGCCGTGCAACGTATCGACGCCATGAATGGTGATGACGTCGGTCCCTGCGCCCTCGATCTTCGCACCCATCGCTGTCAGGCAACGCGCAAGGTCGACGACCTCGGGTTCGC
This sequence comes from Thiobacillus sp., assembly GCA_041912015.1. Classification (GTDB taxonomy): domain Bacteria; phylum Pseudomonadota; class Gammaproteobacteria; order Burkholderiales; family Thiobacillaceae; genus Thiobacillus. The sequence goes on along the minus strand of JAYRNU010000090.1, from coordinate 27,162 downwards.
GCGCTGCGTTTTCCAGAATGGTGGTGCCCTGCGCCAGCGTTGCGGCCATCATCAGGTTCTCGGTGCCGGTCACGGTGACGACATCCATGACAATCCGCGTGCCCTGCAGACGCTTGCATCGCGCGTGGATATAGCCATGCTCGATGGCGATGTCGGCGCCCATCGCCTGCAATCCCTTGATATGCAGGTCGACCGGCCGCGAGCCGATGGCGCAGCCACCGGGCAGCGAAACACGCGCCTCGCCGAAACGCGCCAGGGTCGGCCCCAGCACCAGGATCGCGGCACGCATGGTCTTGACCATTTCATAGGGCGCTTCCTTGTGCGGGATGGCTTCGCCGCACAGGGTCACGTGATTCCTGTCATCCAGCGTGACGCGCACGCCCATGTGGCCGAGCAGCGCCAGCATGGTGCTGATATCCTTGAGATGCGGCACATTGCCGAACTGCATGGGCGCTGCCGTGAGCAGGCTGGCCGTGAGGATGGGCAGTGCGGCGTTCTTGGCGCCGGAAATGCGCACTTCCCCGTCAAGCGGATTGCCCCCATGGATCAGCAGAGCGTCCATTCAGCGGGCGGACCAGTCTTCTGGCGTATAGGTCTTCATCGACAGGGCGTGGATCTGTGCGTGCATGCGCTCGCCCAAGGCATCGTATACAAGCCGGTGCTGCTGGATCATGTTCTTGCCGATGAAGGACGGACTGACAATGATTGCCTGGAAATGCTGGCCGTCGCCGTCCAGCTCGATGTAATCGCACGGAAGCTTCTCGGTGATCCAGCCCTTGATGTCGTCGGGAGTAACCATGCTTGTCTGGCCTTTTCAATGTCGCAGTTTGTAGCCGCTGCGCAGCAGCAACAGGGTGAGGCCGGATATTGCCACAAAGCAGGCCCCTGCGACCAGCAGGCCGAGCCGGGGATCGGTATCGGACTGGCCCACGAAGGCATAGCGGAAGCCGTCGATCAGATAGAACACGGGATTGATGTGGGACACGGCTTGCCAGAAAGGCGGCAGCGAGTGAATCGAGTAGAACACGCCCGACAGGAAGGTCAGCGGCAGGATCAGGAAATTCTGGAACGCAGCAAGCTGGTCGTATTTCTCCGCCCAGATGCCAGCCACGATCCCGAGTGCGCCCATGATCGCGCAGGACAGCAGCGCATAGATCAGGAGCCAGCCCGGATTCGGCACCTGCCAGGCCGCGAACCACAGCGTCACCAGCCAGACCCCGAGGCCGACGACCAGACCGCGGAGGATCGCCGCGCCCAGATAGGCCAGAAAGAACTCCAGGTAAGACAGCGGCGGCAACAGCACGAACACGATGTTGCCGGTCATCTTCGACTGGATCAGGCTCGAAGAGCTGTTGGAAAACGCATTCTGCAGCATGCTCATCATCACCAGCCCGGGAACCAGAAAACTCGTATAGGACACGCCGGGATAGACCTCGATGTGTGCCTCCAGTACATGGGAGAAGATCAGCAGGTACAGCAGTGCCGTCACAACCGGTGCGACCACCGTCTGCACCACCACTTTCCAGAAGCGCAGCAGTTCCTTGTACAGCAGCGAGGGGAATCCGCTCATGTGCGTTGCATGATGTCGGTGAAGACATCCTCCAGATCTGGTTCCTGAAGTCGCAGTTCGCTTACCCGCACACCGGCGCCACGCAGGTCGGCAAGCAGCGTTTCGAGATCGGAGTAGTCACTGAAATTGACCCGCCAGGTTCCGTCGGCATCCCGCAACAGGCGATCCAGCCAGGCTTGCGGCACGGTTTCCTTATCCAGCCGCAGCTGTGCGGAATGCTCGCTGGTCAACTTGAGGAGATTGCGTGTCGCGTCGAGTGCGACGATTCGTCCGGCCTTGAGCATGGCAATGCGGCCGCACAGGGCCTCCGCCTCTTCCAGGTAATGCGTGGTCAACAGGATGGTGTGCCCTTCGCGATTGAGGCGGCTGATGAACGCCCATAGCGATCGCCGCAAATCGACATCCACGCCTGCCGTGGGTTCGTCCAGCACGATCACGGGCGGCTTGTGAACCAGCGCCTGTGCCACCAGCAAACGGCGCTTCATCCCGCCGGACAGGCTCTGCGTGTTCTTGTCCGCATGCGGCGTCAGAGCGAGGTGATGCATGATCTCGTCGATCCAGGCGTCGTTGTGCCTGAGGCCGAAATAGCCGGACTGGATGCGCAGGGTTTCACGCACATTGAAAAAGGGATCGTAGACCAGTTCCTGGGGCACCACGCCCAGTGCACGGCGAGACTGGCGATAATCGCGCACCACATCGTGACCCATGATCGCGGCACGTCCGGAATCGGCACGCGTCAGTCCGGCAAGGATGGAGATCAGTGTGGTTTTGCCTGCCCCATTGGGTCCCAGCAGGCCGAAGAACTCACCCTGCTCGATGTCGAGCGACACACCATCGAGTGCACGCAAGGTACGGAAGCGCTTGCAAAGATTATCGACACTGATGGCCGGTGTTGCCTGACTCATTCGGGCAGCAGTTCGGACACTCCGTAGAGATCAGCCAGCGTGGCAGTGCTGGCGGGCAGTCCGACCAGAGCAAGCGTGCTTCCCGCCTCCCGGACCTGGCGCATGGCGCTGAAAATGAGGGCCAGTATGGACGAATCGGCGGTCTCGACCGCACTGAAGTCGAGCACATCGACGCCGTTCGCGAATTGCGGCTGCAATTCCCGCAACAGGTCGCCGACACTGTCGACGGTCACCGCGCCATCGATTCGGCAGATGCTCCCCTCACACGTAATCACGATCCGGACTGTTGCGCGGGCTTGGGCGCGCCCTTCTCCGATTGTGTCGCGAGCATCTTGATCAATCCGTCTATACCGCTCTGGCGGATCGTGCTGGAAAAGGAGGCGCGGTAGTTGGTAACCAGACTCACGCCATCGATCACGACATCGTAGACCTTCCAGCCAAATGCCGTCTGATACATGCTGTAGTCGATTCCGATCGGCTGGCCACCAGGCTGTCGGATTTCCGAGTGGACCGTCACCTCGGTATCGCCTGCCTGCATGTTAAGAGGTTTGAAATCGACGGTCTGATTGTTGAACGCCAACAGCGAGTTGGAATAGGTTCTGACCATCAGATTGCGGAACTCGGTCACCAGATCCTGCTTCTGCTTTGCCGTGGCACGCGGCCAGTTCTTGCCGATCACCAGTTGGGTCATCCGATTGAAGTCGAAAACGGGCAGAATCTTGCCCTCGACGAGTTGATGGATCTTGCTCAGGTTGATCCCCTGAGCGTCCTTGTCCTGCTTCAGGATGGCGAGCACTTCCTGGGTCGTGGTCTTTGCAAGCAAGTCAGGCGGGGTGTCGGCCGCCAATGCTGCCGAGCACAAGCCCGACAGAAATGCCAGCATCAGAAAGAACCTGCGCATCATCATTTCTTAATAATCCTGTTCGAAAAATTGAAAGCGACCCTGATCGGACCGTTCGATTGAGTCCCGTCGCCTACCTAAGTTCACCTGTCAATCGAGCCAGTTGCGCCACATTCATGTTGTAATCGTTGATCGTTCGCAAATATTCCGTCTGTGTCAGCGCATAGTTGCGAATGGCTTCAGCGACTTTGTCCGCACCGGTGAGGCCGGCGGAAAAATCGGCCAGCGAAGCCACCATCCAGCGACGCGCGGCTGCGGCCCCCTCTGCCAGTTCGCGCTGCGAAGCAAAATTGGCTTCTGCATTCGCATAGGCCTCCCCCACTTCGAACGGAATGCCGAGCACGGCGAAAGCCTTCTTGTGATTGAGCGCCTCGAGTTCTGCCTGGGCCTGGTTGACGCGCGCTTCCGCAGCACCGAATACCGAGTCCCACCTGACGCCCACCACAGGGGTCACGCCGCCACCATTGTAGAAATCGACGACGTAAGGATTGTTCAGTCTGTCACGCTGGGAGGCATAGTTGAACAGGCCGACCACCCCCGCATAGATATCGGGCAGACGATCGGACTTCTTGGCCTCGACCAGTGCACGGCGGGCGCGCAACCCTGCTTCGAGTTGCTGCATTTCCGGGCGATCCTGCAAGGCACGCGCCTGAAATTCGGCAAGGTCAACCTGTGGAAACGGTACTGGCTCGATCCTGTCGTCGGCAACCTTGAGGTCCGATTTCATGTCGACGCCAGTCAGCAGCTTGAGTCCGTCGAGGCTGATCTTTTCAACGGCACGCGCCTGATAGACGTATTTCCCGATCAGGCCTTTTGCAGCCTGCAACGCGTACAGGTCGGACTGCTTGGTTTCACCCGTTTCCTCCTTCAGGTCCCGCTCGGCACCGCTGATCGCCTTGTCGAGGCGGGCTTGCATGTCTTCGAGGAATGCGCGCACGTCGCGCGCCGTCAGATAGCCAAAGTAGGACTGCTTGGCCTGGTAAACGGTGTCACCGCGTGTTTGCTGCAGTTCACCGCGGGTAATGTCGACCTTGCCTTGTGCGGCCTCGGAATAATGTTCAATCTTGCCGAACGTATAGAGCGGCTTGATCAGTGCAAAGTCGAGCTGGGTCCAGTCCGAAACACCGTTCCAGTCGTTGCCGTCAGTTCGCGGCTGGCACGGAAATGCCGTGCACGTTTGCGCCCCGCCCTGATAGAAACCGCCCTCGACCTGCGGCGCCAGGCCAACGAAGAGATTGGCCCGCATGCGCAAGCCGTTATTGCCTTCCACTTCTTCGACCATGCCTTTCGCCACTTCGATCAACTGTTCCCGCTCCTTGATGCGGGGATCGGCTGCGAGACTCATCTCAATGGCCTGTTGAAGATTGATGGTCTCCGCCATGACTGGCAGCGTGGTCATCAGCATGCCAGCTGCCACAAGGGTTTGAGTCAATGCGTGAATTTTCATTGTGGCGTTCCTTCTTGAGCCTTGCCGTACAAAAACTGGCCGATCAGGTTTTCCAGCACGACTGCGTCCTGGGTGATGAGGATCCGGTCCTTGTCCTTGAGCTTCTGGCTGTCGCCACCCGCTTCCAGACCTATGTACTGCTCCCCCAGGAGCCCCGATGTCATGATGCTGGCTGTGGTATCCCTGGGGAAAGCATAGCGCTTATCTAGCCGGAGCGTCACCGCTGCTTCGTAGGTTGCATTGTCGAAGCGGATATCCGCTACCCGCCCCACGACCACGCCAGCGCTCTTGACCGGCGCACGCGATTTGAGTCCGCCGATGTTTTCGAAACGTGCGGTGACTTCATAACTGTCCGAAGAATTTACGGTATTCATGCTTCCGACCTTGAGCGCCAGGAACAGCAATGCAGCCATGCCTGCAACGACAAACAGTCCGACCCACAGATCAAGTACGGTCTTTTTCATGATTTCAGTTGAGTCCCCGGAACATGAATGCAGTCAAAACAAAATCCAGTGCCAGCACGGCCAGACTGGAAGCCACGACGGTTCTAGTCGTGGCGCCTGACACGCCCTCGGCAGTAGGCGGGGCATCATATCCCTCGTAAAGTGCGATGGCAGTAATGGCGATACCGAACACGACGCTTTTGATGACGCCATTGAGGATGTCCTGCTCGAAATCGACCGCACTGTTCATTTGAGACCAGAACGAGCCTTCGTCAACACCGATCAGTTGCACCCCGACGAGATAGCCGCCGAAAATGCCGGTCGCCGAAAACAGCGCCGCCAGCAGTGGCATGGAAATCACCCCGGCCCAGAACCGCGGCGCCACCACCCGGGCAATCGGATCCACGGCCATCATCTCCATTGCCGACAATTGCTCGGTTGCCTTCATGAGCCCGATTTCAGCCGTGATGGCACTGCCTGCGCGGCTGGCAAACAGCAAGGCTGCGACCACCGGCCCGAGTTCCCGTACCAGCGACAACGCCACAAGTATGCCGAGCGCCTCCTCCGAACCATAGGTCTGCAACGTTTCATATCCCTGCAGACCGAGCACCATGCCGACAAACAGGCCGGATACCAGAATGATGATGAGCGACAGCACACCGCTGAAATAGATCTCGCGGATGGTGAGCCCGAAGCGACGGAATGCCGTGCCCGAATGCAGCAGCGTCGCCATGAAAAAGCGGGTCGCGTAGCCGATTCGCCCGATCCCAACCAGGGTCCGATTACCCAGTGTTTCGATCGCCTGCCTAAGCACCGATCCCCCCGAGTCGAAGGTCGTCGGCATAAGGGCGTGCCGGGTAATGGTAAGGTACCGGCCCATCGGCCTCGCCATGAACGAATTGATGGACGTAAGGCAAACTGGAGGCGAGAATTTCCTCAGCGGTTCCTTCCGCCACGATCACCCCCTCCGAAACGAAATAGACGTAGTCGACAATCTTCAGGGACTCCTGAACGTCATGGGTCACCACCAGAGAAGTCAGGCCCAGGGTATCGGTCAGGCGACGAATCAGGTTGCCGGTCACACCCAACGAAATGGGATCGAGTCCGGCGAATGGCTCGTCGTACATCACAAGCGCGGGCTCCAGGGCGATCGCCCGGGCAAGTGCTACCCTTCTCGCCATGCCGCCAGACAATTCGGAGGGCATCATATGCGCGGCGCCGCGCAAACCCACTGCGTGCAATTTCATCAGCACAAGATCTCGAATGGCGTCCTCGGGCAGATCGGTGTGCTCGCGCAACTGGAACGCGACATTGTCGTACACCGACATGTCGGTAAACAGGGCGCCGAACTGGAACAGCATGCCCATCTTGCGACGCAAGCGATAAAGAGCCTTGAGCTTCAGATGCCCCAAGGATTCGCCCGCAACACGCACCCGGCCCTGGAGCGGCTTGATCTGCCCGCCTATGAGCCGCAAAAGTGTGGTTTTCCCGCAACCACTGCTGCCCATGATGGCCACGACCTGGCCACGCTTCGCCGTCAGGTTGATGCCCTTCAGAACCAGCCGGTCACCATAACCAAATGCGACATCTTCGATTTCGACCAGATTGTCGGTTTGCAAGAGAGTCGCCCAATCATTTGTTCCAAGGGGTCCATTTTACCGAAGGCCACACCGCAACTGTGATGAAGCGATGGGTTTATTGTGGAACTCAGTACCCCATGACCTGACGCAGCGCGTCCGCCTGCTCCATCAGGGCCATATTTCCGCTGCGGCTGAACACGAACAGCGGCTCGCCTTTGTCAGCATGCTGGGTAATGCGGTGTGCCAGCGCCCGCAGGGCGGGATTCTCATCCAGCCACCAGACATGCTCAGCGATCCAGGAGGGTGTCGCAAGCAAAATGCGCTCCGATGCGGGCCTGGGGTAAGCCGAATGACCGGCTTCAAGCACGAAGACAAAGCCTTCATGGGTCTCGTCCAACCACTGCTGCCAGACCGATTCCGGGATAGTCCGCCAGAACGACGCCTGCAGAAAAACCGAGTGGAATCGAGTGTTGTAATAAGACAACACCCAGTCAGCCGGCAAGTCATCCGGGTAGAAATGTCCATTCCATGCGGGATGTGTCCAGTTCGCCGCGCCGATGAATACAAGCTGATTGCTTACCGAATTGATCATGATCAATCGTTCAATATATAAGGCGTTGACAATATGCTGATACAGACTGAATATACGATACGCTTGTCTTGTTAGCGTTCGTCTGTGTATACAACCCCAGTCCTGTTTAGTTAAGGAGTCGTAAATGAAACTGAAATCCCTCGTTCTCGCGCTTGGCCTCGTTGCCGCTCATGCTGCGTCGGCCAACGGTACCGCCCCCGCCCAAGCTGCCCCGGCGGCTGCCCCCGCAGTCCCCCAGACCAGCGCCCAATGGCTGGACCGCATGACCGACTTCACGCGTAACGCCTCTGCTTACAGGGATCCTAAGGTGTTCGTGCCCTGGTTCAATGCCGTGACCGAACCCGGCTTCTATTCCCAGATGGGCATCAACATGATGGAACCCGGTAACTGGTACAAGATGTTCGGCTCGATGATGGACCCCCGCTCGCTGGCCAACTACATGAAGTTTGCCGAACCCGATATGTACATGAAGTGGATGGCCGCTTCCATGGACCCCAACTTCTACACCGCGATGATGGCCCCGATGCTCGATCCGGGCAAATACATGCGCTGGATGATGTCGCCTCTGGACCAGCAGACCATCAACATGTTCATGCAGACCCTGAATCCCGCCATGTACTTGAAGTGGATGATGGCTCCGATGGATCCGCGCGTTTGGCAAATGATGATGCAGCCGATCAACCCCGCCATGTATACCGGCTGGCTGGGCGCCACGATGAACCCCGCCACCTACGGTTCGTGGGGCACCTGGTTGAATCCGGCCACCTACGTTCCGCCAGTGAGCGGTGGCATGACCGGCGGCACGAGCTTGAATTTCTTTGACCCCAGCACATGGGCCTCGATGGCCACCCCCTATGGCCAACCCGCTGGTGCTGCGCCCGCCGCAGGAACACCTGGTTATGTGAACCCGTTCGACCCGAACGTGTTCCTGCAGATGTTCAATCCTGCCGCTTACACGCAGCAGCCGGCTGCCGCAACTGCGGCGCCCGCCGCTCCGGCCAAGTAAGCCTTCAGGCCCCGCAGGCAAGAAAAGGGACGGCTCAGCCGTCCCTTTTTTATTTTCCTGCCGCTTTATTCGCGCCGCCAAGTCGTACCGCCCGGCCCATCTTCCAGCACGATTCCTGATTTGATCAAGGCATCGCGAATGCGGTCGGATTCGGCAAAATTCCTTTCCTTCCGCGCGGTCTGCCGCGCTGCAATCAGCGCCTCGATTTCTGCCTCGCTGATGCCGCTGCCGGTGCTCCCTGAGCGCATGAACTCGGCCGCATCGCGCTGCAGCAGGCCCAGCACTCCCCCCAGGTTGCGCAGCAGCGTCGCTGCAGCGGCATTACCACGATTTGCCTCCCCGGCCAGTTCAAACAGCACGGCGACGGCTTCCGGCGTATTGAAATCGTCATCCATGGCCTCCTGGAAGCGTTGTGCCGCCGGCAGGCTCCAGTCAGGCGAGTCCGTCATGACGGGGGCATTCCTCAAGGCCGTATACAGACGTGTCAGTGCACCTTTGGCATCGTCCAGATGAGCATCCGAATAGTTCAGGGGACTGCGGTAATGCGCACGCAGGATGAAGAAGCGCACCACCTCGGGATCGTATTTTCCCAGCACCTCGCGGATGGTGAAAAAGTTGCCCAGGGACTTGGACATCTTTTCGTTGTCCACCCGCACGAAGCCGTTGTGCATCCAGTAGTTCACGAATTTGCAGCCATGAGCGCCTTCCGATTGGGCAATTTCGTTCTCATGGTGCGGAAACTGGAGATCCTGACCGCCGCCGTGAATGTCGAACCGATTTCCGAGCAGCTCCGCGCTCATCGCCGAGCATTCAATATGCCAACCCGGCCGTCCCGGACCCCAGGGCGACGCCCAGGCGGGCTCGCCCGGCTTGGCGGCTTTCCACAGGACGAAATCCATGGGATCGCGCTTGTTGGGATCGACCTCGACCCGTTCACCCGCCCGCAGTTCGTCCAGGCTCTTGCCGGACAGGCGTCCGTAGTCGGGAAAGCCGCGCACGCTGTAATAAACGTCGCCGTTCGGCGCAGGATAAGCCAGGCCATTGTTTTCCAGTTGCGAGATCATGGCCAGCATCTGCGTCACATAAGCAGTGGCGCGCGGCTCATGATCGGGCGGCAGTACGCCGAGTGCGCGCTCATCCTCGTGCATCGCTGCGATGAAGCGTTCGGTCAGCGCTCCGGGCGTTTGGCCATTTTCATGCGCGCGTCTAATGATCTTGTCATCGATATCCGTAATGTTTCTGACGTAGTCGACGTGATACCCGCTGGCGCGCAGCCAGCGCGTCACCATGTCGAATACGACAAACACCCGCGCATGTCCCAGATGACACAGGTCATATACTGTCATGCCGCAAACGTACATGCGCACATGCCCCGGCGTGATGGGGACGAACGCTTCCTTGGTGCGCGTAAGGGAATTGGTGATATGCAACATGATGCGAGCTGGCTACGAACAGAATGGCGGCATGCGGGAATCTAGCAGCGCGCCGTCTGTCTCAGACGGGTCGATATTGTTAGAATGCCAGACTCCCAAGATGATTCGAGCATATCACATGGCACTGTCACGTTTATTCGCCGCCGTTGCAGCCTGCGCCATCCTGGTCGGCACCCCTGTGTTGGCCAACGAAATTCAGGACATCAACCAGCAGTTTCGGAAAGGGGATTTGGCCGGTGCGCTCGAGCGCGCGGACCGCTACCTGGCCAAGAATCCCAAGGACGCCCAGGCACGCTTCCTGAAAGGTCTGATCCTCGCTGACCAAGGCAAGACCAACGATGCCATTGCCGTATTCAGCGGATTGACCGAAGACTACCCGGAACTGCCCGAGCCCTATAACAACCTGGCCGTGCTCTACGCTTCGCAAGGGAAGTACGAGGCAGCGAAGAATGCCCTCGAAATGGCAATTCGGACGCACCCGAGCTATGCGACGGCCCATGAAAACCTGGGCGACATCTATGCCAAGATGGCATCGATCGCCTACGACAAGGCACTGGCGCTCGACAGCAAGAACGCCACGGCACAAACCAAACTGGCATTGATCCAGGATCTGATCGGGGGACAACCCCGCAAGTCTGCGACGAACAAGCCTGAACCGGCCGCCCCCAAAGCCGAGATGAAGCCGGCTGCATCGACCGAAGCCAAGCCGCCTGCAGCGAACCCGGCACCAGCCAAACCCGCACCGGACAGCCCTGCATCGGCGGAATCCGCGATCAAGGATGCTGTTGCCCGCTGGGCGAAGGCCTGGTCGGCGAAGGACGTCAATGCCTACCTTGCCGCCTATGCCAGCGACTTCACTTCACCAGGAATGACACGAAGCGCCTGGGAAGCGCAGCGTCGCACACGTCTCACCCAACCCAAGCAGATTGAAGTCAAGATCAGCAATCTGAAGATCGACGTGAAGGGCGACACGGCCAGTGCCACGTTCCGCCAGGCCTACCGTTCCGACCGACATCGCTCGACTGCCACCAAGACGCTGGAACTGGCCCTGCAGAACGACCAGTGGCGAATCGTCAAGGAAACCTCCGAGTGACCATGGTGCGCTTTCTTCTTGGACTGTTGCTGGTCAGCCCGACCCTCCATGCGGCTGGCCCGGACGTCGATCGCGAGCTGGCCAACAGCCTGCTCGCCATCACGCAAAGCCGCATACCGGAAGCGCTCAGCACGGTCGACCAGCTGACCCAACAACATCCGAATCTACGGCTGGCACAACTCATCAAGGGTGACCTCCTGCTCGCACGCGCCCAACCGCTTCGGACGCTGGGCAATACGGGCGATGCCCGCAGCACAGAACTCGAACAGCTGCGCGATGAAGCGCGCCAGCGGGTGCGTGCTGCGACTGAAGCGCCGCCAAGCGACAAGGTCCCTGTCTATCTGCTCAATCTCGACCACGACTATCGCCATGCGCTGGTGGTCGACGCCAGCCGCTCGCGCCTCTACGTCTACGAGAACCGGGCCGGCTCCGTGATCCGCGTCGCGGATTTCTACGTCACCATCGGCAAGGCGGGCGCCGGCAAGCAGAAGGAAGGCGACAACCGGACGCCGATCGGCATCTACACCATTTCAGGCTTCAAGCCGGGAAGCCAGCTCGGTGACTTCTATGGGAACGGGGCATTCACCCTGTCGTATCCCAATGAATGGGATACGCGCCAGGGACGCAATGGCCACGGCATCTGGATCCATGGCAGCCCGGCCAACACCTACAGTCGCTCGCCTCGCGCCAGCGAAGGCTGCGTGGTGCTGGCCAACGACGACCTGACCCGGCTCGGCAAGTACATCGAATCCGGCAAAACCCCGGTGGTGATCGCCGAGCAGGTCAAATGGGTCGACAGCGATGCCCTCGACTCGCTCCGCAAGGACCTCACCGCGGCACTCGACCAGTGGCGACAGGACTGGGAAAGCCGCGACACCGACCGGCTTCTTGAGCATTACAGCGCTTCGTTCCGCAGCGGTTCCCAGGACTTGCGAACCTTCGGCGCGGGCAAGCAGAAGGTGAACGCGACCAAGTCCTGGATCAAGGTTGAACTCAACAAGGTCAGCCTGATGCTCTACCCCGAGCGCCCCGATTTTGCCTTGGTGAGCTTCGAGCAGGACTACAAGAGCAGCAATCTCAGCGACCGCACCTTCAAACGCCAGTTCTGGACTCGCGAGAACGGTCATTGGAAAATCATTCACGAAACCTCGCTATAGGACGACACATGGTCAAACTGCACACCAACCACGGCACGATCACCCTCGAACTCAATGCCGAGAAAGCACCGAAAACGGTAGAAAATTTCCTGCAGTACGTGCGTGACGGTTTTTTCGATGGAACAATATTCCATCGCGTCATCGATGGCTTCATGATCCAGGGCGGCGGCTTCGAGCCAGGAATGACCCAGAAGCCTACCCGGGATGCGATCGAGAACGAGGCCGCCAATGGGCTCAAGAATGAAGCCTACACCATAGCCATGGCGCGCACGCCCAACCCCAATTCAGCGACCGCACAATTTTTCATCAACGTCGCCAACAACAGCTTCCTCAATTTCACCTCGCCGACCCCGCAGGGCTACGGCTACGCGGTATTCGGCAAGGTGGTCGAGGGCACGGACGTGGTCGACAAGATCAAGAAAGTCAAAACCGGAAACCGGGCCGGACACCAGGACGTGCCGCAGGAGGATGTCGTCATCACCAAGGCCGAAATTGTCTGAATGCAAAGGTGAGCCAGATAACGTCTGACCATGCAGGCCGCACCTACTTCATAGCCGACCTGCATCTTGCTCAGGAACGCCCGGTTGCGACCGGGCGTTTTTTTCGCTTTCTCAAGGAGCAGGCCGCAGGAGCCGATGCGCTCTACATTCTGGGCGACCTGTTCGAGGCCTGGGTCGGTGACGATGACGATGGCCAGCTTGCCAAGGATGCGGCAGAACGAATCCGGGCCCTGACGAATGCAGGCACGCCTGTCTTCTTCATGCACGGCAACCGCGATTTCATGCTGGCCGAGCGCTACGCTGCCTTGTCGGGCATGACGCTGCTGAGCGATCCTACGCGCGTCGACCTGTACGGCGTCCCGACCCTGCTGATGCACGGCGATACCCTGTGCACCGACGATGCTGCCTATCAGGCCTTCCGCCGCCGGGCTCGGCATCCGCTGACGCGCGCCCTGCTCCGACACTTGCCCCTGTCCCTGCGCCGGAAATTGGCGCGTCATGCGCGGGCTGGCAGCGAATCAGCGAAGGCAGCCAAGCCAGTTGCAATCATGGACGTGAATGTCGACGAAGTCGCCCGCGTCCTGGGCATCGAGCACGCCGAACGACTGATACACGGCCACACCCATCGACCATCCCGGCATGTGCATGAAGTCGGGAGGCGTAACTGCGAGCGCTGGGTCGTGCCAGACTGGTATCGCCGCTGGGGCTATGTGGTATGCGACGCCTCCGGCTGTTCGCTGGAAGTCGAAGATTTATGAGGGTGCGTCGATCGACGCCATGCCTTCCGGCACGCGAAACAGGCCAGGCTTGAGCGGCTGCTGGGCCTGGCTTTCGAAACGGCGCGAGCGCCCGGTGAATTCTCGCTCATCGAGCGGCAGCCCGAGCTCCAGCGTCGTTCCCGAGTTCCATACCAGATTGACCAGATCGCAATCGTGCTGATATTCCTGTGGGGATTCCTGCCACACGCGGTATTGCATCGATGTCAGAACCGATTTCATTTCGGCCATCGCCCGGGCCGCATCCGGCCAGGCATCCTGGGCGGCGATGCCTTCGCTGCAAACCACCCCGTTCATGGCAAGGCTGAACCGGCGCGTGCCCGGTGCGGCAGGCCGGGAATCGAGTATGGGCTTCCAGCCGTCAGGCCTGTCGGGCAGCTTGCCGGGCACGAACCGCATCGCCAGTTGTCTGTCGCGCATGATATTGAAGATCTGATGCCGGCGCCGATCCAGCAACAGAAAGTCACCGTCGTCTTCACCACTGTCCATGCGCAGGAATTCCGGCGTGACGAGGATGCGCGTCGGATAAGGCGGCCCACCCGGGTCCTGGTCGACATAACGCAGCACGAGCATGTCCCCAGCCTGGACAGTGCCCAGGCATAAGAGCCATAGCGCAACAAGTCTCGACAGCACGTCTTTCATCCAAGTCCGCGCGCCAGATCTGCCTTGATGTCCGATAGCGACTCCAGACCCACCGCGATGCGCACCAGACCGTCGCCAATGCCGGCCGCTGCGCGTTGCTCGGGCGTCATGCGGCTGTGGGTCGTGGAAGACGGATGAGTGATGGTGGTCTTGGTGTCACCCAGATTGGCGGTGATCGACAGCATCCTTGTCGCGTCGATCAGTTTCCATGCCGCGTCCTTGCCGCCCTTGAGTTCGAAGGCGACAATTCCGCCACCTGTTTTCTGCTGGGCCATGGCCAGCTCGTGCTGCGGATGCGAGGGCAGGCCCGGATAGAGCACGCGCGCCACCTGCGCCTGAGCCTCCAGCCATTGCGCCAACGCCAGCGCATTCCTCGAATGCGCCTCCATGCGCAGGGAAAGCGTTTCGAGTCCCTTCAGGATCACCCAGGCATTGAATGCCGACAGGGTCGGCCCCGCAGTTCTCAGGAAAGTGTAGACCCCCTCCATCAGGGCCTGGCTGCCCAGCACGGCGCCGCCCAGCACCCTGCCCTGTCCGTCGAGATACTTGGTGGCCGAATGGATCACGATATCGGCCCCCAGATCGAGCGGCCGCTGCAATGCCGGGGAGCAGAAACAGTTGTCTACGGCAAGCCATGCCCCTGCCTCGCGCGAGATCGCCGCCAGCGCACGGATGTCGCTGACTTCCGTCAGCGGATTGGACGGCGATTCGACAAAGAACAGTTTGGTGTTCGGCTTGATCGCCGCACGCCATTCCGCAGGATCAGTCGGCGATACATAGGTCGTCTCGATGCCGAACCTGCCGAGGATGTTGCTGAACAGCTGTACCGTGGACCCGAATATAGAGCGCGAGGCAACAATGTGCTCGCCCGCTTTCATCAGGCCCATGACGGTCGCCAGGATCGCCGCCATGCCGGATGCAAAGGCAACGCAGCGCTCGGCGCCTTCCAGCGCGGCCAGACGGGCCTCCATCATGTTGACGGTGGGATTGGTGAAACGCGCGTAGATCGGTCCGGGCTGATCGCCCTTGAAGCGCGCCGCAGCCTCCGCGGCGCTGCCGAACACGAAGCTGGAGGTCATGAACATTGCCTCGGAGTGCTCGTTGAACTGGCTTCGCACCGTGCCTGCGCGCACGGCGAGCGTTTCAATCCCGTATTCGTCGTTCATGGTTCCACCCCAGAATGAAAAAACCCCGGCAAGCGCGTGTCGGGGTTTCCCTTGGACGCTTTAGCCGGATTTATCAAGCGCCCGCAAGCTGGAAATCAAATCGGCGCAAGAAGAAATGTACGCCCGGCATCTGGCACCGTCAATCGTTTCCCGTTGCCAGATTCAGGTCGAGCTGCTGGGACGACAGGGCGAACGGCGGCGTCTCGCCATTGCGAACCGCCTCGATGTAGTTCAGATATTCGGGCGTGACGTCCCCGGTGATGTATCGGCCGTCAAAGCATGACGTATCGAAGTCCTGGATCGCAGGGTTGCCGGCGCGAACCACCTCGACCATGGCATCGATGTCCTGATAGATCAGCGCGTCGCATCCGATCTCTCGTGCGATTTCCTCATCGGTGCGGCCGTTGGCGATCAGTTCGTTGCGCGTCGGCATATCGATGCCGTAGACGTTCGAGAATCGCACTGGCGGCGAAGCGGATGCGAAGTAGACCTGTGCGGCGCCCGCGTCACGCGCCATCTGGACGATTTCCCGGCTTGTGGTGCCGCGCACGATCGAGTCGTCGACCAGCAGCACGTTCCGGCCCTTGAATTCCTCGGAAACCGCATTGAGTTTCTGCCGCACCGATTTCTTGCGCAAGGCCTGTCCCGGCATGATGAAGGTACGACCGATGTAGCGGTTCTTGATGAAGCCTTCGCGATAAGGCACATTGAGATGGTTCGCGAGTTGCAGCGCGGACGGGCGGCTGGTGTCCGGAATCGGGATCACCACATCGATCTTGAGATGGGAGAATTCGCGGCGGATTTTCTCGGCCAGCGCCACGCCCATGCCCAGCCGCGTGCTGTAGACGGATATGCCGTCCATGACCGAATCGGGACGGGCAAGGTAGACGTATTCGAAAATGCAGGGGTTCAGAACGGCCTTGTCGCTGCAAATCCGGCTGTGCATCTGCCGCTGGTAATCGACGAAGACCGCTTCGCCCGGCGCCACGTCTCGCAGAAGCCTGAAGCCCAGCGTGTCGATCGCAACGCTCTCGGAAGCAACGATGTACTCGTGCGGAAGGACCTGGTCGTTGACGCCGATCACCAGCGGGCGGATGCCATGCGGATCGCGAAACGCCAGCAAGCCGTATCCCGCGACGAAGGCCACCACCGCATAGGCCCCCCTGCAGCGCGCATGAACACCGGCCACCGCACTGAAAATGGTGTCGAGACTGAGCTGGCGCCCGGACGCACGAACCTGCAGTTCATGCGCGAGCACGTTCAGCAGCACTTCCGAATCGGAGTTCGTGTTGACATGGCGCAGATCCGAGCGGAACAGCGACTCCTTGAGCTCGTGGGTATTGGTCAGGTTGCCGTTGTGTCCCAGCACGATGCCGAAGGGCGAATTCACGTAGAACGGCTGCGACTCGGCGGCCGAAGACGCACTGCCGGCTGTCGGGTACCGCACGTGTGCCACACCCATGTCGCCGAGCAGATTGCGCATGTCACGCGTGCGAAACACGTCACGTGCGAGCCCTTTCTCCTTGTGCATGTGGAACCGGCTTTCTTCTGCGGTCACGATGCCGGCAGCATCCTGCCCGCGATGCTGCAGCACCATCAGGCCGTCATACAGAAGCTGATTGACCGGCGAATTGGCAACGACTCCGATTACCCCGCACATGCGATGCACCTATGCATAGAACTATTCAAACCGAATATATTGCGCCACATCCTTCGGCACCAGCGGCAAGGTGCGCAATGCCATTGCCTGCAGGCTGCTCGACAGCAGCGCGTGTTTCCAGAAATCCGTGCGCGGCAGCGAAGTCAGCCCGGCAGCCAGAGAGAAGCCGATCAGGATGACCGTTCCCTTGGCAAGCCCCAGCACGCCACCGAGCACCTTGTCGGCGCCGCCCAGTCCTGCGGCCTTGACGAGCGAAGCCAGGGCATGCCCCAGCAGCAGCACGGCAACCAGAACCGCCAGAAAGATCAATGCAAATCCTGCGAAATAGCGAATTCCCGGATTCTCCATCCCGACGGGCAACAACGGTCCGACCAGCAGCGCCCCCGACTTGCCCAGCACAAACGCCAGTATCCAGGCTGCCAGCGAAAACAGGGTCTCGATCATGCCGCGCATCATGCCGCGAACAGCGGTCAACACCAGAATCAGCAGCACGATGAGATCGAGTGCAGTCATCGTGAAAGAATCTGGCCGCCCATTCCCTTCTCGGCCAGTTTCACCGCTGCATTCACGGCTTCTTCACGAGAACTGAACGGGCCCACGCGCACGCGCGTCAAGGACCCGACCTTGTCGGTATATGCCGGCAATCCGGTTTTGGCGGCACGCGTCCTGAGGGCGTTGGCCTTCGAAGCATCCGACAAGGCAGCGAGTTGCACCACGTAGGATTCGCTCCCCGCCGCAGGCTTAGCCTGCGCGAGTCGCTCTGCGGCAGGCTTGGCTGGCGGCCTGGTGACGGGTTTCGCTGCGGGAGCAGGTGCAGGCTTGGGTGGTTCTGACACCACGGGGGCAGGCCCGGACGGTTCAGGACTTGGCGCTGGCGCGCTGGCTATGGGACCGGCTGTTTGAGAATCCGTCGCCGGTGGCGACGCAAGCTGCGTCGCATCGGCAACGATCGGAGAATCGGTCGGTTGCACCTCGCCAGGCAGGCCTTCTGCATCGCGTGCCTCGGGTGCTGAAGAGGCAGCCATTTTCACGGCCAGATTGCTGTTGGGCGGTGGCTCGTCCTTGAGCAGCAGTGGCAGCACGATCACCGCCAGCAGGGTCAGCGCGACGGCACCAATCAGGCGGCGCCGGGCGCGACGTTTGAGGTCATTTTCACTGCTTGGTGGCGGCATGGTCGAGCACGGCGGCAACGGTATAGAACGAACCGAAGACGATAATTCTATCACCTTCATGCGCGGCACTCCGTGCTTCCGCGAGCGCCATGGATGCATCCGGCTGCACCCTGACCGGCGCATTGCCGGCGAGCGGGCGCAGGATGGTCGCCAACTCCGCTGCGTCGCGGGCACGCGGCGATGCCGGCGTGCACACCCACCACGCATCGACCTCACCGCACAATGCTGCCAGTACACCGGCTGCGTCCTTGTCAGCCAGCATGCCGACCAAGGCAAGCGTACGTCCGGGCACCGGATGTTCACGCAGCGCGGCGGAAAGCGCCCTCGCAGCCTCGGCGTTGTGCGCCACATCCAGGATCACGTCCGGTGCAGCATCGACAACCTGGAATCGCCCCGGCAAACGGGCGCGGCCCAGCCCCAGGCGAATCGCTGTCTCGTTCACTGGCATCCGTTCACGCAGCGCCTCAAGCACGGCCAGCGCGCCCGCCGCGTTGCGCAGTTGATAGGCGCCAGGCATGGCGGGAACAGGCAAGTCCTGCCAATGCAGGTCCATGCTCCGGAAGGTCCAGCGGTCCGCTGTTCGCCGGAAGGAAAAATCCCGTTCTAGGCAACGCAAATCGGCAGCAAGGAGGCGGGCCTGCTCGATCAGGCTTGCTGGTGGATCCGGGTCGGCGCAGATGGCCGGGCGGCCGGCGCGGTAGATGCCCGCCTTTTCGAAGCCGATCTTTTCGCGCGTGTCGCCGAGGTAATCGATGTGATCGAGGTCGACTCCGGTCACGATCGCGGCGTCGGCATCGAATACATTGACGGCGTCGAGCCGGCCACCGAGACCGACCTCGAGAATCGCCACGTCGACGCCGGCCTCGACGAACTGCACCATCGCGCCCAAGGTGCCGAATTCGAAATAGGTCAACGAGGTGTCGCCGCGCGCCGCGTCGACCTGCTCGAACGCCCGCACCAACGCCGCATCGCTTGCCTCCTGCCCGGCAATCCGGACCCGCTCGTTATAGCGCAGCAAGTGGGGCGAAGTGTAAAGACCGGTCCTGTAACCGCCGGCAAGCAGCATGGCTTCCAGATAGGCGCAGGTCGATCCTTTTCCGTTGGTGCCGCCGACGGTGATGATCGGAAAATCCGGATCGAGACCAAGCGCGCCCGCCACCTTGCGCACCCGCTCGAGTCCGAGTTCGATGGAACTGGGATGCAAGCGCTCGAGTCGCGCCAGCCAGCCATCCAGGGTGGTCACTGGCTGCAGACCCATTCACCGCGAATGGCAATCAGGCGGCAATGGCAGGCCTTCCCATCATCATCGACAAGGTCGTCGCCAGTTCGTCGCGCATCTGGCGTCGGTCGATGATGCGGTCGATTGCGCCCTTTTCGAGCAGGAATTCTGCGCGCTGGAAACCCTCGGGCAGGGTTTCGCGAACGGTTTGCTCGATGACGCGCGGTCCGGCAAAACCGATCAGGGCGTTGGGCTCGGCCACGATCAGATCGCCGAGCATGGCAAAGCTGGCTGACACGCCGCCCATCGTCGGGTCGGTCAGCACCGAAATGAAAGGCAAACGATGACGCGTCAGCTGCGTCAAGGCAGCCGAGGTCTTGGCCATTTGCATCAGCGAGAACAAGCCCTCCTGCATGCGCGCACCGCCGCTGGCGGAAAAACAGATAAACGCGGAATTCGATTCGATCGCTGCTTCGACACCGAGGACGAATCGCTCGCCCACGACCGAGCCCATCGACCCGCCCATGAACTTGAACTCGAATGCCGCAGCCACCACGGGCATCCGCTTGACGGTGCCCCCCAGGACGACCAGCGCGTCCGTTTCAGATGTGGCGGTCTGCGCTTCCTTGAGGCGTTCCGGGTATTTCTTGCTGTCCTTGAACTTCAGCGGGTCGAGCGGCGTCACCTGATGCCCGATCTCATGCTGCCCTTCGGCATCCAGCAGCATCGCCAGCCGCTGCCGCGCACCGATCCGATGGTGGTGCCCGCATTTCGGGCAGACTTCAAGGTTGCCCTCGAGATCGGCACGGTAGAGCACCTCGTTGCATGCCGGGCATTTCGACCACAAGCCTTCTGGCATGGACTTCTTGTCTGTCAGGGCGCGCCGCTTGATCTTGGGCGGCAGGATCTTCTGGAACCAGCTCATGCTCTTCTCCGTTATTTCGACGCCGCGTCGACGCCCCGGCGCAAATCCTGCACCAGTGCCTTGACGCGGTTGACGCATCCGCCTTCGGGTGCGCCTTCGATCTCGCTGACGATGCGGCTGCCTACCACGACGGCATCCGCGATCCTCGCCAGGGCCTCGGCCGTGGCCGCATCGCGGATGCCGAAGCCGACGCCGACCGGCAAGCTGCAGTGGCTGCGCACGATGTCCAGCTTGCGCGCGACTTCGGCAGTGTCGAGGTTTGCCGATCCGGTCACACCTTTCAGGGACACGTAGTAGACGAATCCACCCGCGGCGGCGACCACCTGTTCGACGCGCGCTTCGGGTGTCGTGGGCGACAGCAGGAAGATCGGGTCGAGGTCGTGTGCCTTGAACACGTCGGCCACGCCATGCGACTCCTCCGGCGGGATGTCGACGGTCAGCACCCCGTCCACCCCGGCCGCCCTCGCCGCCCGGGCGAAGGTCTCGTAGCCCATGTGCTCGACCGGATTGGCATACCCCATCAGCACCACCGGCGTAGTGGTGTTGGACTTGCGGAATTCGGCCGTCATCGCCAGCACGTCCTTGAGCCCCACCTTGTTGGCCAGGGCCCTTTCCGAGGCCCGCTGGATCACCGGACCGTCTGCCATCGGGTCGGAAAACGGCACGCCCAGTTCGATGATGTCCGCACCTGCTTCCACCAGCGCATGCATGAGCGGAACGGTCAGCCCCTTTCCGGGATCGCCGGCGGTGATGAAAGTGATCAGGGCTTTCCGGTTGTGCGCCTTGAGCGAGGTAAAGGTCTGGCCGATGCGGCTCATGATTGCTTCTTCAGAAAACGGTTCAGTAGGTTGTTCACGGGTTACAGTGCGATCCCCGACACTTTCGCCACGGTGTTGATGTCCTTGTCGCCGCGGCCGGACAGGTTGACCAGGATGATCTTGTCCTTGCCGAGAACTGGCGCCAGCTTTTTTGCCTGGGCGATGGCATGACTGGATTCGAGCGCGGGAATGATGCCCTCCAGTCGGCACAGGTCGTGGAACGCCGCCATCGCCTCGTCGTCGTCGATCGCCACGTACTCCGCGCGGCCGCTGTCCTTCAGATAGCTGTGCTCGGGGCCGACGCCCGGATAATCGAGGCCCGCTGACACCGAATGGGTTTCGATGATCTGTCCGTTCTCATCCTGCATCAGGTAGCTGCGGAAGCCATGCAGGACGCCTGGCGTGCCTGCCGACAATGGCGCAGCATGTTTGCCGCTGGCAATTCCGGAACCGCCCGCTTCGACGCCGATCAGGCGCACGTCGCCATAGGGAATATAGGGATGGAAGATGCCGATGGCGTTGGAGCCGCCGCCGACGCAGGCAATCACGGCATCAGGCTGGCGACCGGCCAGTTCCGGCACCTGGGTCAGGCATTCGCGACCGATCACGCACTGAAAATCGCGCACCAGCATGGGATAGGGGTGCGGGCCGGCAGCGGTGCCGAGAATGTAAAAGGTCGATTCGACGTTGGTGACCCAGTCGCGCATCGCTTCGTTGAGCGCATCCTTGAGCGTCCTGGAACCCGACGATACCGGGACCACGGTGGCCCCGAGCAGCTTCATGCGATACACGTTGGGTGCTTGGCGGGCGACGTCTTCGGCGCCCATGTACACCACGCACTCCATGCCATAGCGCGCCGCGACGGTCGCCGAGGCCACGCCGTGCTGGCCCGCGCCGGTCTCGGCGATGACACGCTTCTTGCCCATGCGCCGCGCCAGCAGCGCCTGGCCGATGGTGTTGTTGATCTTGTGCGCACCGGTGTGGTTGAGGTCTTCGCGCTTCAGATAGATCTGCGCCCCGCCGTAGGCCTCGGTCAGGCGCTTCGCGTGATACACCGGACTGGGCCGGCCGACATAGTGCTTCAGCTCGTACTCGAATTCAGCCGTGAAGGCGGGATCCTTGCGCGCCCTCTCATATTCGACGCGCAAGTCCTCGAGCGCCGCCATCAGCGTCTCGGCGACGAATATGCCGCCATACGGGCCGAAGTGGCCATGAGAATCCGGAAGATCAGTCAGCTTCATGTTGCTTTCGCTCTCGCAATGAATTGCGCAATTCGGGCCGCGTCCTTGATGCCTTTCGAGACTTCGACCCCGGAAGACGCATCGACGGCCCAGGGACGGACGCGTTCGATGGCGTCTCCGATGTTGTCGGGCGTAAGGCCGCCTGACAGGATGATCGGCCTCGGCAGGCCGGCCGGGATCAGGTTCCAGTCGAAACGCTCCCCGGTGCCGCCGGGCATGCCGGGTACATAGGCATCCAGCAGCAGGCCCCGCGCGTCATAATAGTCGGCCGCGCATTTTAGCAAATCCGTGTCGCGATTGACGCGCACCGCCTTGATATAGGGCCGACCGAAACGCGCACAATCGGCAGGTGCTTCATCGCCATGGAACTGCAGCAGGTCCAGGGGAATCTCCCGCAACACGCGCTCGACGAAATCCGGCGCGGCGTCGACAAACAAGCCCACGCTCTGCACGAAGGGGGGCAATTCTCGCACCAGGGCCGCTGCGGCCTCGATGGTCACGTGACGCGGGCTGCGCTCGAAGAATACGAAGCCAAGCGCATCCGCCCCGGCATCACAGGCGGCATGCAGATCCTGCAATCGGGTGATGCCGCAGATCTTTACGCGTACAGCCATCTTTCTGAGGTTTCCGGCAGGGCAAAGTGCGCAGGATACCGGATATGGCTCAGATACAGGCCGGCGGGATCAAAAGTCGGCGCGGCGCGAGTGCGGTCCCGACTTGCGAGAATCTCCTTCATCCATTCCGGCGGCTGCGCGCCGCTGCCGACATGGACGAGGCAGCCCATGATGTTGCGCACCATGTGATGCAGGAAGCCGTCGGCTCTGAAATCGCAGATCAGATAGTCGTTGCGCCGTTCGATCCGCGCCAGCCGGAGTTCCTTGACCGGTGACCTGGCCTGGCACTCTGCGGCACGGAAGGCCGAAAAGTCATGCTGGCCGATCAGCAGCGCCGCGGCCTGGTTCATCGCCTCAGCATCGAGCGGACGGTGATGCCAGCCGATCAGGCCCTGATCGAGACCGGGCCGTACCGGATGGTTCAGCAGCACGTAGCGATAACCGCGCTGGATCGCAGCAAAGCGCGCGTGAAAATCCTCGCCGACCTCGCGTGCCCACAGCACTGCAACGCCCTCAGGAAGGTGGCTGTTGACGCCGCGCACCCACGCGGTAAGCGGTCGCCTGGCGCGGGTGTCGAAATGCGCAACCTGGAACGCTGCGTGCACCCCGGTATCGGTTCGACCGGCGGCCGTGACGCCGACCCGCTCGCCGGCGATCGCCGATACTGCTGCCTCCATGGCATCCTGCACGCCACATCCCTGCGGCTGAGACTGCCAGCCGCAAAAGCCGACCCCCCGGTATTCGAGACCCACCACGATTCGCATCTCAACCTGGCCTCATGCCAAGACAGCCCACACCAGAAACATGCCAGCGAGTATGACGGCGCTATCGCGCGTTTGCCAGCCTTCGGCATGCAAGGTGTAGCTGGCAGGCTCCGCATCTTCAGGTTGGGGCGCACGCAGGGCATCGAGCCAGCGCACCGGCTTGGGCGCCCGCTCCACATAATCCAGCGTCAGCCCCAGACGCACCGCAAAAGCGCGCCGATCGAAGCCGATCCAGCCCAGCGGCTTCGCCAGAACATAGAGACCGTAAATCAGCCGCTGGCGGGACGTGCAGCCGAGCAGAACCGCCAAACCGGCCAGCATCAGCAGCAACCTTCCGACACGCAAGGCGCCTTGCGACAAGCCTTCCGCGGTCGGACTCGCCCAATCCAGCGCCGGCCAAAGCGGGTTTCCCGGCAGGGAATAGGCATAGGTCATCAGCAGGACGGCCATGAGCCAGCGCGTTCGCCGCAGCAGGGTCAGAAGCCGGATTCGGGCAGGCGCAAACAGAAAGGCCGTCGCGCTCGCGACGGCCAGGATGGGAAGCCAGGGCAAGGCAGCACGTTCCACCGCCAGCGCCCACCCGCACCACAACAGGATGCGGGCTGCGGGATGCGGGGATTCAGCCAAGCGAACTCAACATGCCCTTCGCGTCGGCCTTCTGCCTTTCGCCGCCTTCAGCCAGCACCTCGTTGAGAATTTCGCGCGCGCCTTCCTTGTCGCCCATTTCCATGTAGGCACGCGCGAGGTCGAGTTTTGTCGCGACTTCGTCCAGTTCGAGATCGCTGCCGCCCGAATCACCAAGGTCGAGATCAAGGCCGCTGAAATCGAATTTGCTGTCCGGGCCATTGTCCTCCTCCAGGCCCAGGTCGAGTTTCAGCGAGTCGTCCGAAGCTTCGGGCACCTCCAGGTCGGGCATGTCGAAGTGGAGCCCTTGGGTATCCATTTCGACATAACCCGAACCGGCGGCGGCATTCGCTTCGGACTGGGTATCGAAATTGAGCACATGGCCCGCCGACTCGAATTCCAGCGGCGTACCCAAGGTCACGGGCTCAGCCGGTTCGGCGGCGACCGGCGGTGCGGGCTGCTCTTCCGCGAACGCCATGGCGCCACCGGCGACCGCATCGGTTGCTGCTACGGTGGCAGCCGCGGCCGTACCTTTCAGCGTCCCGCCATAGAGCGGGTTGGTCGGGTCGATGCTGCGCCCCATTTCACAAGCCTTGTCCCAGAGCGGGCTCTGCTTGCTACCGAGCGCGGCATAGAGTTCGCCAGCAACCGATTCGAACGCTTTGGTATTGCGCCGGGCGGCATAGATTTCCAAGAGCTTGACGCGAATTTCGTGACGGTCCGGATTCTTGGCAACGGCCTCCTTGAGGATTTCCTCTGCCTGGGCGTCACGGCCGTAGGCCATGTAGACCTCGGCCTCGGCAATCGGGTCGACGTCGTGCGTATCGATCGTGCCGAGACCCGCCTGGCTGAAATCGGTCAGGAAGGAGGTGTCGCCGGTGTTGACGCTACCGCCCGAAGCCGCACCGATGATGGTGTTGGGACGCACGTCGCCGCCACTCATGATGCTGTCGTCGAGCGAAGAGCCGGTGCCCTTGCGACGTCGGCCAGCACCCGCCATCATCCACCACAACACGCCACCGAGGCCCAGCGCGGCAAGGCCGCCGCCCCAGTACATCGGGTTGGCCAGCAGCGGCGCATACCAGCTTTCAGCGGGTTCCGTGCTCGCAGGCGGCGCCTTGACAACCGGAACGGCCGCAGCCGGTGCCGTTTTGGGCGCTTCGGGCGCCGGCGCCTCTGCAAGGGCCTTCTCCTTCATTTCGACCAGCTTCTGCATGTCCTGGACCTGCTTTTCAAGCATGGCGACACGCTGATCCGATTCCTTCAGGGCCTTCTCGCGCGCCGTGGCATCTTCTTCCTGGGCGCGCAATTTTTCCTGCAGGGCGCGTGCTTCGTCGGCCTTGGCAGCCGATTCCGCTGACGACGGCGCCTTGGACAATTTCAGCACATCCTTCTGCTTGTCGGGTGCCGGGATGGCGCGATCTTCAACCTTGGGCGTGATCTTGCCGCTGCTGGCCTGCTCAGGCGCGGGCTGGGCCTCGGGTGCGGCACTCACGGCGGCCGCCAGTTTCTGCCGATAGGCCCGCCAGTCTTCAGCCTGCAGCTTGATTTCACGCAGGGCATCCTTCTGCGAAATGCCTGCAAGCGCCTCTTCCGACGGCATGTTCAGGGTCTTGCCGGCCTTCAGGCGGTTCATGTTGCCGTTGAACGCCTGGACGTTGTCGCGATAGAGGCCAAGCAGTGTCTGGTCCAGACTGATGCCTTCGGGCTTCACGCGTTTGGCGATGCCGACCAGTGTATCGCCGGGCTTGACCATGATGGTCGACGGCGCAGCGGCCGGTGGCGGTGCACTTGCCTGTTTCGGCGCAGGTGCCGGGGATTTTGGCGTTGCGGGCGCTGGGGTCGCCGCCGCCTGGGGTGCGGGTGCGGGTGCGGGTTTGGCTGCGGGCTTGGCAACCGCGGCTTGCGGCGGAACCGCGACAGACGTCGGGGTGACGGTTTGCGCTGCAGCCATGCCGGGCGGATCGAGCAGCACCGTATATTCACGGACGAGGCGCCCGGATGCCCAACTCAGCTCGACCAGCATGTCGATGAAGGGATCGTTGACCGGACGGCTGGAGGTCACTTTCAGCACCGACTTGCCGTTCGGTCTTTGTTCGACCGTGAATTTCAGCGTGGACAGGACGGGAGAGAAATCGACGCGTGCATCGCGGAAGGCCTGATCCGAAGCGAGGCTGGCCGAGAGATTGTCGAGCTCGGCCTTGTCAGCGGCAAACAACTCGATCTCCGCAGCGAGTGGCTGGCCCAGTGCCGAGGTGACCGACAGCTTGCCGAGGCCCGCGGCGTTCGCCATCAGCGGCACGGCGATCAGGCCTGCAGCCGCCAGTTGGATGGTGAAGCGCTTCAATTTCATCCCGTTTCTCCCCTGTAGGCCCCGTCCAGCGGGGCTGTTGAATCCTTGACGTGACTATTGACGGCTCGCCGGGCGCAATCTTTAGAGCAACAATCGCACCAGCCTGGGCTTCGCCTCCGGAAAGCCAGCGTTTATGCGGCTTCCAGAAGGATGCGCAGCATGCGGCGCAGGGGTTCTGCGGCCCCCCACAGCAGCTGGTCGCCCACCGTGAACGCTGTCAGGTACTGCGGCCCCATGTTGAGCTTGCGCATGCGGCCGATCGGCACGGTCAGCGTGCCGGTCACCGCCGCCGGCGTCAGTTCACGCATGGTGAGCTCGCGATCGTTCGGCACCACCTTGACCCACTGGTTGTGGGCGGCGATCAGATCGTGGATGTCGGCAAGCGGCACGTCTTTCGTCAGCCTGACCGTCAACGCCTGCGAATGACACCGCATCGCGCCCACCCTCACGCACAGGCCGTCGATCGGGATCGGGTTGTCGCTGCGGCGCATGATCTTGTTCGCTTCGACCTGGGCCTTCCATTCCTCCTTCGACTGGCCGGATTCGAGCGCGACATCGATC
>JAYRNU010000089.1:0-21188 GCA_041912015.1 Thiobacillus sp. | reverse complement strand
CGCTCCTCGAATGCGGTGCCGGTCAGATCATGCAGGTCCGGCGTGTCATTCGGCGAAAACAGCGTCCAGTCGCTCTCCTCGGCGACGCGCTTCATGAACAGGTCCGGCACCCAGTTGGCGGTGTTCATGTCATGCGTCCGGCGGCGGTCGTCTCCGGTGTTCTTGCGCAGGTCGAGGAACTCCTCGATGTCGAGGTGCCAGGTCTCGAGGTAGGCGCAGACCGCGCCCTTGCGCTTGCCGCCCTGGTTGACTGCGACGGCGGTGTCGTTGACCACCTTGAGGAAGGGCACGACGCCCTGCGACTTGCCGTTGGTGCCCTTGATGCGGGCGCCCATGGCGCGCACCGGGGTCCAGTCGTTGCCCAGCCCGCCGGCGTACTTCTGCAGCATGGCGTTTTCCTTGATCGCCTGGTAGATGCCGTCGAGGTCGTCGGTGACCGTGGTCAGGTAGCAGGACGACAGCTGCGAATGGCGCGTGCCGGCGTTGAACAGCGTCGGCGTCGAGCTCATGAAATCGAACGAAGACAGCACCTGGTAGAACTCGATGGCGCGCGCCTCGCGGTCGATCTCGTTGATCGCCAGGCCCATCGCCACGCGCATGAAGAAGGCCTGCGGCAGCTCGATGCGCTTCTCCTCGATGTGCAGGAAGTAGCGGTCGTACAGGGTCTGCAGGCCGAGGTAGCCGAACTGGTAGTCGCGGCCGGCGTCGAGCACGGCGGCCAGGCGCGGCAGGTCGAACTGGCCGAGCTTCTCGTCGAGCAACTCGGCGGCGATGCCCTGCTTGATGAAGTCGGGGAAATAGTCGGCATAGCGCGTGCCCATCTGCGCCTGGGTCACGGCCTCGCCCAGCACTTCGTGGCGGATCGAATTCAGCAGCAGGCGCGCGGTGACGTAGGAATAGGCCGGATCCTGCTCGATCATGGCACGCGCGGCCAGCACCAGCGCCTTCTCGACCTCGGCCATCGGCACGCCGTCGTAGAGGTCGCGCAGCACGGTGTGCATGATCGGCTCGGCCTTGACGTTGTCGCCGAGCGCGGTGCAGGCGTCGGCCAGCAGCGCCGACAGGCGCGCCGTGTCGAGCGGTTTCTTCTGGCCGTCCTCGACCACGTGCAGGGTCGCCTCGGGCACGCCGGCGGCGCGCTGCGCGGCACGCTCCTGTGCGCGCTTCTCGCGGTACAGCACATAGGCGCGCGCGACTTCGTGCTCGCCCGAGCGCATCAGCGCCAGCTCGACCTGGTCCTGGATGTCCTCGATGTGGAAGGTGCCGCCGTTGGGGGTGCGCCGCATCAGCGCCGCCGTGACCTGGCTGGTGATCGATTCGACCAGTTCGCGGATGCGCGCCGACGCCGCCGCCTGGCCGCCCTGCACCGCGATGAAGGCCTTGGTCACGGCGATCGCGATCTTGTTCGGGGCGAAACCGACCACGGCGCCGTTGCGGCGGATGATCTTGTAGTCGGCGTAGCGCGTGTCGATCACCGCCGGTTCGGCTGTCTCGGTCGGGGGGACGTGGAGGGGGGCGGCGGTTTCGGCGGCAACATTCAGCATCGAGTAGGCTCCTTGGGTGGGGTGCGACAACAAAAAACCGGGCAGCGGGACGTGGTTTTCCCAGCTTATGCACAGCTTGCCCAGCCCCCGTGCACACGTTTATTCACAACATGTTGTGGTGCAGCGAGGTAGCGGATACAAATTCTAGAAATTCACCCGGACGTGTCAACAGAAAATCTGCGTGACGGCTCGAGAATTTTTATGGCCGGCGGGACACCCAGACAACACAGGCTTTCTGCGCCAAGGCATGCTCAAATTTTGAACAGGAGAACGGCTGGATGCGGGCTGGCGCCGAGAGTCATCGATTCTGGCGCGGAAATGCGTCGAAAATCAGCTTATTAGCAAGCTCGAATGCGGCTTGCGGCGCGCAAATCCTGCTGAATGTTTGTGCGGCATGCCCGCTTCGGGCGCGTGGATCCAGCCCGCAGCCGGGCCGGCAGCGACAGCCGGGCCGGGCGTCTGCCCGGGCCCGGTCTGCCAGGGATGACTGCTTACTGCAGCGGCTTGCCGACCGGCGTGGCGCGTGCCGGCAGCGGGATGGCGGTCGGCGCCGAGGACGACGGCGCCGACGGGCTGCTGGTCGCGCTCTTCTTGCCGGTACCGGCCTTGGCCTGCAGTTCGTACAGCGCGCCCAGGTTCAGCATCGCCTTGGCGTAGCCCTGGTCGGCGGCACGCTTGAACCAGACGGCCGCCTCGTCGTAGTTCTGCGGCACGCCGAGGCCGTCGCGCAGCAGGGCGCCGAGGTTGTTCTGCGCGGCAGCGTCGCCGGCTTCGGCAGCGCGGCGGTACCAGTTCGCGGCGGTGGCGGGATTCTTCTCCACCGCGCGGCCGGTTTCATACATGACGCCGAGGTTGTTCTGCGCCTGGGCATCGTTCTGCTCGGCGGCGCGGGTCAGCCACTGCACCGCTTCGGCATCCTGGCCGCGTTCCAGCAGCAGCCAGCCGAGCCGGCTCTGCGCGGCCGCGAGCTTCTGCTCGGCGGCGCGGCGGTACCAGGCCAGCGCCTCGTCCATGGTCGCCGCATCGGCTTCGAGCAGCGTGGCCAGGTTGTACTGGCCCATCGGGTTGCCGAGGTCGGCCGCGACGCGGAACCAGTGGGCGGCTTGCTGCGGGTCGGCCGCCACGCCGCGGCCGTCGCGGTAGAGCGTGCCGAGGTTGTTGGCGGCGACGGCCTGCTTGCCGGCGGCAGCCTGCTTGTAGGCCTGGGCGGCCAGTTCCTCGTTCTTCGGCATGCCCTGCCCCTGCTCGGCCATCCAGCCGAGCTGCGTCTGGGCATCGACATCGCCCTGCTTGGCGGCCTGGTCGAACCATTTGACCGCCTCGGCGGGGTTGGCCGCTACGCCCTGGCCCTTGAGATACATCCAGCCGAGCTTGGCCTGCGCGGTGACGTTGCCCTGCTCGGCGGCGAGCGTGAGCCAGGTCAGCGCCTGCTCGAAGTCGACCGACGTGCCTTCGAGACCGTCGCGGTAGAGGGTGCCGAGGTTGGCCTGGGCCAGCGCATTGCCCTGCTGCGCCGCCGCCAGCAGCAGCTTGCGCGCCTTCTCCGGGTCGCGTTCGACGCCCTCGCCGCGCGCATACTTGAGCGCCAGGTTGTTCATCGCCGCCGCATCGCCGTTGTTGGCCGCGCGCGTCAGCCATTTGACGGCCTCGGCATCGTTTTTCGCGACGACTTCGCCCTTTTCGTAGAGCGAGGCCAGATAGGTCTGCGCCAGGATCAGGTTCTGGGCCGCCGCATGGGTCAGGAACTCGATCCCGGTCGGCACGTCGCGCGGGACGTCGCGGCCTTCGATCAGCAGCAGCGCCAGGTTGTATTGCGCAGTCGGCTCGTTCTGCAGCGCGGCACGCCGGTACCAGTCGACGGCCAGCGCGGGATTGCGCTCGACGCCGTCGCCCTTGTCGTAGGCCCAGCCCATCTTCATCTGCGCTTCAGGATCGCCGCGCTCGGCCGCCATCTGGTAATACCGCAGCCACTCGGGCATCGCCTCGGCAGCGCTCGCGGTGTGGATGAAGCCTGCACACAGCAGTGCCACTATCAGTCGGTTCATCTTGATCACTCCTTACGGCAACTTGTATTCAATGGGAACGTCGATCCAGACGGTGACGGCGATGTCGTGCCGCTTGGCGGGAACGAAGCGCCACCCGTTAACGGTTTCGAGCGCGGCCAGATCGAGCACCTGGATTCCGCTGCTCTGCTTGATCCAGCGCTTGCCGATGGTGCCGTCGGGAAGAATCTCGGCACGCACCAGCACGCGGCCCTGGGCGCGCAGTGCGATCGCCGCGAGCGGATAGCGCGGCGCCTGGTTGCTGGGCAGGTGGCGCGGCGGCGTCTCGTCCTGCAGCCGGGCGGCGGTGCTGTTGATCGAGTCGAGCCCCGCGGGGATCGGCTTGCGATCGAGACCGGCGAACATCAGCGGCAGCGAACAGATCGTTCGCGGCGAATCGACTTTGAGCGTGCTCGCCGAGAAGCGCTCCTCGACCACCCGTGCCTCGCCGGTAGGCTTCTGGATCTGCATCGTCGGCACGCGCGCTTCTCCAGCCGACTGCGCCAGCGCCACGGTTTCTTCGCGACCGCTGAGCTGGCCGGCACTGTTGTCGGTGCCGGCGGCGCTGGCAGCCGGGGCGCCACCCGCCGCAGCCAGCAGCGGCGACACGGCTTCGCGCGCCGCGCTGCCGGTGCCGGCCCGCGCTTGCGAGCGGCCCTGGCCGGTTTCGCTGGCGCCCGGACCGCCGCCGGCCTGCGCGGTGCCGGCGCCCGGCTCGGCCTGGGTGGCTGCCGCCATCAGGCCGGCACGGCCCGGTTCGATCGGGCTGGTCGTGCGGTTGCTGCTGCCGGCTCCGGCGCCGCTGGTCTGCCCGCCGGCCGTCGGCGTCCGCCCGGCGACTGCGGAAGCCGCTCCGGTGGCCGGCGTATCCGATTGGGCGAGGCCCACGCCGTTTTTTTCGCTGGCCGCAGCCTGGCCCTGGCCGGTGCCGCTGCGGGTGGCCGGCGCTGCCAGCGTCGGCGTCTGGGGGCCCGTCGCCGGGGCGGTCCCGGTTCGGCTACCGTTGGCAGCGGACTGCGCAAGGCTGGATGCAGCGTTTTCGCTCGCGACAGAGCCGCCCTGGCCGGTACTGGTGCGTGCCGCAGGGGTGGCGAGCCGGGGCGCATTGGCGGCCGAGGCAGCGCCTGACCGTGTCGCGGCGGCAGCTGCCGCGGACTGCGCCAGGCTGGGCGCGGCGCTCTCGCTCGAAACGGCGCTGCCCTGCCCGCCGCTGCGGGCCGCGGGCGCCGCCATGGCAGGGGCTTGGCCGCCCGGCGTCATGCCGCTGCCGGGCTGTGATTGCGGCACCGAACGGGCAGCCAGCAGCGCGATCTGCTGCGGCGAGCCCGGCTGGCTCGCCAGGCCGTCCGACGGCGCCTGGCTGCCGCCGCGCATGCTGACCTGTCCGCCCTGGCGCGATGCCTGGCGGAATTCCGGCTCGGCCGACTGCACCTGCGTGGCCGGACCGGCCAGCGTGACCGGACCGTCCTGGCGGTCCTCGCCCGGCCGCGACGGCGCGGCCGCGGCGCGCGCGCTGGGCTGCGGGGTGCTGCCCAGGCTCGGTGCACGCGGCGCGACCGGACTGGCCTGCTCGCTGCCGCGCTCCAGCGCGGTGGGACCGCTGCTGAGCGGCGACACGGCATTGCGCAGCGCCGCGCCCTGGGTCGCCGACAGCGCAGCCGCTTCGCGCGTCGCCGGGGTGCGCGGCGCGAGCGGACTGGTCTGTTCGCTGGCCTGCTGCAGCGCGGACGCGCCCGCCGGTGCCGCAGCGCTGCGCAGGCCCGGGTTCTGCGGCGCGGACGTGCCGGCCGCTTCGCGCGGCGCCGGCGCACTGCTGCCACGGGCGCCCTCGCCGGTCTCGGCCGCAACCGTGGTGCTGGCCAGGGGCGGCGTCTGCGGTTCGGGCGGGGGCCGCGCAATGTCGACGGACGGCATCTTCAGCGGCCGCGGCAGGGTCTGGGCGAGCGGACGCTGGGTCCGGACCGGTCCCTTGAGCACGGTCGCGTCCTCAGGATGGCTGCGCGGCGCCGGCTCGGTGTCGGGCTCGAGCATGACCTCGACCTCGACCTGCGTGTCCGGGATGGTCCGCATTACCAGCCAGGGCGCGAGCAGAATCAGCAGCAGGACATGCAGGACCAGCGAGAGGACAAACGGCCCGCCGTCGCGCTTCAGCCAGGGAAAGCGTTCAGGGCGCGTCATCGAGCCTGTCGGAAGAAGTGACGAAGGACAGCCGGGCGATGCCGGCACGGCTGACGGCCGCCATGACTTCGGCGATGCGACCGTACGCCACGCGGTAATCGGCCTTGAGCTGCACGGTCAGTTCCGGGTCGGCAACGAGCAGGGTCTTGAGGCGTTCTTCGAGGTCGGCGCCGGCAACGATTTCCTGATCGACGTAGACCTGGCCTTCGGCATCGATGATGAGCTCGACCTTCTTGACCGGAGTGAGCTTCGCCACCGGCGCGGTCTTCGGCAGGCTGACCGGCACGGCCTGCAGCAGGAACGGGGCGGTCACCATGAAGATCACCAGCAGCACCAGCATCACGTCGACCAGCGGCGTGACGTTGATCTCGCTCATCGGCTTGTAGTCGGATTGGGGCAGCAGGGACATGTCAGCTCTTCGCCTCGACCTTGTTGCCCTCGGCGCGATAGGGCGTCTTCATGACCAGGTGCAGGAAGGCGGTGGCGAACTGGTCGATCCCTGCCACCGTGGTGCGGACGCGGCGCAGGCCGTAGTTGTAGGCCAGCACCGCCGGAATCGCGGTGGCGATGCCGAACGCCGTGGCGATCAGCGCCTCGCCGACCGGGCCGGCCACGATGTCGAGGCTGGCCGAGTTGGACAGGCTGATGTCCTTGAGCGCGTGCATGATGCCCCAGACGGTGCCGAACAGGCCGACGAAGGGGGCCGTGCTGCCGATGCTGGCGAGCGCCATCAGGCCGTGCTCCTTGCGATGCTGGATCTGCTGCAGTTCGCTCTTGAGGGTACGCTCGAGGATGTCCTTGCGGTCGCCGAGGCTGTCGAGGCTGAGGCTGACTTCCGTCGTCTGCGCCAGGGCGGCGAAGCCGGCTGTCGTCAGTTCGGCCAGGTCGCCGCTGTGGGCGCGTGCCACCTTTTCGCCTTCATGCAGGTCCTTGGCGGCCCAGAAAGCCTGCTTGAAGGCGGCATTCTGTTTGTTGCTGCGGGTGTTCTGCCAGAACTTGGACAGGATCAGCGTCCAGGTGACGACTGAGAACACGAACAAAACCCCCAGAGTGAGGTTCACGGCAAAGGAATTGGTGAGATATGACATGCGAGCGCGCCTCTGAATGGCACGTACAGAGCCTGATCCGGCTCGGCACGCGATAGATTAAGCTTATTAAGAGCAACTAATAGACAGCAGGGATTCTACCCCGACTGGGCAGCCGAGCGAAACCGTCAGCCGACCGGGCTGGCGCCGACCACTGGAAATATTGGTTATGATGCTGCCCAAGACCCCAACGAAAAAACCAGCCCTTGCTATGCGCCATACCGCTGTCCTGCTGATTTCCTGTCCCGACCAGAAGGGCCTGGTCGCCGCCATTGCCGATTTCTTGTTGTTGCATAATGCCAACATTGTGCACGCAGACCAACACCAGGATGCCGAGCTCAAGCTTTTCCTGATGCGGGTGGAGTGGGAACTGGCAGGATTCAGCCTCGAACTCGGTGCCTTTTCGGCCGCGTTCGAGCCGATCGCCAGCCGTTTCGGCATGACCTGGCGGCTCGCAGAATCGAGCCGCAAGCCCAGGATGGCGGTATTCGTGTCGCGCTTCGACCACTGCCTGGCCGACCTGCTGTACCGCTACCAGAGCGGCGAACTGCATTGCGAACTGCCGATCATTCTGAGCAACCATGAGGACACGCGCTGGCTGGCCGACGCCTACCGCATCCCGTTCCAGCACCTGACGGTACACAAGGACGCCAAGCACGAGGCCGAGCAGATGCAGCTGGCGATCCTGCGCGACCAGAAGATCGACTTCATCGTGCTGGCGCGTTACATGCAGGTGCTGTCTGCGGATTTCATCCGCCACTTTCCCCACCGCATCATCAACATCCACCATTCCTTCCTGCCGGCCTTCCATGGCGCCAAGCCCTACCACCGGGCTTTCGAGCGCGGCGTCAAGCTGATCGGCGCGACCGCGCACTACGTCACCGAGGCGCTCGACGACGGCCCCATCATCGAGCAGGACGTGGTGCGGATCTCGCACCGCGACAGCCTCGACGACCTGATCCACAAGGGCGCGGATCTGGAAAAGGTCGTGCTGTCGCGCGCGGTCAAATGGCATCTGGACAACCGCGTGCTGGTCTATGCCAACAAGACCGTGGTCTTCGACTGAATTCATGCCCGGGTTCCAACTCCCCGCCACCGACGGACCGGTCGGGAAACTCCCGGTCGAAACCCTGCCGAAGGCGACCGCAGACTGGCTCGCGCGCCTTCCCTTCGCCAGCCCGGTGGACGTCGCCCGGCAGCTGGTGGATGCACTGTACGCACTGAACCGCCATCCGCTGGACGCCGGCGAACGCTACGAGCTGCTGTCGCTGTATCGACCGGTCGTGACCAGAACGGTGCTGAGCCTCGAGTCCCTGATCGCCGAATCGGGCATCCCGCCGCACGCCCAGCAGCGCCAGGTCGGCATGCTGCTGCGCAGCCTGCAGATCGAACTCGGCATCGGCTACAAGCATGTGCTGCAAGCGGCCCGGGCCGCATCCCGTCAGAACATGCCGCCCCGGCGTTTCGCCGAAGTTGCCGCATGGCTGATCACCTCGATGCGGGATGCGCAGATCGCCTGCTACATGACCTATCACCCCTTGCCGGCCGGCATGTGGCTCGAATTGCACGAGTTGCACCGGCTGGCGCAGTCCCTCGGCTCGGACGACAAGACCTTGGGCGAAGCCCCGCCCGCCAGCCTGGCCTATCGCCAGGCCTTGCTGCTGGCGCTGGCCGACCCGCCGCACATGAGCCGCGACGAAATCGTCCATACCCGGCTCTATCTGCACAAGCTCGGCGCGCTGGCCGGGCTGCAGCCGGCGATGGGCCGGCCCGCCCGGGCCGGGTTCGTCGTTGCGACCGACAGCGATCGCGCGCCGGGCACGCCCGGCCCCGAGACGAAACGCGGGCTGTGGCTCGATACCGACCTGCTGTGCCAGCAGCTGCGTGATATCGTCCTGCGCCTGCGCACCGGCGACACGCCGCAGCGCATCGGTTTGCCGCCGGGAATGCGCAGCGACGTGAGCCTGATGCTGGGCAAGCGGCTGCTCAAGCTGTGGCGCACCGGTGCACAGCGCAGCTTCAAGCGCTACCCGGCCGCAGCCGCCAGCCTGCAGATGGTGTCCGGGGTGAGTTGCATCCACCGCCTGCTCGGGGGCGAATCGCAGGGATGCGAATCGCAGATGGAAGACGAGGACAGCCTGGCGATTCACGATGTCCGGCCTCTCGGCGCCGGACCCGCCTCCCTGCAAACCAGCCACTGGACCATCAGCAACGACAGCGCGGCCGGCCTGGCCCTGCGAGGCACGCCGGCCGAACCGCTGAATCTCAGGGTGGGTGACGCGCTTGCCCTGCGCAGCGATGCGACGGAACCCTGGTCGCTGGCAGTGATTCGCTGGATCAGGATGCGCGATGCGCGCGAGGTCGAACTCGGGGTCGAACGCCTGTCGCCGCTGATGCAGCCGGTGTGGGTGCGGCCTTTTCGCGGCCACCGCAGCGCACACCCGGAACCCGCCCTGTTCCTTCCGGGCCTGACTGCGCTGCAGCAGCCCGACCGCCTGCTGCTGCCGCGCAATCTCTACCAGGCCGGCATGGACGCCGAAGTCTGGGATTCGCAGCGCCACATCACGCTGGCTTTCGGCCGCCAGGTCAAGCATACCCCCGGTTTCGACCTCATCGATTTCACCCTGATCGCCCAAGAGTCCACGTCATGACCGAAATTCTCGTCCTGTACTACAGCGCGCATGGCAACGTGCGCACCATGGCGCAGCTGGTTGCGCGCGGCGTCAACCAGGTCAGCGGCGCCGCCGCCCGCCTGCGCACGGTGCCGCCGGTGGCGCCGCGCACCCTGCAGACCGAACCGCCGGTTCCGGACGAAGGCGCGCCCTATGTCGAACTGGCCGACCTCGCGCAATGCGCCGGTCTCGCGCTCGGCTCGCCCACGCGCTTCGGCAACATGGCTGCGCCGCTCAAACACTTTCTCGACACCACGGGCGCGCTATGGGCCCAGGGCACGCTGGTCGGCAAGCCCGCCGCCGTCTTCACCTCGACCGCCAGCCTGCACGGCGGCCAGGAAACCACGCTGACCAGCATGATGCTGCCGCTGCTGCATCACGGCATGCTGATCGTCGGCCTGCCCTATACCCAGCCCGAAATCAACACTACCCGCAGCGGGGGCACCCCGTATGGTGCCAGCCACTGGGCCGGCCCGGCCGACGACAAGCCGCTGACCGAAGAGGAGCGCACGCTCTGCCTCGCGCTCGGCAAGCGCCTCGCCGAAACCGCCATGAAGCTGGCAGCATGAGCCACCCGGCGCGGGCCCCGCGAAGCGGGATCGACGGCACGGCGAATGCTGCCAGCGGCCGACATGAGCCACTTGTGCCGTCGGCGTCCGTCGCGAGGCCGCGCGCATGAGCCACCCGGCGCGGGCCCCGCGAAGCGGGATCGACGGCCAGGCGAATGCTGCCGGCGGCCGACATGAGCCACTTGTCCTGTCGGCGATCGTCGTGAGGCCGCGCGCATGAGCCACCCGGCGCGGGCCCCGCGAAGCGGGATCGACGGCACGGCGAATGCTGCAGCCAGACGGCACGACGTCACACGCGGGGGGCTGTCGGCGTGAGGCAACGCGCTTGAAAACCCTGCAGCTGGTATCCAGCCTCAGCCTGATCGCGCTGATCTTTGTTTCGCTGGCGTGGGAATTGTGGCTCGCGCCGATCCGGCCGGGCGGCTCCTGGCTCGTGCTGAAGACCCTGCCGCTGCTGCTGCCGCTGATGGGCATCCTGAAGGGTCGGCGCTACACCTACCAGTGGGCGCCGATGCTGATCCTCGCCTATTTCACCGAAGGCGTGGTGCGGGCCTGGTCGGATACAGGACTGTCGGCCTGGCTCGCCGGCGTCGAAGTGGTGTTGTCGGGAACATTTTTCCTCGCGTCGATTTTTTACGCGAAATTGAGTGCACCGTCCCGAACGACCCGATAGGGCACAAACCCTGTTCGCCTCGCTGATATACCGCCGCGCATTGCGATGTACCCCATTTGCCTTCGTCATGAACAGCCCGACGAGCTGTCGCACCGGCGATTGAAGTTGCCACGATGCGACAGGAACAGGACAGATACGGCGCCGCAGAAAATGAACGCCGCACCGTCCGGCGGGGTCTGGCGCTGTTTGCGCAGACCCCCGGCCCTGGATCCGTTGTTCGAGACGTGGCCGCGCCACCGATCGCCATCGGCATTGACGATGACCAGCGAATCTGGCTGCGAGGACTCGGAACTGACAACGAACGAGTTGACCACCTCGCCACCATAATTCTTGTTGACAGGCGTCAAGCAGGCAGACTGGGCTGCGCCCGGAACCTCAGCCGAGCGCTGGTTCCCGGACGGGTGGTTCTGATTCTTGCATGCCTGCCAGCCCTCCATAGGCCTGGCCGCGATTGCCGCTGCGGTCGCAGGAGCCGGCCTTGGCGTCGGCGCAGCCACGGGCCCACTCGCCACGTCCGGTGTGCCGACTCCCCCCACCGTACCCGCTCCCGCCACCGGATTCGAATTCGGCGCGGCAGCCATTCCTGACCCAGACCGAGTGCCTGTTCACGCCCCAGTCGCGTCCCTCGACACAGTCGGCACGGCTGAACTGCCTGACCATCCGGACCCCGCCGCGCGTGTCGATTTCGCATTCCTTCAACGCATCCCGTTTCGACTCGCATCTCGCTGATTCCGCCATGACACAAACAGGGATCAGCAATGCCAGGACACGCAGCGCGGATTCGGGCGTTTGATCGATGGCTTTCCTCGTGATCGCCGACAGGAATGCCGTTTTGTTCAGAACCGCGGATTGGGTCGACGGTCATCGGCTTGATTTCTGCAAGCTTGCCGCGCGGAAGGCGATCCCAGCCGAATCAAGGGTGAATGAGGACCGGATTCTGCCTACCCTTCTTGTCCACCGCAAAACGCCTTGCCGTGAACAGACCTCCGATC
The DNA here is from genome assembly GCA_041912015.1 of Thiobacillus sp. Classification (GTDB taxonomy): domain Bacteria; phylum Pseudomonadota; class Gammaproteobacteria; order Burkholderiales; family Thiobacillaceae; genus Thiobacillus. Next base: position 9,433 of record JAYRNU010000089.1, on the reverse strand, counting down.
GATTAAACTTCCGCAAAGAACCATCGACGCCATGACAGAAGCGAGCAGGCAATCACCATGACCCAATCCATCGGCATCCTCACCTCGGGCGGCGACACCCCGGGTCTCAACGCGGCCATCCGCGGCGTCGGCAAGGCCTGCCTGACGCACTACGGCATGCACATCATCGGTTTTCGCGACGGCTTTCGCGGTCTCATGGAAAACCGGACCGTGCCGCTCGACGGCAACGCGCTGTCCGGCATCCTGACCCAGGGCGGGACCATCCTCGGCACCAGCCGCGACAAGCCGCACAAGATGCCGGTCAACGGCAAGGTCATGGACATGACCGAGACCATCGTCGCCAACTACCATGCCAACCATCTCGACTGCCTGGTCTGCCTCGGCGGCGGCGGGACCATGAAGAACGCGCTGCGCTTGCAGCAGGCGGGCCTGAACATCGTGACCCTGCCCAAGACCATCGACAACGACGTGGCACTGACCGATATCACCTTCGGCTTCGATACCGCGCTCGGCATCGCCACCGACGCCATCGACCGCCTGCACAGCACCGCACACAGCCACCACCGCATCATCGTGGTCGAGATCATGGGGCACCGCGCCGGCTGGCTGGCGCTGGGCGCGGGCATCGCAGGCGGCGCCGACGTGATCCTGATCCCGGAAATTCCCTATAGCGTGGAAGCCGTGGCGGACGCGATCAAGGCGCGCAAGCGCAAGGGCAAGCCGTTCAGCATCGTCGCGGTCGCCGAGGGGGCGCTGTCCCAGCAGGAGGCTGCCGAGCAGCAGGCCAGCGCCGCCAGGAAGAAGGACAAGAAGGCCAAGGAAATCGTCGCCGAGCCCGAGCTGGTCTATGCCGAACGCACCCTGCGCCTGGCGCATCAGCTCGAATTGCTGACCGGCCTGGAGTCGCGCCCGACCATCCTCGGTCACCTGCAGCGGGGCGGCACGCCCTCGGCCGCCGACCGCCTGCTCGCCACGCGGCTGGGCACCGCCGCCGCCGACCTGATTCAGGCCGGCCAATACGGCTTCATGGTTGCCGCGCAGGGCGAGTCGAGCACGCCCGTCGCGCTCGCAGACGTGGCCGGCCAGGTCAAGACCGTGCCGCCGGATCACCCCTGGGTCGCGAGCGCGCGCGGGGTGGGGACGAGTTTCGGGGACTGATCGGGAGCAAATCGGAGGCCTTGCTCCGGCGTCCCTGACCGCCGACAGGTTCGGCCTCGTGGCTGATTCGGGTGCGTGAGGCCCAGGATCAAACGCCTCGCCCGGACCACGACTCGCCAGCGTACGCATGGCTGAAAAGCTGCAGTGGGACGGGCAACCGTCCTAGGCGCACTGCAGCTTGCGCAGGCGCGTATCAGCCAGCGACGTCACGTTGCTCTTCTCGTTCAGCCAGATCGGTTCGCTGACGCCGTAACCCTGCGCGTAGTCGACGCCGATTTCACGCAGCTTGTCGAGAATCGCGATGCTCTCGACGTATTCGGCGACGACCCGGATGCCCATCACGCTGACCACCCGGGTGATGGCCTCGGTCATCGCGAGGCTGACCTTTTCGTTGAGGATGTTCTTGACGAACTCGCCATCGATCTTCACGTAGTCGACCGGCAGGCTCTTGAGATACGAAAACGAGCTCATTCCGATGCCGAAGTCGTCGAGGGCGAAGCGGAACCCATCGAGACGCAGCCCCCACAGAAATTCGCTGACGCGGTCGATGTCCGCGATGGCCGCTGTCTCGGTGATCTCGAAGCAGATCGATTCGGGCACGATCTGGTGGCGCGATGCCTGGTCTCGGATGAAATCGATGAAGCCCTTGTCGGAGAGCGATGTGCCGGAGATGTTGATCGACCACTGATGGGCGGCCTTGAGTTCGGGCGTCGGATGATGGGCGTGGAAAACCTCGAACACGCGCTTGATGATCCAGCGATCCAATGCAGGCATCAGGTTGTAGCGCTCGGCTGCGGGAATGAAGTGGGCGGGCTGCACCAGCGTGCCATCCTTGTCGAGCATCCGCACCAGGATCTCGCAATGCTGGCTGTTGTCAGGCGGCGCACATACCGGAATGATGGGCTGGTAGTAGAGCACGTAGCGGTTTTCGTCCAGTGCCGAGGTAATGCGCGACAGAACCTGCATTTCCTGCTGTCGCTGGTCCAGTTCGATGTCGTCCGGGTTGTATACCTGGATGCGGTTGCGGCCCTTTTCCTTGGCGGCATAGCAGGCTGCATCCGCAATGCTGATGACCGTTTTGAGATCGGTCGATTTGCGCGTGATGACGGTGACGCCAATGCTGACCCCGATGCTGAACGCACGGCCTTCCCAATTGAAGCGGAAGGCCTTGATTGCGGCCAGCATGTTTTCGGCGATGCGCAGGGCGTCGGCCAGTGCTGCATTCTCGATCAGCAGGCCGAATTCATCGCCGCCCAGACGCGCCAGGGTTTCATCTGACGGCAGCAGCGACTTGAGGAGCCCGGTAATGCTGCACAGCAACTGATCCCCCGCAGCGTGACCGCAGCTGTCGTTGATGACCTTGAACTGGTCGAGGTCCAGGTAGCACACGACATGCCGTTCGTTGCGACTGCGAGAACCGGCAAAAGCCGCCTCCAGACGCGTCTGGAATTCGCGCCGGTTCACCAGCCCGGTCAGCGTGTCGTGGCGAGCTTCATGCGCCAGGCTGTCGGCAATCTCGCGCTCCCGGCTGACATCCTGAAGCAGCACCAGCGCACCGGCTATCCGGTTGTCCCTTCCCTTTACCGGCGTTACGCTGCCTTCAATGGCTGTCCGGGTTCCGTCCGCCCGGATCAGGACGGCGTCCTTACCTATCGGCACCGCCATGCTCTTGGCTAGAGCCTGGGTGAAGTGGCTCACGATGGATTCGCCGGCGGTCCGGCCAGCCAGCTTGATGACTTCGCCGAGCGGCCGGTCAAGCGCCTGCTCTCCTTGCCAGGTCGTGAATATTTCTGCGGGTTCGTTCAGGTACCGGACGATCCCGTCGGTGTCGGTCACGATCGCCGGCTGATCGAGATGCGCCAGAAATGTCGACGCTGCACTCTCAAGATAGCCTGGCTCATCGGCGTTGACCTGACCGAGTCTGACATTGCCGAGTAGTTTCTTGAACATTCGTTCACCCGCGAATTGCCTGCCTGACTCAGGGTCAGCAATACGCGTGCCCGACAGAACATCCAGGAATGACCGGCCTTTGTTCGAGGCGCTGGATGAATCGATGTCAGCTTTTCAGCAGTGACCAAGGGATTTTCCGTCACCGGAAACGACACGAAGAAAGCGGCCGTCCCTGCAACGGACGAGACGAGATGAACGGTGTCCGCCGTCCCGCGCTGACCGAATGCCCGGCGGCGGATGCCCGGTCAGTGAAACCTGGCAAGCGCCGGATCAGTTACCCGACTGGCACTTGTTCATGAAGCTGGTCTTGGCGGCACCGGACAGCTTCTTGCTCGCCGCACGCTCCTCGCAATAGCCCATCAATCCATCCGCCATGCACTTCTTGTCGAAGCTGTTCCTGGCTGCCCCGGCGAGTTTCTTCTCCTGGGAAGCGGCTTCGCAGCCATCGCGGACACATTTCTGCATGAAGCTCGACAGGGCCGCGCCGGCGAGCTTCTTGTCATGCGCCTGGGTCAGGCAGTCGCTGTCGCCCGCCCAAGCCGGCAAGGACAGAATGAGTGCAGCGAGAAACGCAGCGAGTTTATTCATGACATGCCTTTCTGTGGGTTGATATGTTCAATGCTGGCTGATAAATCATCGAAAGCCTTCGCGGACAAGCCCGAAGCGAAGGTGCTTCCACCGCCCTGTGTCGACGAAGGCCGTCGATCGGCAGGAACCACCCCGGCTGAGCCCGCGCGATGGCGCTCAGAAGCCGAAAATGCCCCGGATCTTGTTGATGCCCTGATTGATCCCGTCTACGGCGGGGTCGCTCGCGGCTTTGTCGCCGCTTTCGCGCTCAGGCTGGCTCTCCGATTCGCGTTCGCTTGCCGCCGGCGGCATGACGGCGTCCATGCCGAGCATCGCGTTGAGCACGGATTTCACCCTGATCTTGGCAGCCCATTCCGGCTCCCAGGCGACCATGGGGTCGGTCGGCCTGGGCGGATAGGCCAGGTTCAACTCGCTGCCATAGGCGATCATGCGCAACATGGCGCCTTCGCCGAACACACCCTTGGGCACGGCGCAGGTGCGGGCATCCGCGGGCAACAGCACTTTTTCCTTGAGCCAGCGGTCGACTGCAGGGTTGGTCTGGTAGTCCACCAGGCCGGTGCCGATGTCGGGCACCTCGCTCGACGTCCAGAACACCATCTCGTTTTCGCCGCTTTCCCTGGCCCCCATGGCCGCCAGGAAATACGCGCGTGCGGTCGGAATGCCCTTCCACTCCAGGCGGTTGATGCCCCCGTCGTTGCGCTGGCTCAGCTCGATCGCCGGCATGATGTCCTGTTGGGCAGGGAACGCGAACTTGAAGCTCTCGGGCACGCCCTGGCCCTTGAACGCGTGTTGACCGACGAGGCTGGCGCCGGCTGGAACCAGGCGCGCGTCCTTGTCATTGGGCCAGACCGGCCGCCCCTGCGCCAGGTGCGCGCCACGCTGTGTGGCACGCCGGCTGGTGAAGAATTTCCTGTAGTCGTTGATGCTCGCCGTGGCCATGTCGAGCACCTTCGGCTGGCCCGCGCGAATCGCATCGCCGCAGCCCCAGTAAAGGTAGATCTTCCCCTTCGGCGGCTCGAAATCGTTTTCGACGACCTGATCATCGTCGGAAGGCGGGGCCTTCTGCTTCACCGGGGAAACGAGCTTGAGCTCCGGCGCCAGCTTCGTGCCGGGCGGCACCGTCTGGACAGCCTGCTCGAGATTGGGATTGTTGCGCGTGTAAAGCGTGACATCGAGCCACGACCCGGCCGAACCGGTAACCGTATTGCCGAACGTGTTCTTGCCGCCGCCGCCGAACATGCTGCCGAACATGGCCATCGGATTCATGTTGGCGCCCATCCCCGGCATGCCCATTCCGGAAAAGGTGGCCACGTCGATCCAGGCCTGCGCCACCGGCGGCTTGTCGACCGGTTTCTTGTCCTTGGCTGCCTCAGCCGGACTCAGGCACCCTGCCAACATCGCGGCCAGCACGATCATGCGAGCATTATGCTGATTCATTTCGCCTCCCCCGAAATCTTTGCTACGACAAGTACGGATTTGTCACGCGAAGTCAATGTACACCCGCGCAATCGGGCTGTGGCAACCTGCCCGAAAAAATTCACCGATGCCGTGCCGGGCAGGGGACGTCGCGGACCGGCCCTCGGACCGCATGCGGCCTGGGTATGCGAGTCCGGAGTCCGGACGCAGGGACGACCGGTGCACGGGCGCTGTCCGCCGACTTGCGGATGGCCGTGCAGCAGACGCCATGCGAGGCATCTGCTGCAGCCTGGTTCAGACCTGGGGATGCGCGCGTTCGCTCTTGCTGTGCAGCTTGTTGAGCGCGTGCAGATAGGCCTTGGCCGAAGCCACGACGATGTCCGTATCGGCGCCCTGCCCGTTGACCACGCGGCCGTCCCGTGCCAGCCGCACGGTCACTTCGCCCTGCGCGTCGGTACCGCTGGTGATGTTGTTGACCGAGTAAAGCAGCAGATCCGATCCGCTCTTGACCACCGATTCGAGCGCCTTGAACGTGGCGTCGACCGGACCCGACCCCTCGCCTCGCGCCTCCATTTCCTCGCCATCGTCGGTGAACGTGATCCGTGCACGTGGAATTTCGCCTGTCTCTGAGCACACCTTCATCGACACCAGCTTGAACCGCTCGTGCTCGGCCGCATACCCTTCATCGGAGACCAGCGCCTGCAGGTCCTCGTCGAAGATCTCGCGCTTCTTGTCGGCGAGGCTCTTGAAACGTGCGAACGCCGCGTTGAGCGCTTCCTCGCTGTCGAGGACGATGCCGAGTTCGGCCAGCTTGGTCCTGAACGCGTTGCGGCCCGACAGTTTGCCGAGGCTGAGCCGGTTGGCGTTCCAGCCCACGTCCTCGGCACGCATGATTTCGTAGGTCTCGCGATGCTTCAGCACGCCGTCCTGGTGGATGCCCGATTCGTGGGCGAAGGCATTGGCGCCGACGATGGCCTTGTTCGGCTGCACCGGATAGCCGGTGATGGACGAGACGAGCTTGGAGGCCGGCACGATCTGGGTGGCATCGACGCGCGAGTCGCAATGGAACACGTCCTTGCGGGTGCGCACCGCCATCACGATCTCCTCGAGCGAGGCATTGCCGGCGCGCTCGCCAAGTCCGTTGATCGTGCATTCGACCTGGCGGGCGCCGTTCATCACCGCGGCGAGCGAGTTGGCGACCGCCATGCCGAGGTCGTTGTGGCAGTGCGTCGACCAGATGACCTTGTCGGCACCGGGCACGCGCTCGATCAGCTGCTTCATGCGCTCCCCCCACAGGGCGGGAATGCTGTAGCCGACGGTGTCGGGCACGTTGATGGTCTTGGCACCCGCCTTGATCACCTCGTCGAAGATGTGCACCAGGAAATCCATCTCGGAGCGCACCGCATCCTCGGCGGAGAATTCGACGTCGTCGGTGTATTCGAGTGCGAGCTTGACCGCCTTGACCGCAGCCTCGACCACCTGATCCGGCCGCATGCGCAGCTTCTTCTCCATGTGGATCGGACTGGTTGCGATGAAGGTGTGGATGCGACCCGACCTGGCCGGCTTGATCGCGCCGCCTGCCGCATGGATGTCGCGTTCGTTGGCACGCGCCAGCGAACACACGGTCGAATTCTGGATCGTCTCGGCGATGGTACGGATCGCTTCCGCGTCGCCCGGACTGGCTGCGGCAAAGCCGGCTTCGATGACGTCGACGCCGAGCTTTTCAAGCTGGCGGGCGATACGCAATTTCTCGTCCCGCGTCATCGATGCGCCGGGGCTTTGCTCGCCGTCGCGCAAGGTGGTGTCGAAAATGAACAAACGGTCTTTCATGGCTGGCTCCATGCTGGGTCGGCGTCAAGCCGACGCATTATATATAGGGCTGCCGCGCGAAGCTTGCGGCGCGTGGGTACTGCTCGGGGGAGGGGGATCAATGTGTGCGCGCGACGCGCAGCAGCAGGCTGCCGAACAGGACATTCGACAGGCAGAGGAGATAGGACGGGTGCGACTGATTAGACATGGTCTAAATTCTATCCATTTTCAGCCGCCCTGCAAGGGGGGCGAGCCATCCATCCCCTTCTTTCGACGCAGGCGTTTCATCATTGCATCGACATATCCCGACAGGCCGTAAAGCGCAAACGCGCCGAACAGCACCTCGGGCGGGCTGGTCGACACCAGAACGAAGGCCAGCACAACCAGCAGGATGACGAAGAACGGCACGCTCTTCCTGAGATTGATCTCCTTGCCGCTGTAGTAGCGGAAGTTGCTGACCATGGTCAGTCCGCCGAACAGGGCCACGATCGCCGCAAGCCAGCGCACGTCATGCCCGTCCACGCCATATTCGACCATGACCCAGACGAAGCCCGCGACCAGGGCAGCAGCCGACGGACTCGGCAGCCCCTGGAAAAAGCGCTTGTCGGTCACGGTTTCGATCTGGGTATTGAAGCGCGCCAGGCGCAGCGCGGCACCCGCACAATAGACGAAGGCGGCGATCCAGCCGAATTTTCCAAGCCCCTGCAGGGAAAATTCATAGATCACCAGCGCAGGCGCCACGCCGAACGACACCATGTCGGACAGGCTGTCGTATTCGGCGCCGAATGCGCTTTGCGTGTGGGTCATGCGCGCCACGCGCCCATCGAGCCCGTCGAGCACCATGGCGATGAAGATCGCCACGGCCGCATGCTCGAAGCGTCCGTTCATCGCCTGCACCACGGCATAGAAACCGGCGAACAGCGCACCGGTCGTGAACAGGTTCGGCAGCAGGTAGATGCCGCGATCCCGCATCCGCGGGCGCTTGGCTTCGACCTTGTTGTGATGGAATGAAAGCATGCCGCCAGAAGTTTACCAGCGTGCCAGAATCGTGCGCCCGCCCGTGACTTTTTGTCCGATCGAGACGGTGGCGCGTGCCGTGAGCGGCAGGTAGACGTCGACCCGCGACCCGAAGCGGATGAAGCCATAGCGCTGGCCGCGCACCAGACTGTCGCCGCTCTGCACATAGCAGAGGATGCGACGCGCGATCAATCCCGCGATCTGCACGGTTGTGACATCGCCGTGCGCGGTCTGGATCCAGATCGCATTGCGCTCGTTCTCGGTGGAGGCCTTGTCGAGGTCGGCGTTGACGAAGCTGCCCGGCGTATACCAGAGCCCCTTGACCTCGCCGTCGACCGGACTCTTGTTGGAATGCACGTTGAAAACGTTCATGAACACGCTGATTTTCAGGGCATCGCGGTCCAGGTAGGCGTCGCGAACCCTTTCCACCGCGACGATGCGGCCGTCGGCCGGCGCGATCACGGCGTCGGGGTCGGCAGGGGGAACACGCGCCGGGTCGCGAAAGAACTGCAGAGCGAATACCGCCCAGATCCAGAACGGGATCGACCACCAGCCGACGAGCCAGGTCGCGATCGGCGCAGCCACAAACGCGGCCAGCAACACCAGCCATCCTTCACGGGCAATCAGGGGATGTGTCATATCTCAGGGCTTGGGGCAAGGAAAAAAGGGCGGCCGTGCCGCCCCTCGAATCCAGCTCCCTGGTTCCTCAGTTCTTGGATTGGTCGACCAGCTTGTTCTTGCTGATCCAGGGCATCATCGCGCGCAGCTTGGCACCCACGACTTCGATCGGGTGCTCGGCGTTGAGGCGACGGCGGGCAGTCATTTCGGGATAGTTGCTGCGTCCTTCGAGGATGAACTGCTTGGCGTAGCTGCCGTTCTGGATGTTGTCGAGACACTCCTTCATCGCTGCCCGGGACTGTGCGTTGATGACCTTGGGACCGGTCACGTATTCGCCGTACTCGGCGTTGTTGGAGATCGAGTAGTTCATGTTGGCGATGCCGCCCTCGTACATCAGGTCGACGATCAGCTTCAGTTCGTGCAGGCACTCGAAGTAGGCCATTTCCGGCGCGTAGCCCGCTTCGGTCAGCGTTTCGAATCCGGCCTTCACGAGATCGACGCAGCCGCCGCACAGCACGGCCTGTTCGCCGAACAGGTCGGTCTCGGTTTCCTCGCGGAGCGAGGTTTCGATCACGCCGCCCTTGGTGCCGCCGTTGGCGCAGGCATAGGACAGGGCGAGGTCACGCGCCTTGCCGGATTTGTCCTGGTACACCGCGATAAGCGACGGCACGCCGCCGCCCTGAGTGTAGGTCGAGCGCACCAGATGACCGGGGCCCTTGGGGGCTATCATCACGACGTCGAGGTCGGCGCGCGGAACGATCTGGTTGTAGTGCACGTTGAAGCCGTGGGCGAAGGCGAGCACCGCGCCTTTCTTGATGTTCGGCTCGATGTCGTCGCGGTAGACCTGCGGCGCGGTCTCGTCCGGCAGCAGGATCAT
>JAYRNU010000088.1:0-11064 GCA_041912015.1 Thiobacillus sp. | reverse complement strand
TGCTGGCGGGCGACTGCCAGCGCCTCGGCGTAATTGCCCGCCAGGACGAGGCGTGCGAAGGCTTTCGAGCCGGTGACGTTGGTGCGCTCGCCGACGTTGACGAACAACGAATCCTTGCCGACGTTGAAGGGCTCGAGGCCGGACAGGCGCATCGCCGGTTCGACGACGGGCGGCACGCGCGGTGCGACGCCTTCGACGGATTTCGCGATCGCGGCGATATGCGCGGGCGTGGTACCGCAGCAGCCGCCGACGATGTTCAGGAGCCCCGAGCGCGCCCATTCGCCGATGTGCACGGCCATCTGTGCGCCGTCCATGTCGTATTCGCCGAAGGCGTTCGGCAGGCCCGCGTTGGGATGGGCGGAAACGAACACATCGGCCTTGGTCGCCAGCTCGTTGACGTACTGGCGCAGCAGGTCGGGGCCGAGCGCGCAGTTGAGGCCGATCGACAGTGGCTGGGCATGGCGCACCGAGTTCCAGAACGCTTCGGTCGTCTGGCCAGAGAGCGTGCGGCCGGAAGCGTCTGTGATCGTGCCCGAGATCATGACCGGGAGACGGAGGTTGTTCGCCTCGAAGTACTCCTCGATGGCGAACAGCGCCGCCTTGGCGTTCAGCGTATCGAAGATGGTCTCGACCATGAGGATGTCGACGCCGCCCTTGATCAGGCCGTCGATGGCTTCCAGGTAGGCCGTGCGCAACTGGTCGAAGCTGACGTTGCGGAACCCGGGATCGTTGACGTCTGGCGAGAGCGTCGCAGTGCGCGAAGTCGGTCCCAGCACGCCAGCGACGAAGCGCGGCTTGTCAGGATTGGCGGCCGTGGCCTCGTCTGCGGCCTCGCGTGCGAGCCGGGCGGCCGCCAGATTGAGTTCCGGCACCAGATCTTCCATGTGGTAGTCCGCCATGGAAATCGCGGTCGCGTTGAAGCTGTTGGTTTCCAGGATGTCAGCACCCGCGGCCAGGTACTTGGCATGGATTTCCTTGATCAGCTGCGGCCGCGTCAGGCACAGCAGATCGTTGTTGCCCTTGAGATCGTGGGGAAAGTCGGCAAAGCGCGTGCCGCGATAATCCGCTTCGTCCAGCTTGTAGGTCTGGATCATCGTCCCCATGGCGCCATCGAGAATCAGGATGCGCTGGGCGAGCAGGGCGTGCAGCAGGGCGGTGCGGTCGGGCATGATGAAGCGGAAACTGGGCAAAGCCGGATGGTATCACCTCGTTGCACAGGCCCGGTCGCTGCTGTCGACAAGTCGCCATTCCTATCCGGATTGCCGTCGGAATGTCGGGGGAACCCGTCCAGAAAAGCCAAAACATGGGGAAGAATGACTGGTGTGATAATTGCACGCGCGTCGAGGTGCAATGCGCAAACCGAACAAGAGCGAATGACCGGATGATTGCCAAACAGCTATTGAACCGAATCCTGACGATCCTGCTGCTGGGAAGCCTTTTGCCCGGCCTGGCCTTTGCGGCGGATCGTGCCGAGAAGGCATCCGAATATTACGAGGATGCGCTGGTGCGCATGCAGCGTGACGATATCAACGGGGCGATCGTCCAGCTGAAGAACGCCCTGCAGCAGGACTCCAAAATGCTGCCGGCGCTGGTTCTTCTCGGCGAGGCCTATCTCAAGAGCGGGGCGCCGCTCGGGGCCGAGCGCGTGCTGGCGGATGCCGAGCGGCTGGGCGCGGATCGCTCGCAGATCATTGCCATGCAGGTCGAGGTCTACAACCTGCTCGGCCGGAACGAGGCGCTGCTGGAGCGATTTTCGCCGGAGGGCCTGCCGCCTGGCGTGAAGTACAAGGTGCTCGTTACCCGGGGTTATGCCCAAATCGATCTCAACCAGGGGCGCGCTGCGATCCAGTCACTGGAACAGGCCAGAAGGATCGATTCGAACAATCCGGCGGCACTGGTTGCCGAGGCCATGGCCTACCTCCGCATGAATGACTTTTCCAATGCCGGGGAAATGGCACGACTGGCCATCGAGAAGAGCCCCTCGGACCCATCGGGCTGGAGCATGAAGGGTTCGATCGCGCATGCCCAGGGTGATGCCGAGGGCGCGCTGGCAGGTTACGGAAAGGCACTGGACCTGAAGCCTGATTATCTCGACGCGCTCATCGCCCGTGCCTCTCTGCTGTTCGACCTGAACCGGGACAAGGATGCCGCACGCGACGTGGCGGTATTAAAGCAGAGGTTTCCCGATGACCCGCGCAGCGCCTACCTGCAGGCGTTGCAGGCCGGGCGGCAGGGCAATGAGGCGGAGGTGCGCAATGCCCTGGTGAAGGCGACCAGCGCGCTGGATGCGTTGCCTTTCGAGGCGGTGCTGACGCGGCCCCAACTGCTGCTGCTGGGCGGCATTTCCCATTACAGCCTCGGCCAGAACGAAAAGGCCAAGACTTATCTGGGCGCCTATCTGAAGAAATATCCCCAGCACATGGGTGCCCGCAAGATCTATACAGCCATTCTGATGAGCGAAAAGGACTATGCACGGGCAATTGCGTTCATGGAGGGCCCTGCCCGGGCCCGTCCAGACGACCCGCAGGCACTGTCCATGCTGGCGACGGCATACATGGCATTGGGGCAGCATGCCAAGGCGGTCTCTCTGCTGGAGCAGGCATCCGAACTGGGTGGCGGCAACGCGCCCGACATCACGGCCAATTTCGGCCTGAGCCTGATTGGAAGCGGCCAGGAAGAGCGAGGAATGGGGCAGTTGCAGAAAGCCTATGCCAGAACGCCGGGCAGTTCTCTGGCAGGCGTGCCGCTGGCCATGATGTACCTGAAGCAAAACCAGACCAAGCCGGCAATACAGATCTTGCTGTCGGTCACCAGGAACGAGCCGCAGAATCTGGCGGCGCTCAACCTGCTGGGGGTCGCGCGAGGCTTGTCTAAGGATCTGGCCGGTGCCCGCAAGACCTACGAGCTGGTTTTGCAGAAGGACAGGCGTTTTACCCCGGCGGCACTCAATCTTGCGCGCCTGGATCTTTATGAAGGCAAGCCCGATGAAGCGCGCACTCGGCTGCTGGCGATCCTCAAGGAACAGCCGAAAAACCTGGATGTGCTGTTCGAACTGGCTCAGCTGGAACAGAAGACGGGCCATGTCCAGGATGCCGTCCGCTGGCTGGAAAAGGCGCGTTCCTTGAACCCGCAAAGCCTGCGACCGAACCTCATGCTGGTCGAGTTGTATTTGCAGACAGGCGATTCCCAGAAAGCGCTGGACATTGCCAAGGAAGTGCAGGCGAGCAGTCGGGACAATTTACAGGCGATTGCGGCTTTGGGCCGAGCTTATCTTGCGGTCGGCAATCGCGGCCTGGCGCGGGAAAATTTCAAGCGCATCACGCAATTGGCCGGTTTCGATGCCGATTGGCAGCAGCGCGCCGCCCAGTTTCAGATCATGGCGGGTGACTATGAAGGCGCGCGTTATTCGCTCGACAAGGCCTTGCTGAGCAAGCCGGGGTACCTTCCTGCCCTGCTGCTCCGTGCCCGGCTGGACCTGTCGGCAGGTAACCTCGATGCGGCCGAGACGCAGGCGCGCGCATTGCTTGCCCAGCATCCGCGTGAAGCTGCAGTTCACCGGTTGCTGGGAGAAATCGCGATGCGGCGGCAACGTCCAGCAGATGCCGTAGTCGAGTTTGCCCAGGCCTTCAACCTGAGCAAGACGTCTGAACACGCGATCGACTTGTACAACGCCCATGTCCGTTCAGGCGATACCAACAAAGCTTTGTCCTTCTTGCAAGGCTGGGTCTCCAGTCAACCTGCCGACCAGGCTGCGCGACGCATGCTGGCGGCGGGACTCGCCCAGGCAGGCCGGACTGCCGAGGCGCAAACCCAGTACGAGACCTTGCTGAAGCAGCTTCCCAACGATGCGAGCGTGCACAACGACCTGGCTTACCTGCTGTTGCAGCAACGAAAACCGGGCGCGCTGGCGCTGGCGGAAAGGGCTTACAGTTTGGCGCCCGACAGGGCGGATATCGCCGACACCTATGGCTGGGCATTGGTTGAGAGCGGACAAATCGACAAGGGACTGCGCTACCTTCGCGAGGCCCAGGTGCGCGCCCCCAATCAGCCGGAAGTCCGGGCGCATCTGGAAGAAGCGCTCAAGCGCAAGGAGAATCCGAAGGGGCGGTGATCGGTCGCCTCGACTATCCAGCCCGACTGTGTACGATGAATTGTCGGATTTCTTTACACCTGGCACTGTCAATGGCAGCTCTGGATGATGATTTCACTTATAACCTTATGAATACAAACAAGTTGCTGAATTATGGTACGAGGCTTGCTTGATTTGGCAGCGAGACTATAAACCCATGCACAAGGGATTCAACATGAACAACAACCTGATAAGAATTGCGCTTGCGGGATGTGCTGCAGTCGGACTTTCCGTCCCGGCTACAGCCTTCGCATTTGGGTCTTATACACCCTATACGTCTACGCCATCGAACGATTGTAGCGGCGGGGGGACGTCCAACCCTGATTGTTACACCTGGACGTTTGACTCCCAGCAGGATGTCTATTCAGGTGTGAAGGGTACCCCTGTTGGAACACCGGCCGTTACTGCGACACCGACGGGGTGGGCCAACTCTGTAGGCAGCGCCAATGTCCTGCTCGAGACTGCATACATTGGTTCATATAGCGGCGGCATGGGCGTGACTGACGCTGATGAAACGGGAACAGCTCCTAATCATGCGGTGGATAACTCCGGAAGGGTGGATTCGATCCTTTTCACATTCAGTGAATCCGTAAATTTGACATCGTTCAATGCTGGGTACGTCTACACAGATTCAGACTTTACGGTGATGGCGTATGTCGGGGATGATGGCGCCGCAAACAATACGAACATCGCTGGCATGCAATATGGTCAACTGCTTGACCATGGATGGATGCTAATTGGCAATTACCTAGCGGGCTCCAGCACGGGTGCACACAACTTTGCCAATTTGAATAATGGAAGCACGTCAGCAAACAATGTCTTTTCCAGCTATTGGTTGATTGGTGCCCTTAATACATTTGTCGGCGGCGATCCGGCCAAGGCTGGTAACGATTACTTCAAGATTTTGTCCTTGGCCGGTTGCGACTGTTCAACCGCTCCCCCCGGGACGCCCGGTTGCGGTGGTCATCATGATGGGGTGCCCGAACCCGGTACGCTTCTGCTGATGGGCGCTGGCCTGCTGGGGCTGACGCGTTATAATCGCAGGCGTCTGGTTCGCGCTGCCTGACCTTTTCTCCAAAGCAAGGTGAATCTTCGGCCCCGTTCATCGGGGCCTTTTGTTTGTAGGCAGGCTGGGGCCGATCTGCTAGGGTGAACGTAGCCCGAACTGCGGAGATCGCGATGAAGCACTTGTCCCCGGTGGAATCCTTCGAATTCCTGCAGACGCACCCCGAGGCGGTGTTCATCGATTGCCGTTCGGAAATCGAGTACCTGTTCGTCGGGCACCCGGTCGGGTCGATTCACATTGCGTGGCAGGACGGCCCGGACTGGGACATCAATCCTGACTTTCTGGGCCACGCGCGCAAGGCGGCTTCGGTCAATCGGCCTGTGGTGCTGATCTGCCGCTCTGGAAGGCGCTCGATGGAAGCCGGCCGCTATCTCGAAAAATACGGTTTCCCCGAGGTCTACAACGTCGAGCACGGGTTCGAAGGCGACATGGACGAAACCCGCCATCGCAGCACCCGGAACGGCTGGCGCTTTGACGGCCTGCCGTGGGAACAGACCTGACGCCATTCCAGGTTCCGAACCTGCGCTATGTCGGCCGCGCCTTCCTGCCTCGGGGCAGTCTTGAAGCAGCGTTGAAGTTACAACTCGGTATCAGGCGCAGCGCATTTCAGGACAGGCTGACACCGAGCCAGGCGCCGATGAGCCAGGTAGCCAGCCCCGCGGCGCCTCCGATCGCCAGCATGCGCAGGCCGCCGAGAATGGCGTGGCGGCCGGTGAACAGGCTCATGCTGGCGCCGACGGCGAACAGGCCCAGCGCCGTCAACGCGATCGAGACGTCGAGCGCCTTGCCGTGCCCGATCAGGAAGGGCACGAGGGGCACGGCCGCCCCGGCGGTGAACGCGGCGAACGACGAGAGGGCTGCGACCCAGGGCGAGCCGAGTTCGTCGGGATTGAGGCCGAGTTCCTCGCGCGCCAGCGTATCGAGCGCACGTTCGGGATCCTGCATCAGGGTGTCGGCCACGCGCCGTGCCTCGTCGATCGGCATGCCCTTGGCGGCATAGATCAGCGCCAGTTCGGCCGCTTCCTCCTGCGGGTATTCTTCGAGTTCGTCGCGCTCCAGGCCGATCTGGTATTCGAACATCTCGCGCTGCGAGCGCACCGAGACGTATTCGCCCGCGGCCATCGAGAAGGCGCCTGCCAGCAGGCCGGCGACGCCGGTCAGCACGATGACCGAAGGTTCCGCCGCGGCCCCGGCCACGCCGTAGATCAGCGCGGCATTCGACACCAGGCCGTCGTTGACGCCGAATACGCCGGCGCGCAGAGCGTTGCCGGCCGCGCCGTTCTGGTGGCGCTTGCCGATGTCGTCGAGGCGCGTTGGCATCGGGTGATGCGATCCACTTTGCGCATAAAGCGCCATGCCACGCACCTTCATCGCCGCCAGCACGCTGCGCATCGCGCGCGGCTTCAAGAGTCGGGTCAATCCGGCCACGATCCGGGTACGCAGATCGGGATGGTAATCGGCAGGTGGCGTTCCGCCCTTTTTCGCGATGACGCCGAGCCAGATTGCCGACTGTTCGTCTGCTGCCTGCGCCAGTTCCCTGAACAGCGATTCCCGCGGCGTGCCACGCTCGCAGTCGGCTACGACGCGATAGAGCCAGGCGGAACGTTTTTCCTCCTGCCAGGATTCGTAGGGATCGCTCATGCGGGTTGTCTCCGGTATTGGATGGCCTCGGCTAAATGCGCCGTACCGATCGAGTCGGCACCTGCCAGGTCGGCCACGCTGCGTGCCAGCCTGAGCACCCGGTGATAGGCGCGCGCGGAAAGATTCAGGCGCGCAATCGCCTGTTTCAGCAAGGCCTCTCCGGTCGAGTCGGGTCGGCAGAGTCGATCGATTTCCTGCGGCCCAAGGGCGGCGTTGGGCTTGCCCTGACGCTGCATCTGGCGGTCGCGCGCCGCCTGGACGCGGCCACGGATCGTCGCACTGGTTTCCCCTGTTCCCGCCTGCGTCAGCTCGTCCTCGGCCAATGCGGGTACGCTGATCTGGATGTCGATGCGGTCGAGCAGCGGGCCGGATATCCGTGACCGATAACGGGTGACCTGATCGGGCGTGTCGCGGCAGGCCCGGATGGGATGGCCCAGGTAGCCGCAGGGGCAAGGGTTCATTGCCGCAACCAGCTGGAACTTCGCGGGAAAGTCGGCCTGCCGCGCCGCGCGCGATATCGTGATATGGCCGGTTTCAAGCGGCTCGCGCAGCACTTCGAGCACCTGGCGCGAGAATTCCGGCAGTTCATCGAGAAACAATACGCCGAGATGCGCCAGCGAAATCTCGCCCGGTCGCGGATTGCCGCCACCTCCCACCAGCGCGACAGCCGAGGCGGTATGGTGCGGCGCGCGGAAGGGCCGGCGCCGCCAGTGTTCGGGTCGGAAGCCCCCGTTGAGCGACTGTACCGCAGCGGCCTCGAGCGCTTCGGCTTCGTTCATTGCCGGCAGGATGCCGGGGAAGCGTGCGGCAATCATCGATTTGCCGGTTCCGGGCGGCCCGGTCATCAGAACCGAGTGGCCCCCGGCGGCCGCGACTTCAAGTGCGCGCTTGGCGGCAGCCTGGCCCTTGACGTCGATGAAGTCGGGATAGTCCGGCGTGTCCGGGACGGAGGCGGATTCGGGTGGGGCCAGCGCCGACTGTCCGGTCAGCCAGGCACAGACGTCGAGCAGGCTGCTGGCGCCGAGCGTGGCCACGCCGCTCGCGAGCCCGGCTTCTGCAGCCGAAACCACCGGCAGTACGAGTTGCCGACTGGCTGCGCGGGTCGCCAGCGCCATGGCCAGCGCGCCGCGCACCGGTCGCAATTCGCCGGTCAGCGCCAGTTCGCCGGCAAATTCCGAGTCCTTGAATTTATCCCCCGGGATCTGCCCGGAGGCAGCGAGGATCGCCAGCGCGATCGGCAGGTCGAAGCGGCCTGATTCTTTCGGCAGGTCCGCCGGGGCAAGGTTGACCGTGATGCGTCGCGCCGGGAATTCGAACCGGGCGTTCTGGATTGCCGCGCGCACGCGGTCGCGTGCTTCCTTGACTTCCGTTTCGGGCAGACCCACCAGCGTGAATGCCGGCAGGCCATTGGCCAGGTGCGCCTCCACCACCACTTCGGGGGCGCGCATGCCGTTCAACGCCCGGCTTCTGACGACGGCGACCGCCATTTATGGAGTGCGCTGCTTTTCCAGTTCGCTCAGGCGGGCTTCCAGTTGTTCAAGCCTGGCACGGGTGCGCGCCAGCACGTCGGCCTGCACGTCGAATTCCTCGCGGCTCACCATGTCGAGCTTGCCCAGCATCGAGGTGACCCCGGCCCTGAGATTCTGTTCGATGTCTTTTGCCGGAGACTGCTTCAGCACCTCGCCGAGCTTGCTTGCGAGATCGCTGATGAAAGCGGGATTGGGAAATTTCGTATTCGTGTTCATGGTGGCCTCCAGTTCAGGGAGAGTGTAACAAGCAGCACGCCATGCTGCGCAGCACGAAGATCGTGCATGACGGGCATGTGACGCACCATGGGTGTGCACGACATGAGTGCATTCTTGGCGAGGCGTGTGTAAGGGGTTGTTATATCAGCAATATATGGCTGGCATGTCTCGTGCTATGTGATGGATGCGATTTCGCGCACTTTCACTTTCGGAGAAATTTCATGAAAAAACTTGTTCACGCTTTGGTTCTGACCGGCCTGGTTGGTTTGCCCGCATTCGCGATGGCTGAGGAGGTGGTGGAAGACAGCCCGCATTCCCTGAGCGCCAACGTTACCCTGACCTCGAATTACATTTTCCGCGGCATCTCCCAGACGGGCGGTGATCCTGCCATTCAGGGCGGATTCGACTATGCCCACAAGAGCGGCTTCTATCTCGGTACCTGGGCCTCCAACGTCGGCTGGATCGAAGACTTCCAGGGATACGATTCCGGCAACGTTGAGATCGATCTGTACGGCGGCTTCCGCGGCAGCATCGGCAAAACCGATTTCACCTATGACGTGGGCGCGATCCAGTATTGGTACCCGGGCGACAAGCCGGCGGGCGTGACCGATGCCGACACCACCGAAATTTATGGTGCGGCGGGCTGGAAGTGGTTCACGGCCAAGTATTCCTACTATGTCAGCAACGAGGTGTTCGGTTTCGGCAATGCGGATGGCTCCTACTATCTGGGCCTTTCGGGCAGCCTGCCAATCGAGGAAAGCGGCTTCACCGTAGGCGCGACCTGGGGCACGTTCAAGTTCAAGAACAACGGCAACCAGGACTACGAGGACTGGAGCGTCAGCGCGACTTATGACCTCGGCAAGCTGAACAAGGTCACCGAAGGCGTGACGGTGGGCCTGAAGTACACCGACACCAATGCCGACAGGGCCTACTGGACCGATGCCAACGGTCAGGATCTGAGCAAAGGCACGGCGACCTTCTGGGTTTCCAAGGCTTTCTGATCTGAAGACCCATCGGAGCGGGGCAGGTGACCGCTCCTCCTTTTCCCTTGTCCTGAATCGGGAGACAACATGAAATTCGTAACGGCAATCATCAAGCCGTTCAAGCTGGATGAAGTGCGCGAGGCCTTGTCGGCCATCGGCGTCACCGGCCTGACGGTTACGGAAGTAAAAGGCTTTGGTCGGCAGAAGGGCCACACCGAGCTGTATCGCGGCGCGGAATACGTGGTCGATTTCCTGCCCAAAGTGAAAATCGAGGTCGCCATCAAGGCCGAGTTGCTGGAGCGCGTGATCGAGGCGATCGAAAAGGCGGCCAACACCGGCAAGATCGGCGACGGCAAGATTTTTGTCACGAGCCTGGAGCAGGTCGTGCGCATCCGTACGGGCGAATCCGGCCCAGAAGCCCTTTGAGGAGAATGAACATGAAAAAGCTATTTGCCTCGTTGGGCTTGATGCTGGCCCTGTTTTCTCCTGCCATGACGACGATGGCACAGGAATCGGCGCCACCGGCTCCAGAGGCCGTAACGGTCGAAACGACCACGGTCGAAACCGTCGTGCCGGAAGCGCCGGCTGCTGCCGGGCCCGAAGCGGCTGCACCTGCACCTGCAGCCGAGGCGCCCAAGCTGGATAGCGGCGCCACGGCATGGATGCTGACCTCGACCGCCCTGGTGCTGTTCATGACGATCCCCGGTCTGGCGCTGTTCTACGGCGGCATGGTCCGCAAGAAGAATGTCCTGGCCACGATGATGCAAAGCTTCGCCATCACGGCCATGATCACCGTGCTGTGGATGGTCGCGGGTTACAGCATCGCGTTCGATACCACGGGAATGGAAAAGGGCGTCACGAACTTCTTCTCGTTCTTCGGCAGCCTGAACAAGGCTTTCCTCGCTGGAATGGGCAAGGACAGCATGACGGCCAGCATCCCTGAGTCGGTATTCATGACTTTCCAGATGACGTTTGCGATCATCACGCCGGCCCTGATCACCGGTGCGTTCGCCGACCGCATGAAGTTCTCCGCGATGATGGTGTTCATGGCGCTGTGGTCCTTGCTGATCTATGCTCCCATCGCACACATGGTCTGGTCCGGAGATGGTGGCTTCATGTGGGATATGGGCGTGCTGGACTTCGCCGGCGGCACCGTTGTTCACATCAATGCCGGTGTCGCGGGTCTGGTCGCTGCCCTTGTGCTGGGACCGCGGGTCGGCTACGGCAAGGAGCCCATGGCACCGCACAACCTGACCCTGACCATCATCGGCGCTGCGATGCTGTGGGTCGGCTGGTTCGGCTTCAACGCTGGTTCGGCAGTGGCTGCCGATGGCCGTGCCGGCATGGCCATGGCCGTGACGCAGATCGCAACGGCCGCAGCGGCGCTGGGCTGGATGTTTGCCGAATGGCTCGGCAAGGGCAAGCCCAGCGTACTGGGTATCGCTTCCGGTGCGGTCGCTGGCCTGGTCGCCATTACGCCTGCCTCGGGTTTTGTCGGCC
>JAYRNU010000087.1:0-11838 GCA_041912015.1 Thiobacillus sp. | reverse complement strand
GATGCGCTGCCGCTGGCCGCCCGAAAACGCGTGCGGATAGCGTCCGCCGGCATCGTCGGGCAGACCGACCTGCTCCAGCAGGCGCGCCACCGCATCGCGCCGGTCGCGCGCGTCGCCCACACCGAGCGCGTCCATGCCCTCGAGCAGGATGTCGGCCACGCGCATGCGCGGATTGAGCGAACTGAACGGATCCTGAAACACCATCTGCGCCTGCCGTCGCAGCATGGTCGTGTTGGTCGCGCCGATGACCTCGCCCCCCAGCACGACCTGCCCGGCCGTCGGCTCGATCAGCCGCAGCAGCGCCTTGCCGACGGTCGTCTTGCCGCACCCCGATTCGCCGACCAGTGCCAGCGTGCGGCCGGCCGCGATCGACAGGCTGAGGTCGTCGACCGCACGCACATGGCCCACGGTGCGCTGGAACAGCCCGCGCCTGACCGGAAAATGCACCTTGAGGCCCGCCACCTGCAACAGAGGTTCCGACGATACGGCCGGCCGCCGGGGCATGCCCGGTTCAACCGCGCCGCGCGGCGGCAGCGTCCCGGCGAAATGACAGCGCACCCGCTGGCCGTTCACCGATTGCCAGTCCGGCGATTCGACACGGCAACGGGATTTCGAGTATGGGCAGCGCGGGGCGAAGCGGCAGCCATGCAGTTCGGCGTCGAGCCGCGGCACCTGACCGGGGATCGTCGTCAGGCGCCCGCCGTCGCCCGGGCGTGGCAGCGCAGCGAACAGCATGCGGCTGTAAGGGTGCTGCGGCGAAGCGAAAAAGGCGTCGCGGGCGCCCTCCTCCACCAGTTCACCGGCGTACATCACGCCGACGCGGTCGGCATTCTCCGCCACCACGCCGAGATCGTGGGTGATCAGCAACATGCCCATGCGCTGTTCGGCGCGCAGTCGCCGCAGGACTTCGAGCACCTGCGCCTGGATGGTCACGTCGAGCGCCGTGGTCGGCTCGTCGGCGATCAATAATCTGGGCTGGCCGGCCAGCGCCATCGCGATCATGACGCGCTGGCGCAGCCCGCCCGACAGTTCGAACGGATAGCTGTCGAGCCGGCGTGCCGCGTCCGGCACGCCCACCGCATCGAGCAGGCCGCGCGCGGTGTCCCATGCGGCCTTGCCGGCAAGATTCCGGTGCAGCGTCAGCGCCTCGGCGATCTGGACGCCGACCCGGATCACCGGGTTCAGCGCCAGCATCGGCTCCTGGAACACCATCGCCATGCCGCCGCCGCGCACGCGCCGCATGTCCTGTTCGGGCAGCGCGAGCACGTCCTCCCCGTCCAGCTGCACCGACCCCGCTGCGATGCGCCCGCCATCGGGCAGCAGCCGCATCAGCGACAGCGCAGTCATCGACTTGCCGCAGCCCGATTCGCCGAGCAGCGCATAGGTCTCCCCCGCCACGATCTCAAACGAGACGCCATCGACCACGCGTACGGCAGCGTCGCCCCGGCCGAACGCGGTAACCAGCCCGTCGACCCGCAGCAGCGCACTCATCGATGCCCCTCCGCACGCGGGTCGAAGGCGTCGCGCACGCCGTCGGCGAACAGGTTGGCGGCCAGCACCAGGGTAAACATGAAGGCGAAGGCCGCGCCAAGCTGCCACCAGACGACAGGCTCGCGCGCGAGCTCAAGACGTGCGCCGTTGATCATGTTGCCCCAGCTGAACATCGACGGATCGACGCCGACGCCGACGTAGGACAGCACGGCCTCCGCCAGCACCAGGCCTGAGAAATCGAGCACCATGGCGATCAGCACCAGATGGAACACGTTGGGAAAAATGTGGCGGCTGATGATGCGTGCGCTCGATACGCCGAAGGCCCGCGCTGCCTCGACGTAATCGAGCGTCCGCAGCTTCAGCGACTCGCCGCGCAGCAGCCGCGCGAGCCCGGTCCAGCTGGTGACGCCCATGATCAGGCAAAGCGCCAGGAGGCGGATGTCGGCACGCGCGGCCGCGGTATCGAACAGCTCGGGGTTGGATTCGATATAGACCTGCACGATCAGCACCGACGCCGCGATCAGCAGCACGCCCGGGATCGAGTTGAGCACGGTGTAGACATACTGGATGATGTCGTCGACCCAGCCGCGGAAGTAGCCTGCCGCGATGCCGAAGCCGATCGCCAGCGGCAACGTCACCAACGTGGTCAGCGTGCCGATCACGAGGCCGGTGCGGATGCTCTTGAGCGTGATGTAGAAGACGTCCTGCCCGACCTTGTCGGTGCCGAAGACATGGTAGCCCGCAGCCAGGCGAGCCAGCATGCTTGCCAACATCAGCATCAGCGCCATGAGCAGAATCAGCGTGCGCCCCGGCCAGCCCAGCCGCCCGCCTGCCCAGGCATGCAGCCATTCACCGAACCGCATC
Source organism: Thiobacillus sp. (assembly GCA_041912015.1). Classification (GTDB taxonomy): domain Bacteria; phylum Pseudomonadota; class Gammaproteobacteria; order Burkholderiales; family Thiobacillaceae; genus Thiobacillus. The sequence goes on along the minus strand of JAYRNU010000087.1, from coordinate 9,483 downwards.
CGGGCACGGCGTGCCTGCCAGGCCGCCAGCATGGCAAACAGCAGCAGGCTGGCAGCGAGGCCCTGCGCCAGCCCGGCGAGGCTGCGGCGCGCGATATCGGGAAGACGCTCGGCGGCATCCTCGAGGTGGGCGCCGCCGTAGCGCAGGCGCGGATACTCGCGCACGGTCGCGCCGTCGCGCTCGACGAACTCCTTGGCATAGAGCTGCATGGCCAGCGGCGCGGAATAGGTCTTCTCCTGCTCGGTGCGCAGCCTGCCCACCAGCGCGTCGAACGCGCTCAGCACCTCGACCGAATATTGCGGCTTGCCCGGCGGGCTGTCGGGCAGCCTTTCACGATAATGCAGCGAATCGAGCAGCCCGATCACCGCGAAGACGGCGAGCACCAGCGCCGCGCCCATCGCCATCGGGCGCTGCGCGACCCGGCGCCAGGGCGCGCGCAGGTGCTCCTGTCGGCGGATGAACCAGACCAGCGCCAGCAGGCCCGCCAACAGCGCAAAAACCAGCATGTCGGTCCACAGCAGAACGGGGACAAACGCCGCTTCACTCATTGCAGCCGCACCCGCGGATCGACCCAGGAATACGAAATGTCGGTCAGGATCAGGCCGACGATATAGAGGAATGAACCGAGGAACACCATGGCACGCACCACGGCGAAATCCTGCGCCTGGATCGCATCGATGGTGTAGCTGCCAAGGCCGGGAATGCCGAAGAAGGACTCCGTGATCAGGCTGCCCATGAACAGCAGCGGCAGCACCACGACCGCGCCGGTCAGGATCGGAATCATGCCGTTCTTCAGCACGTGGCGGAACAGCACGCGCACCTCGGAAAGCCCTTTGGCCCGCGCGGTGCGCACATAGTCCTTGCCGATTTCCTCGAGGAAGATCGTGCGATACCAGCGCGCACCGCTGCCGATCCCCGACGCGACACCCACCAGCACCGGCAGCAGGATGAACTTGAAGCCGTCGATGCCGCCGGCGAAGCCCGATATCGGCAGCAGGTTCCACAGCTTGGCGATGAAGAACTGCCCGGCGATGATGTAGAACAGCCCCGATATCGACATCAGCACGACGCACAGCACCACGCCCCAGAGGTCGAGATAGGTCGATCGGAAGAACACCATCAGCAGCGCGAACGTGATGTTGACCAGGAGACCGATGACGAAGACCGGCAGCGCGATCGCCAGGCTCGGTCCCATGCGCGTGCGGATTTCGTTGCCGATGCTGCGGCCGTCGTCGCCCTTGCCGAATTCGAAGGCGAACATGGCGGCCGAGTGCTTGAAGAAGATCGTATCGGTTACGCGTTCGCTGCCCTTCGCCTGCGCGTTCAGCAACAGCGGCTTGTCGTAGCCATGCTCGACCTTCCAGCGCTCGATCGCGTCCGCCGTCACATGCTTGACCCCGAGCTGCAACCGCGCCATGTCATCGGGCGTGTTGACGACGAAGAACAACGTGAAGGTCAGCAGGTTGACGCCGATCAGGATCGGGATCGCATAGAGCAGGCGGCGCAGGATGTAGGCGAACATTGTCAGATCATCGTGCCAAACAACAATCGCAGATCGGTGCCAGACGGCGACAGCAGCCAGACAAGTGCGCCGGCATTGGCAATCACGGTCAGCCAGAAAATTGCCTGGAAATCGCGCTTGTTCGATTTATGCCTGAAGATCTGCTGAGCGAAGACTGCACCAGGCCACCCTCCCACAAGCCCCATCAGGAACAACGTCCGTTCCTGAGTACGCCATTGTCCCGATTGCGCAGCGCTCTTATCCAGCGCATAGGCCATGAACGTCAAAAGACTTGCCACGAGATAAGCAACCGCCACTGAAATCGGAATTCGGCCGGAACCGGCCAGAAACGCCAGCGAGGCCAGGAACGAGAGTGCCAGCAGGATAGGGGCGGCGCTGAATCTCAATTGACGCGTCGACGGTTTTTCGTCCGCAAAGCGGACATTGGTCGCACAGCAGCGCCCCCTCGCGTCGCTGCCCAACTCGTAGCTGATCATGGCATCGAACGCTGGTTGTCGCCGTCGGTTTGCAAAAGCGCGCGCATGGACGAAGACGGGCTGATTCCCGCCGTTGGGGACGGCAAAGCCGAATCCCCTTTCATCGTTCCACCTGACGATTTTTCCCTGATATCGCATTACGGGTCGCTCCGCTCGATCCATCGCCATCGCGCTCAGACTCTGCTCTTCTCACGCCGACGCCACGCGATCACCGCGGGCGCGATCAGGGCCACCAGCGCGGCGACCAGCAGGCCGATCGGCCAGAGGACTGGCCGGTTCCACTGCTTGCGCCGCGCCTCGCGCAGGGACGGGTCGATGCGACGGTACTTGAGCGTGTTGTTGGCCATGAGGTTGGGCTTGACGTTGTGCACCCAGCCGTGGGTGAGGCCGAACGACTTGGGATAATAGGCGTAGATCCACGGCGCGTCGCGCCGCACGATCTCGAGCATCTCATCGATGATCTGTTGCCGCTCGGGTCCGTTGTCCATGTCCTTCATGCGCTCGAACAGGCGGTTGAATTCGGGGTTGTCGTAGTTGGCCGCGTTCTCGCCGCCCGCGGCGACCTTTTTGTTCGGACCATACAGCAGGAAGAAGAAGTTTTCCGGGTCGGGGTAGTCGGCGTTCCAGCCCCATTCGAACAGCTGCGCGTTGCCCTTGCGCATCTTGTCCTGGAAGCGGTTGTAGTCGGTGCCGCGCACGACCAGCTGCACGTTGAGCTTGTCGAGCTGCTTCTTCATCCAGTCGAGCCGCGACTTGGCATCGGGGCCGGACGCCATGGTGTCGAAGTACAGCACCAGCGGCTCGCCCGTCTTGGCGTTGCGGCCATTCGGATAGCCGGCCTCGGCCAGCAGGCGGCGCGCTGTCTCGATCGAGCGCCGCTCGATCCGGCCGTTGCTGTCCTCGTAGACGTAGGGGTTGAGCCCCGCCACGCCGTCGACATAGCCGAACAGGCCTGGGGGAATCGGCCCTTGCGCCGGAATGCCGCGGCCGTTGAGGAAGATCGAGATGAACTCGTCGTAATCGAACGCGATCGACAGCGCTTGCCGCAGCTTCTGGCGGTCCTCGCCGAGGCCGCCCACCACCGGGTCGAGCATGTTGAAGCCGACGTACCAGATCGACGCCGACACCGCCGTGATCAGGTGGATGTCCTGCTCGTGCATGCTGTCGGTCAGCTGCGGGTCGCCGCCAGCCGAAAACTGCACGGCCTGGTCGAAGCTGTCCGAACTGATGCCGGAGCTGTCGTAGTAGCCCTGCAGGAACTTGCTCCAGTAGGGGATGGTTTCCTTTTCCAGGCTGAACACGGCCCCGTCGACCAGCGGCAGCGGCTTGCCCGCGTCGGCCAGCAGCCCGGCCTGCCGGTCCGCCGCGTCGCCGTCCGTCGGATAGGTCTCGCCGTGGTAGTTGGGGTTCCTGGTCAGCACCATGCGGCGATTCGGATCATTCTCGGACAGGTAGAAGGGGCCGGTGCCGACCGGCTGCCAGTCCAGCGTCAGGTTCCTGTCGGCCATGCCGGGCTGGCCGTAGAAGGCGTCGGCCTCCCACGGGATCGGCGAGAAGAACGGCATCGCCAGCCAATACAGGAACTGCGGATATTTGCCCTTGATGCGTATCCGATAGGTGTGGCTGTCGACGACCTCGGCACCGGCGAGCGCATAGTCGTCGAGATTCAGGCTTGCGCCCGGGTTCGCGCGCGAGGCCTTTTCGAGTTCGTCGCCGAGCTCCTTGAGGCCGACGATGTGCTCGGACATCAGGCCGAAGATCGGCGAGCTGAGCCTGGGGTCGGCCAGCCGCTTGATCTGGTAAACGTAATCGGCCGCGGTGAGCTCGCGGCTGCCGCTGTACCTGAAGTCGCCGATCGTGCGCTTGTCCGCCAGGGGCGGCGCATCCGGCCCGTGGTAGCGAAAGCGGCCGGCCGCGTCGCGCGCAAACGCCGGATGCGGCTGATAGCGTATCCCGGGGCGCAGCCTGATCTCGTAGACGCTCTCGGCGATTTGCCCGGCCGGCGCATCGGCCGGCAGTTCCCGGCCGGCCGCGTCGAGATAGCGCGGCACGGGCACCGCCTCGGCGGTCAGCGGAATCAGTTCGTAGGGGCGCTTGAGGAAATGGTACTGCAGCGGCGGCTCATAGATCTGGCCGGTGAACTCCGCTTCGTTGGAGCTGTAGGAACGCGCCGGGTCGAGATGCTTGGGCCGCTCGGAAAAGGCGCTGTAGACGACATTGGCATCGGCCTGGCTGCCCGGGTAGGGATCGTTCCAGGTGTCGGAGCAGCCGGCCATCAAGCCCAGGCCCAAAACCAGCAGACCCGTTCTCGACCCTATCGCTCCGATGTTCAGCATGGCGCCAGTGTACCCAAGCACGCTGCCAACGTCAGCCGGTATAATCCGAAGCTATCCAATTCTTCTTCGAGCCGACCATGGGATTTCTTGCAGGAAAACGCTTGCTGATCACCGGCCTGATTTCCAACCGTTCCATCGCCTATGGCATTGCGGGAGCGTGCAAGCGCGAAGGCGCCGAACTCGCCTTCACCTACCAGGGAGACCGCATCAGGGATCGCGTCATGGAGCTGGCCCGGGAATTCGGCTCCAGCCTCGTGTTCCCGTGCGATGTCGGCAGCGACGAGCAGATCGACGCGTTGTTCGCCGAGCTCGGCAAGCACTGGGACGGCCTCGACGGCCTGGTGCACTCGATCGCCTTCGTTCCCAAGGATGCGCTGGCCGGCGACTTCCTGTCGTCGGTCACGCGCGAGAACTTCCGCATCGCGCACGACATCAGTTCCTACAGCTTCGCCGCGCTGGCCAAGGCCGCGCTGCCGATGATGGAAGGCCGCAATGCCTCGTTGCTGACGCTGTCCTATCTCGGCGCCATCCGCTCGATCCCCAACTACAACGTCATGGGCCTGGCCAAGGCCAGCCTCGAATCCGGCGTCTATTACATGGCGCAAAGCCTCGGACCCAAGGGCATCCGGGTCAATGCCGTGTCGGCCGGCCCGATCAAGACGCTGGCCGCCAGCGGCATCGCGAAATTCAGCGAAAAGCTCGACCTGGTCGCGCAGAATGCGCCGCTGCGCCGCAACGTCACCATCGAGGAAGTCGGCAACGCCGCCGCCTTCCTGCTCTCCGACCTGGCATCCGGCATCACCGGCGAGATCACCTACGTCGATGCAGGATTCAACACGACGGCTGGTGCTGACTGATCTATTCGGTACGTAACAAAAGACGCGCCATCAGGCTAGGCGTTAAGTTAAAGTGTTGATGCACTAGCCTTCAGGCCGCTTCGCTAACAGGGCGAAGCGGCTTTTTTTCAGCGCGCAACATTGCCAGGTGGGCGCGGCACCTTACTCCTGCCGCTGGACAAGCTTAAGTCAGACGTTACTGGTTGAACATAAAACTATCATATATACAGTTGTCTATAGCTGTATTGATGATATATTTATGTGCATGAATAACGAGTGCACCATCGAGCTCTTTGCTGCCGACCACTGGCAAGTTGTCGCCAATGTCAGCCTGCTGGGCGACGCTGCGCGGGGATGGCGCGCGGCCACTTACACAGGCTATGCAACCGAGTGGGCCTTGTCGCACCACGGGGCGGTGAACGCGTGGGCGCTCGGCAGCCAGTTCGAGGTTGGGCTGAAGCCCTGGAAGCTTGAGCACTGGCCCGTTTTCCTCCTGGACATGCTGCCGCAAGGTTATGGCCGCGGAGAGCTTCTGCGCCAACTTAGCCTTCCCGAGACTGCCGAGGCTGATGCCGACTGGCCCTTGCTCCTGACAGGGGCAGGCAATTCCATTGGCAACCTGCGGGTGAAGGAAGCGGCAGACTGGCTATCGAGCCGTATCGGTACGTTCAAGGGCTTCACCGACGATGAGGTCGCGGCCCGCTCCGAAGACTTCATGGACTATCTAAGCCTGCATGGCCTTTTCGTGGCCGGATCCTCCGGTGTGCAGGGGGAGTGGCCCAAGATCCTCCTCACCCGGGCCAAGGACGGGTTGCTGTATCTGGACCATACCCTTCCGGACGCGGAGGCCGTCGAGCACTACATCGTCAAGTTCGGTCGAGGCCCCAACGAGCGCCTAGCCGCCATCCTGCGGCACGAAGCACCTTACATGGCCATCGCCGCCCACCTGGGATTGCGCGTGCATGCCCCGCTAAGCCTGCGTGACCGCGCCCTCTTCATTCCACGCTTCGATCGGGCCGTGGAAGACGGCCGAGTCACGCGTCTGGGCCAGGAGAGCCTGGCGGCGCTCATGGGCATGGCCGGCTTCGGGGTCGCGCCTGCTCACGACGATGTCTGTGTCCGCCTTGCCAAGACCTGCAGCCAACCTGTGGCGGAGATGCTCGAGTACCTCAAGCGCGATGTCGCCAATCTGGCCTTCGGTAACAAGGACAACCATGCCCGCAATACAGCCATCCAGCGCGACTTCGCGGGCAACATACGGTTGACGCCAGTCTTCGATTTCGCCCCCATGTACCTGCACCCGGACGGGCTGGCGCGGCGCATTAAATGGCAAGGGAAAGAACAGCCGCAAGTGGACTGGAACGCAGTCTTGGACACGGTGTGCGAGCGCACGGGACTGGCGCGAGAACCATTTGCGGTGGGCCTGCAATCCCTGGCCAAGCCCTTGCGCGAAGTGGCCGAGATGGGCGCCGACTTTGGGCTGGCGCCCGAGGTGCACCAGTACCTGGTGCCGGGCATTCTTGCCCAAGCCCAAGCCGTGGAACAGATTCAATAGGGAAAGGCGCATGGACCGACGCTATAAGCCCCTGACCCTTTCGCAACAGATGGAATTGAGGCAGCAGGTGATGGACGATCTGCTGTCCCATCCCGAATGGTCACTGCAGGAGGCGGTGTGCCACATGAAGAAAGGGCTGCGCCTGACCACCGCTGATCTGGCCAAGCTGGCAGGGGTGTCCTTCCGGACGGTGCAGAACATCGAACGCGGCGTCAGCCTAGGCACCGTTCAAACCATGTCCCGCATCCTTGGCGTGCTAGGGCTTCGGCTGTCTGTAGCCCAGGATCATGGGCAGGATGGGCGGACCCGCATTTAGCTCGACGACAAGACAAAGTGACCAGCGGTCTTTCAACATTTTAGATTAACGCCTAGACAATCAGGGGGCGTTTTGCTGGGCTATGCCGCAAGCCTAGCGTTCCCGCGCCGCTTCCTGGAATGCACCGCGAATGGGGGACAGGAGATATTCCAGCACTGTGCGCGTACCCAGCAGAATCTCGGCCGACACCTGCATGCCGGGGGTCAGCGGGTGCTGCTGGCCATTGGCGACCAGACTCTGTCCGTCCAGGGCCACCACTGCCTTGTATGCAAGCCGCTGCGCAATATCATCTGTACCCCCATGCACCAGGGGAACTTCGCTTGCGTCCGCACTGACTTGCGAAACCTCGCCTCGCAGCATGCCGTATTTCTGGAACGCGTATGCGCCGACCTTGATCCTTGCAGGCAGATTGGGGTGAACGAAGCCGATTTCCTCGTTTGAAACCCAGACCTCCGCCTGCAGCGGTTCCCTGAGCGGCACCAGTGTCAGCAATACCGTGCCGGGTGCCGTCACCGTGCCCACCGTCTGCGTGGCCAGGTCCTTGACCACGCCGTCCTGCGGCGCGCGAAGCGCCAGCAGTGCCTGCCGGTGCTGCTGCTTGGCCAGCTCCTGGCGCAGTTTATCGACTTGTGCGGCGCGCTCCGATCGTTCGGTCTGCAAGGCACGGCGATATTCCGCACGGATCTGGCTCATCCGCTGCCGGGCCTGCCTCATTTCGGCTTCGGCGCTTTGGATGGCGAATGCCTGGGCCTTCAGGTCCTGCTCTGTCTCGATGCGTTGACGGCGCTTGTCTTCCACCATCAGCTTGCCCGCAAAGCCGTCCCTGCCCAATTGCACGTAGGCTGTCTCCTGCTCACGATAGTGCGGCAACACTTGCTGCAGCTTGCTCAGGATTTCACGGGCTGCGGCCAGGTCCTGGGCGGACTTGTCCAGCACGGCCTGCTGCGCATCCAGCGCGCTCTGGTAGGCCAGCCTGTTGGCGGCGTACTGGGCAAGTGCCTGCTCGAACAGATCTGCCGGGTCGCCTGCCCGTCTGCCCAACGTCCGGCCAGCGAGTTCGGCGTCGATGCGCCGCAGGCCCAGTTCCTGTCGCTGGATCTCTCCTCTGAGCGATTGTGCATCGGCATCGGACAGTGCAGCATCCATGCGCATCAGTATCTGACCCTGTTTGACGGGTTCGCCTTCATGAACCAGGATTTCCGTCACGACGCCTGCTTCGGCAGGCTGCACGATCTTGATGCGCGAAAGCGGTACGAGCTTGCCGTGCGCCACCGCCACGATATCGAGCCGTCCGACGGCTGCCCATGCCAGCAACACGAAGACGAGCGCCAGCAGCAGCCACAGAATCCAGCGCCCGAACGGCGTCGGGGGCGTTTCCTGCAGTCGGGCAAGTGCTGATGAAGGAGTCATCTCCAAATCGTCCCAGAGCATTCTTCGATCATGCTGTTGCGACGAATGCGCTTACATCAGCCGCAACGAACCCTCCTGAAGATCTGCCAAGGGCTTGAACATCTGTGGAGCTGTGCCAAACGCCGGATCCGACAAGATCGACTGAGCTGCCGCCAATCCGACAGCGGACAGATTTCCGGACCTGCCATACTGGTAGGCCAGATCCCCGCCCAGGGCCTCGGTGTCGCTGCCACCAAGATGAAAGTCGGTCAGGGCATTCGTCAGCGCCCATGCAGTCAGCGTCGGAGTCGCAGCACGCGCGGCATCAAACTGTCCAGCCAGGCCGGCGAAATCGAATTGTTCGACAAGCTTGTTGAGCAAGGGGTCGGCTGATCCTGCGTCGTAATCCACCGTTGAATCCAGCATCAGTTGTAGCCTGGACACGCTCTTGTTGTTGGCCGTGGTGGAATACCAGTTTTTGAAAGTGAGGCTTTCAGTAGCTCCGACATCCAGGATCAGATCGTTGCTGGATTTGCGGAACAGAAGGTCAGCGTAGCGAATGCCGTTACCCAGGGAAACGGTGTTGTCTGTGCCTGTTCCGCCGTTGATGGTGTCCACGCCATCCCCCCGGTTGAAGGCAATGATATCCGCACCGGTGCTGGCCTTGATCGTGTCATTGCCGGCTCCGCCGACGAACAATTCGTTCCCCGTTCCGCCAGTCAGGGTGTCATTGCCGTTGCCGCCGTTGAACACCCCTCTGCCTGAAGTATCCGAAAGCGTATCGTTGCCAGCGCCCCCTTCTAGTATGTCGTTTCCGCTGCCACCTTTCAGGACATTGATAGCGCCATTGCCACGAATCAAATTGGCGAGCGCATTGCCCGTTCCATTGATTGCGGCAATGCCTGATAGAAGCAGGTTCTCCACATTGCTGCCCAAGGTGAGCGTGGCTTCCGAGTTAATCGTATCGTTCCCCTCGTTCGTCAGCTCGGCGACCTTGTCGGTCGAGACATTGACAAAGTAGATGTCGTCACCGGGACCCCCAACCATGGTGTC
>JAYRNU010000086.1:0-24783 GCA_041912015.1 Thiobacillus sp. | reverse complement strand
GAAGGATAATTCCGGGGGGCCGGCTGCGGTGGACACGACCGGGTTCGAGCCTGCGCCCGACAAGCCCGCCGCAGCGCCTGGTGATGGGCGGCATGGCGCAGGCGCTGGCGAGGTCACCCCCATGACACTCGGTCCCCATGCACGGTTGCCTGGGATACCGTCGCCGCCAGCCGCGATCGCCGAAGCCGGCGCGGCCAGGCGCAGGCGCCTGTGGCATGCCTCGATGGCGCAAGCGTTTTGGAAACGATGCCCGCATTGCGGCGATGAAGAGTCGTCCCGCCCGGAAAATACTTGTGTTCCCTGTCCGCCTGGAGCCTTCTAAGCCGGCATCCTGGCAGTACAATCGGCCGGTGCTCAGGCATCGGGCCGAAACTGGCTGCCCGCGCACGCCTGTCCACGGCCGGCCGGGGCCGCAACCGGTACGACGTATCCAAACCACAACCAGAAGGAAAATCCATGCACAAGAAAGTTCTTTATCTCTCCCTCGCAACGCTGGCCGTCGTCGCTTCGCCCGCGTTCGCGGAGAAGCCGTCGGCCGATGCCGTGGTGATCGAGGCCAAGGGCCCCCGGGGCGCCGGCGCCGCGCAGGCGGTGGAAGTCCAGGCAACGATCACAGCGATCGACAAGAAAAACCGCACCGCGACGTTGAAATTCCCGAACGGCAAGACGCGCACGATTGCGGTCAGCGACGAGGCGCGCAACTTCGAGCAGGCGAAGGTCGGCGACCTCGTCACCATCTCTTATCTCGAGGCCGTCGCGCTGCAGCTGGAGAAGGCGCCGGGTGCCAAACCAGGCAAAACCGTGAGCGAGGACATGGTGCGCGCCAAGGCGGGCGAGAAGCCCGCCGGCGCGGTGCAGCGCACGATCACGATCGTGGGCACAGTGACCGCGATCGATGCCAAAACGCAGGTCGTCACGGTACGCGGTCCGGACAACGGCGAAGCCGATATCCATGTGCAGGATCCCGCCAGGCTCAAGAACCTGAAGACAGGCGACCTGGTGCGTGCGACCTATACCGAGGCGCTGGCCATCTCCGTCACGGCGCCGGCGGCGGACGCCAAGAAGAAGTGATCGCCCGGCAATGACGATGCGCAGGTGAGGCGCATCGTCATCGTCCCCGGCACGCACTTCGACGTCGCGCTGGCATGGTCAGGGGTCGGACGGCACCCGACCGTGCTGCCGGGGCGGTGCAGGGCACCGGGGACGTGCAGGGCAGCCTTTGCCCATCCTGGCGTAAGGCCATTCATCCCCCCGAACCTGAACCTGCCAGCGGCCCCGACCCCTTCGCCTCGCGTCCCGGCGGGCATGGGCCGATATCCGGCGATGCTGCGCGGCGGAAATATCTGCAGCGGGTTGCGACGATTGACGGGCGACCGGCCAGCGCCGGGACTGGAAACCGGCGCACTTGCCTTGCCGGACGGCAGGCGACCTTGCCCGACAGGGTCTCGATCGCCCATGCCCTGCTCACGATCTGGCTCGGCCCTTGCTTGTAACAGGCCATCCGCATACTGTCTGTCGCCATGAGCATCCACGTCGCCATCCGCCACACCACCCGCTACCAGTTCGACCGCCGCGTGACCCTGAGCCCGCACGTGATCCGCTTGCGGCCGGCGCCGCATTCGCGCACGCCCATCCTCGCCTACACGATGAAGATCACGCCGGAGAAGCACTTCATCAACTGGCAGCAGGACCCGTTCGGCAATTACCTCGCGCGCCTGGTGTTCCCCGAGGCGACGCGCGAGTTCTCGGTCGACGTCGAGGTGATCGCCGACATGACGGTGATCAACCCGTTCGACTACTTCATCGAGGAAAAGGCCTTTCACTTTCCGTTCGACTACGATCCGGCGCTGAAGCGCGAGCTCGCCCCCTACCTCGAAACCGAACCCGCGGGCACGCTGCTCGCCGCGTGGCTGGCCGAGGTGCCGCGCAAGAGAATGCACACCAACGATTTCCTCGTCGGGCTCAACCAGCGCCTGCAAAAGGACATCGGCTACACCATCCGCATGGAACCGGGCATCCAGAGCTGCGAGGAAACGCTGGAAAAGGCCAAGGGCTCGTGCCGCGACAGCGCCTGGCTGCTGGTGCAGATCCTGCGGCACATGGGGCTGGCGGCGCGCTTCGTCTCGGGCTACCTGGTGCAACTGCGGCCCGATGTGAAATCGCTCGACGGCCCCTCCGGTCCGGAGCACGACTTTACCGACCTTCACGCCTGGGCCGAGGTCTATCTGCCGGGCGCAGGCTGGGTCGGGCTCGATCCGACCTCGGGCCTGTTTGCCGACGAGGGCCACATCCCGCTCGCAGCCACGCCGAAACCGTCCTCGGCTGCGCCGATCGAAGGCATGACCGACAAGTGCGAGGTCACGTTCAGCTTCAGCAATACCGTCACCCGAATCAAGCAAGATCCACGCGTGACCCTGCCCTACGCGGAAGAGGACTGGGCGTCGATCCTGGCGCTCGGCCACGCGGTCGACGAGCGGCTCATGCAGCAGGATGTGCGCCTGACCCACGGCGGCGAGCCGACCTTCGTCTCGATCGACGACATGGAAGGCGCGGAATGGAACACGGCGGCGCTGGGGCCGCACAAGCGCGAGCGCGCCGAGGTACTGGTGCGCCGCCTCAAGGATCGCATGGCCCCCGGATCGCTGCTGCATACCGGCCAGGGCAAATGGTATCCGGGCGAGCCGCTGCCGCGCTGGGCGCTCGGAATCTACTGGCGGCGCGACGGCATACCGGTGTGGAAGAATCCCGCGCTGCTGGCCGAGGCCTACTGGGATTACGGCCATAGCCATCGCGATGCCCAGCTTTTCGCCGAAACCCTGGCGCCGCATCTGGGACTGGCCGCGCGCCATGCCCAACCCGCCTACGAGGATGCGCTCGCGGCGCTGCTGCAGGAGGCCGAACTGCCCGTCAACGTCGATGCCCTCAAGAACGGCGCAGGCCATGCCGAACTCGACAGCGCCAGTTTGCGGGGGTCGCTGGCCAACAAGCTCTCGCGCGGGCTCAACACGCCGACCGGCTATGTCATCCCGCTGGCCTGGAGCTTTACCACCCAGGACTGGATGAGCGCACCGTGGGAAACCCGGCGCGACCGGCTGTATCTGCTGCCAGGCGATTCGCCGATGGGACTGCGGCTGCCGCTCGCTTCGCTGCCCTGGGTGGCGGAGGACGAACGCGAACCTTCGGTCGAAGTCGACCCCTTTGCCGTGCAGCCGCCGCTGGCGGACTTTCACGGCGAAATCGCCGCCCGCTTTTCGAGCGTGGCCCCGCCGGTGCAGCGGACGGGGATCCAGCAGCAGCGCACGCCGCATACGGCGCAGGTCGAAGTGCCGCGCACCGCGCTGACGGTCGAGGCACGCAAGGGCTGCCTGTACATCTTCATGCCGCCCGTCAGGACTCTCGAGCAATATCTCGACCTGCTCGCGGCGATCGAAACCACGGCGGAAAAGCTCAAGCTGCCGGTCGCCATCGAAGGCTATGCCCCGCCGTCCGACTACCGGATCGAAAAGCTCATGGTCACGCCCGATCCCGGCGTGATCGAAGTCAACATCAACCCGGCGCACAGCTGGGAGCAGCTCGTCGAGACCACGACACTGCTCTACGAGGAAGCACGGCTGTCACGGCTCGCAGCCGAGAAGTTCATGCTCGACGGCCGCCACGCCGGGACCGGCGGCGGCAACCATGTCACGCTCGGCGGCGCGACCCCCGCCGACAGCCCCTTCCTGCGGCGCCCGGATCTGCTGGCGAGCCTCGTGACCTACTGGCAGCATCACCCGGCGCTGTCCTATCTGTTCTCGGGCCTGTTCATCGGTCCCACCAGCCAGGCGCCGCGCGTCGACGAGGGGCGTCCGGAACGGCTGTATGAACTCGAAATCGCGTTCCAGCAGATGCCGGTCGGCGAAACGCCGCAACCCTGGCTGGTGGATCGGCTGCTGCGCAACCTGCTGACCGACCTGACCGGCAACACCCACCGCTCGGAATTCTGCATCGACAAGCTGTATTCGCCCGACTCGGCGTCCGGACGGCTCGGGCTGGTCGAATTCCGCGCCTTCGAAATGCCACCGCACGCGCGCATGAGTCTGGCGCAGATGCTGCTGCTGCGGGCGCTGGTCGCACGCTTCTGGGAGAAGCCCTACCGCAAGCCGCTGGTGCGCTGGGGCACGCTGCTGCACGACCGCCACATGCTGCCGCATTACCTGTGGGCCGATCTCAAGGACGTGATCGACGACCTCAACGCCGCCGGCTTTCCGTTCCAGCTCGACTGGTACAAGCCCTTCCTGGAATTCCGCTTCCCGCGCTACGGCACCTTGCAAGTCGGCGACATTGCCATCGAGTTGCGCACCGCGATCGAACCCTGGCACGTGCTCGGCGAGGAATCGACCAGCCTGGGCACCGCACGCTACGTCGATTCGTCGGTCGAGCGCCTCCAGGTCAAGGTGAACGGACTGACCGACAGCCGCTACGTCATTGCCTGCAACGGCCGCCGCGTGCCGCTGCTGCCGACCGGGGTCCACGGCGAATACGTTGCCGGGGTGCGTTATCGGGCCTGGCAGCCGCCCTCCGCCCTGCATCCCACGATCGGCATTCACTCGCCGCTGGTGTTCGATCTGATCGACACCTGGAACGGCCGCGCCATCGGCGGCTGCACCTATCGCGTCGTCCACCCCGGCGGACGCAGCTATGAAACCTTCCCGGTCAACGCGATGGAGGCCGAATCGCGTCGCCACACCCGTTTCCAGGACTGGGGCCACACCGCCGGCAGCTTCACCCCGCCGCCCTGGATCGCGCCGCTCGCCCGCTTTTTCCCTGGCGGCACGCCGCCCGGTCCGATGGCACCGCCGCCTGAAGAAGCCGCTGGCGAATTCCCGCACACGCTCGACCTGCGTCGGCGCTGACCCACTCCCTCAACGAAAGAGACCATGACTCACATTCACTTCATCGGTGGCGAGAAAGGCGGCGTCGGCAAGTCGCTCGTCGCCCGCATCGTCGCGCAGTACCTGATCGACCACGATCGTCCGTTTCTCGGCTTCGACACCGACAAGTCGCACGGCGCACTGATGCGCTTCTACGCCGGGTATGCCTCGCCCGTTGTGGTGGACCGCTATGAGAGCCTCGATGCCATCGTCGAGGCCGCAGCCGCCGAGCCCGATCGCAGCATCCTGGTCGACCTGGCCGCGCAGACGCAGGACGCGCTGACCCGCTGGATCGACGACTCGGGTCTGCTCGAACTGTCGGGCGAGATGGGACTGGCACTGACCTACTGGCACGTGATGGACTCGGGGCGCGACTCGGTCGACCTGTTGAAGAAGCTGCTGGACCGGTTCGGTTCGCGGCTCAACTACGTGCTGGTGCAGAACCACATCCGCGGCGACAGTTTCGATATCCTCGACGCATCCGGCGAAAGGAGGCGCGCACTGGAATTGCATGCGCGCATCATCGACATCAAGCGCCTGCATGAGGCCTCGATGGTCAAGATCGACAGCCACAGCAGCAGCTTCTGGTCCGCCACCCAGAACACCGACGCACACGCGCTCGGCATCCTGGAACGGCAACGCGTCAGGATGTGGCTGAAAAGCGCCTACAGCGAAATCGCTACCCTGCACGTCTGACTCACCCGGCTTTCTGCTGCGTGGCGCGTGTCGCCCTGCAGCAGCACGGAAAACCGTCGCGGGTAGAATGAATCATGCGACGCTTCAAAATCCTTCATCGCACCTATTACAACTTTTCTGGCACGGTTCGGCTCGAACCCCACGTCTTGCGCCTGCGTCCCAAAGAGGGCCATGAACTGCGCATCGAGTCCTCGTCCCTCGAGATCACGCCTGCGGCCACCCTGCGGTGGCACCGCGACGTGGAAGACAATTCGGTTGCGATCGCGACGTTCGACACGCCGACCCGGCAGTTGGTGATCGTGAGCGAAGTCATCATTCAGCAATTCAACGAAGCGCCGCTCGATTTTCTGGTGGACCGTTACGCAACGAACTACCCGTTCTCCTATACGGCAGAGGACCGGGTCGTATTGTCGCCCTACATGAATGCCGCCAGTCCGATGGTCGGCGACCCGATGGCGGAATGGATAGCTGGTTTGTGGCAGGTCGGGGAACCCATTCAAACCTATGTGCTGCTGGAACGCCTGTGCGTCCATATCAAGCAGTCACTGTCGTATCGGGTACGCGAGGAACCCGGCGTTCAGACGCCCGCCGACACCCTGGCACGCGGCAGCGGGTCCTGTCGTGACTTCGCCACGCTGTTCATGGTCGCCGCGCGTCATCTGGGGCTCGCCGCACGCTTTGTCAGCGGTTATCTGCACACCGCGCCCTCCTCGGAAGATTTCGGCTCAACCCATGCGTGGGCCGAAGTGTTCTTGCCTGGCGCGGGCTGGAAAGGCTTCGATCCCACCATCGGCAAAATCGTGGGGACCGATCACACGCCCGTCGCCGTTTCGCGTCTACCCGAATCCGTTCCACCCATTTCGGGTTCGTTCGTCGGACCACCCGGCGCGAGCCTCGACGTTGGGGTATGGGTATCCGGACTGCCATAAACCCGGACTCCAGACACGCAGCGCGTCAGGCGCATCGCACAAGACCGGGCCCCGTCTCCTGAAGCAACGCGAACCCGATTCGGCACGGACCGTATCATCCTTTTGTTCAGCCCCTGCAGCCGCCCGCTAGAGAAACGTCACACCGCTCCTTCAGCATGAACTTCGCCGTCGTCCGGCGCGCGCCCGGTGCATAACCGCACCACGCTTGTGCATCAACGCCCTCCGCATGCCGGCATGCCTTCTTGCCAAGCCCCGCAAAGTCAGGGGCCCGACACCTGGCATGCTAACTGCTTCAGCTTGGTCGTCACGATTGGCCGCTCGGGCCTGCGTGAGACAAACAGATGCACTTCTGGACAACGGCGTCCTTTCCGCACGGCTTCACGCGCAGGAGGACGCTTTTTTATTGTCCCTGCACGCGATGTGTTCCAGGCGGGAGGACCGGCAACGGGATTGCTCGGATCATTCAACTTGCATGGAGAAACACGATGAACAGAAGACAGGTCCTCAAGGGACTTATGCTCCCCTCCCTGGCACTGGCGCTGAGCCTGGCCGGCGGCATCAAGGGCGCCCAGGCCGCAGTGGGCCCGGCCGAGAAGCCCGATCTGAAGTTCGGCTTCATCAAGCTGACCGACATGGCCCCGCTGGCCATCGCCTACGAGAAGCGTTTCTTCGAGGATGAAGGCCTGTACGTCACGCTGGAGGCGCAAGCCAACTGGAAAGTGCTGCTCGATCGCGTGATCGACGGCCAGCTCGACGGCGCCCACATGCTCGCCGGACAGCCCCTGGGAGCGACCATCGGCTTCGGCACCAAGGCCGACATCATCACCGCGTTCTCGATGGACCTGAACGGCAATGGCATCACCGTCTCCAGGGCCGTCTGGGAAGAGATGAAGAAAAACATACCGAAGGGCGCCGATGGCAAGCCGGTCCACCCGATCAAGGCGGATGCGTTGAAGCCGGTGGTCGAGGCCTACAGGAAGGCCGGCAAGCCCTTCAACATGGCCATGGTGTTCCCGGTGTCGACCCACAACTACGAGCTGCGCTACTGGCTCGCTGCAGGCGGCCTGAACCCCGGCTACTACGCACCGGACAAGGGTGACACCAGCGGCCAGATCAAGGCCGACGTGCTGCTGTCGGTCACGCCACCGCCACAGATGCCGGCAACCCTCGAAGCCGGCACCATCTACGGCTACTGCGTGGGCGAGCCGTGGAACCAGCAGGCGGTGTTCAAGGGCATCGGCGTGCCGGTGATCACCGACTACGAAATCTGGAAGAACAACCCCGAGAAGGTCTTCGGCGTCAGCAAGGCGTGGGCGGACAAGTACCCGAATACGCACATCCGCACCGTGAAGGCCCTGATCCGTGCTGCCAAATGGCTGGACGAGAACAACAACGCCAACCGCGTCGCGGCATCGCGAATCCTCTCCAAGCCGAATTATGTCGGCGCCGATGTCGATGTCATCGACAACTCGATGACCGGCACCTTCGAGTACGAGAAAGGTGACAAGCGCGCGGTGCCTGACTTCAACGTGTTCTTCCGCTACAACGCCACCTACCCCTACTACTCGGACGCCATCTGGTACCTGACCCAGATGCGTCGCTGGGGCCAGATCCCCGACGCCAAGCCGGACAACTGGTACATGGATATCGCCAAGAAGGTCTACCGTCCCGACATCTACGCGACCGCGGCCAGGGAACTGATCGCCGAAGGCAAGATGAAGGCCAGCGATTTCCCCGACTTCGCCAAGGAAACCGGCTTCAAGCCGCCGCAGAAGGAGTTCATCGATGGAATCACCTATGACGGCACCAAGCCCAACGCCTATCTGAAGCAGTTCCGGATCGGCCTCAAGGGCAATGACAAGCCGTAATCATCAGCAGACCGTCAACCCGGCACCGCCTCGTATCGTTCGGATACATGGCGGTGGCAGGAATGACGATGCATAAGGATCGACCATGAACACCACGCCAACCAGCCTACGCCAGAATCCCGCAAGCCTGATGCCGAGCGCGGGCCAAGCCAGACAGTTCGTCATGGCGCTCTTCCTGCCCATCATCGGCATCGCCATGTTCCTGTTCATCTGGCACAACGTCGCCCAGATGATCGACACCTCGCTGGGAAAATTCCCCGGGCCCACCCAGGTGTGGGAGCAGGTCAGCAATCTGGTGACTGAACACAACGAGGAGCGCCAGCGTGCGCAGGAGTTCTACGAACGCCAGAAAGTGCGCAATGCCGAACTGCTGGCGGCCGATCCTCGCGCAGACGTCACGATCCGACCCTACACCGGCAAGCCCACTTTCCTCGACCAGATCGTCACCAGCCTGGCGACGGTGCTGTCGGGCTTCGTCCTGGCCTCGCTGATCGCCATCCCCCTGGGTATCCTGATCGGCCTGAACGAGGCGGTCTACGCCGCGTTCAATCCGCTGATCCAGCTGTTCAAGCCGATCTCGCCGCTGGCCTGGCTGCCGCTGGTGACCATGGTGGTCAGCGCGGTGTACGTCACCAACGATCCCATGTTCTCCAAGGCTTTCCTCAATTCGATGTTTACCGTGCTGCTGTGCTGCCTGTGGCCGACGGTCGTCAACACCGCCGTGGGCGTCGCGAACGTCAGCAAGGATTTGCTGAACGTCAGCAAGGTGCTGAGCCTGCCGCCCCTGACCCACGTATTCAAGATCGTCCTGCCTTCCGCGCTGCCGCTGATGTTCACCGGCCTGCGCCTGTCGCTCGGCATCGCCTGGATGGTGCTGATCGCCGCCGAGATGCTGGCCCAGAGCCCGGGCCTGGGAAAATTCGTCTGGGACGAATTCCAGAACGGCAGTTCCAACTCCCTCGGCCGCATCATGGTGGCCGTGCTGGTGATCGGCTTCATCGGCTTCCTGCTCGACCGCAGCATGCTGCTGCTGCAACGCACGGCAAGCTGGGACAAGAGCGCAGTGCTGCGCTGAGCAAAGGAGATCGACATGAAACGCTATCTGCAACTCACCGACGTCAGCATCGATTTCCCCACCCCCAAGGGGCCGTTCCGGGCCCTCGACAAGGTCAACCTGAATATCGCGCAAGGCGAGTTCGTCAGTCTGATCGGCCACTCCGGCTGCGGCAAATCCACGGTGCTGAACATCGTCGCCGGCCTGCACCGGGCCACCGCGGGCGGGGTGCTGCTCGAGGACAAGGAAGTGAACGCACCCGGCCCCGAGCGGGCGGTGGTGTTCCAGAACCATTCGCTGCTGCCCTGGCTGACCGCCTACGAGAACGTGGAACTGGCGGTGAACCGCGTCTTCAAGGGCAAGAAGAGCAAGGCCGAGATGAAGGCCTGGATCGAGCACAACCTCCAGCTCGTGCACATGGCGCATGCCATGCACAAGCGGCCGGACGAAATCTCAGGCGGCATGAAGCAGCGCGTGGGCATCGCCCGGGCCCTGGCGATGGAGCCCAAGGTCCTGCTCATGGACGAGCCCTTCGGCGCCCTCGATGCCCTGACCCGCGCCCATCTGCAGGATTCGCTGATGGAGATCCACGCCGACCTCGGCAACACCGTCATCATGATCACCCACGATGTCGACGAGGCCGTGCTGCTGTCGGACCGCATCGTCATGATGACGAACGGCCCGGCCGCCACCGTCGGCGAGATCCTGCAGATCGACCTGGAGCGTCCGCGCAAGCGCGTGGAACTATCGGGCAATCCCCGCTACAACCACTACCGCCACGACGTGCTGGCCTTCCTCTACGAGCGCCAGCGCAAGGTGGAGGAAATCGGCGCGCAAAAAAAGTCGCGTGAGGCGGCTTCGGCTGGCAGGAAGCGGCTGGCCGGTTGAGCGGCAGGGCACGGCCGGCGTCCCCTTGGAACGCCCCGGCAAGTCGGCGGCGTTTTCCAGGGACGTCCGGTCGCTGCGATCGGTGACCGATAGGGGCGGTTTGCCTGTCCAGAGGAGAATTTTCTTCGACAAAAGCCTATAGTAATGATGTGGCCAATCGAATTTGCCACCATTTAATCCATCAAACCGAAATCCGAACAGAGTGGAGTGAAATCATGAAGCTGAACAAACTGCTGATGGCCCTGGCGGCCGTTGTGGCGATGCCGGTCATGGCCCAACAGGCTACCCCCGAATCGATGGTCGAGAAAATGACCGACCCGAGCAAGACCCCTGAGCTGATGAAGGATCCTAAGGCCGCCGTGCCGGCGATGCTCGCGACCATGGACCCGGCCTTCTACACGGCCATGGCCCAGGCGTCGATGGATCCGGCCACGTATACGCGCATGGTCGCTGGCATGATGAATCCGGCGATGTACACGAACTGGATGAGCATGATGGCCGATCCCAACGTGTACATGAAGTGGATGGCGGCAGGCATGGACCCCAACTTCTACACCGCCATGATGACGCCGTTCATGAACCCGGGCATGTACATGAAATGGATGACGGCGCCGGTCGATCCGCGCAACCTGAGCCTGATGATGCAGCCGCTCAATCCCGGCATGTACATGAAGTGGCTGACCGCCCCGATGGATCCGCGCAACCTCAACCTGATGATGCAGCCGCTCAACCCCGGCCTCTATACTGGCTGGGCGGGCGCCGCCATCAATCCGCAGTCCTACGGCAGCATGGGCGCATTCATCAACCCGGCCACCTACGGTGCGATGGTTCCCCAGATGATGCCGCAGGGAGCCGCCCCCGCTCCGTACTTCAACCCGTTCGACCCCAACGTCTGGAGTCAGATGATGAACCCCGCTGCGGCGACGCCGGCACCGGCTGCGCCTGCGCCAGCGCCTGCGGCGCCGAAGTAATCGTTCCTCGCCTGATCGACCGGGAGCATTGCACAGGCAGTGCTCCCTTTTTTTGGGCGCGTTTTCCGGCCGACCCGATCGAGACCGGCCTGGCAGTCCAACCTCGCAGCGTGCAGGAGGTGGCGGGGCCATCAATGACCATCGATCCTCGACGGTCTCGGACCTTGAACCTGGCAGGACCGCCGCTGCCCTTGCATGCCTGGGTCGATTCGCTCGCCACGGTCCTTACGTGCCTGCCCATGCAGGCGTCCGCAACCATGGCACCATGGCGCGGAACCTGTAATTGAGCGCATGATCCTGAATTGGCGTGCGGAGGGAACGGGAATCGAGGAGGACGAGCATGGCGATTCGATGGACGCAATACCCCAACAAAGGCTTGCGCGATGAATTGATCGGTCCGCGCGGACGCCCGTGGCCTGCCGCCGACCACGTGGCGAAATATCTGCGTTCCCTCAAGGACACAGAACTCGATGCGCGGCGCACCGCAGCCGAACTGGCGATCCGTGCCATGGGCATCACCTTCACCGTGTACAACCAGGAGGGCGGCGCCATCGACCGGGCCTGGCCCTTCGACATCATTCCTCGGATCATCGAGAAGCGCGAGTGGACCCGCATCGAGGAGGGCCTGAAGCAGCGCGTACAGGCGCTGAACCTGTTCATCGACGACATCTACAACGCCCAGCGCATCATTGAGGACGGCGTGTTTCCTGCCGAACTGCTGCAAACGTCCACCAACTATCGTCCCCAGTGCCGCGGCATCTCGCCGCGATTCAAGGTCTGGGCGCACATCTGCGGCTCCGATCTGGTGCGCGACAAGGACGGCACCCTGTACGTGCTGGAGGACAACCTGCGGGTGCCGTCCGGCGTGTCGTACATGCTGGAAAACCGGCTGGTCATGAAGCGGGTGTTCCCGGAATTGTTCGAACAGGTCAGCATCGAACCGGTGGACAACTATCCCTCCCAGCTGTACGACATGCTGGCGTCGCTATCGCCGCGGCCCGGAGACCGGCCGGAAATAGTGGTGATGACGCCGGGGATCTACAACTCGGCCTACTTCGAGCATGCCTACCTGGCCCAGCAGATGGGTGCCGAGCTGGTCCAGGGTTCGGACCTGATGGTCGGCGAGGATGACAAGGTCTACATGCGTGCCGTCGAAGGGCTGCGCCGGGTGGACGTCATCTACCGGCGCATCGACGACCTGTTTCTCGATCCCGAGGTTTTCAAGGCCGATTCCGCGCTCGGCGTCCCCGGGCTCATGCGGGCCTGGAAGGCCGGCCACGTCGCCCTGGCCAATGCACCGGGTGCCGGCGTTGCCGACGACAAGGTCGTCTACGCCTTCGTCCCCCGGATGATCCGCTACTACCTCGACGCCGATCCCATCATCGACAACGTGCCCACGTTCCTGTGCATGGACCCGAAGGACCGCAGCCACGTGCTGGCGAATCTGGACCAGCTCGTGGTCAAGCCCGCCAACGAATCCGGCGGCTACGGCATGCTGGTGGGGCCGCATGCCACCGTCAAGGAACGGCAGAACATGGCCCGCCAGATCCGTCGCAATCCCCGCAACTTCGTGGCCCAGCCTACGCTTACCCTGTCCACCGCGCCCACGCTGGTCGGCCATGGCGTCGAGCCGCGGCATGTCGACCTGCGGCCGTTCGTCCTGTCGGGCAATATCATCCAGACCACGACCGGCGGTCTGACCCGCGTCGCGCTGCGCAAAGGCTCCCTGGTGGTGAATTCCTCCCAGGGCGGCGGCAGCAAGGACACCTGGATCGTCGACGCGGAGGAGAAATAGCCATGCTGTCACGCGTCGCCAATTCGGTTTACTGGATCGCCCGCTATCTCGAACGCGCGGAAAACACCGCGCGGATCGTCAACGTGAATACCAATCTGGTGCTCGACACGCCCAGGCACATGTCGCCCGGCTGGGAGCCCCTGGTCATGATCACCGGCAGCCAGGCCCTGTTCGCCCGGCAATACGCCGAGGCCACCGAGCGCAACGTCATCCGCTTCCTGCTCACCGATGCCGACAACGGCGTGTCGGTCCTGTATGCGCTGAGCCGGGCGCGGGAGAACGCACGCACCGTGCGCGACGTGCTGCCGCGCGAAGTCTGGGAAGAACTCAACAACCTGTACCAGTACGCCCGCGACAATGTGCAGGTCGGGCTCTCCAGGCATGGCCGGTACGAATACATCAAGCGGGTGGTTCGCGGCGTGCAGATGATTACCGGCATGCTGGCAGGCACCATGAGCCACAACATGGCCTTCGATTTCATGGCGCTCGGACGCAACCTCGAACGGGCCGACATGACGCTGCGCATCATCGATGTGCGTTCTGCGAGCCTGTTGTCGCACGAAGGCGAGCTCCTGCCGTTCGAGAACATCCAGTGGATGAGCGTGCTGAAGTCGCTGAGTGCCTACCAGATGTACCGCCAGACCATGGGCGTGCGCGTCAGTCGCAGGATGGTGCTGCTGTTCCTGCTGCAGGACCGGCATTTCCCGCGCGCCATCGAGCACTGCGTGCTGAAAATGGAAACGGCATTGCGCGACTTGCCGCGACACCAGCCGATCCTGCCGCTCGTGGAAAAACTCAAGGGCTTCATTGCCGGAGTGAACGTCGCCGGGCTCGACCAGACCGGCCTGCACGATTTCATCGACATGCAGGAAGGCGCCCTGGCGCAAGTGGGGGAAGCCATCGGCAACGTGTACTTCAATCCGGAATCGCTGCCCCTGGCCGAGAAGGAGGCCATGGCTCAATAGCGCAGACAGCGCCCGCGCCGGGCTGGCGCCGGCCGGCCCGGGCTGGATGTTGCGTGCCGTGCCTTCCCGGCTGATCCGGCGAAATTTCCTCTAGAATCGCCCGCATGCTTCCCCCCTCCTCCACGACTTCGGAAATCGAAGCCGAATCCCAGCGGCAGAAAACGGCGCTGCTCTATCGCAATGCCGGCCTGGCGCAGCTCGTGACCGCCATCAATGCCCTGCTGCTGGCCTACGTGAACAGCACCCTGCACGCATCGGCCAGCGTGGCGTTCATCTGGTGGTGCCTCGCCTCCAGCCTCGCCGCAGGACGCTATCTGCTGGCCCGCCGCTTCCACGCCGCCGGACCCGATGCCGCCGCGGCCATGGCATGGCGGCATCGCTATGTCGCCGCCACGGCATTGGCCGGCGTCGCATGGGGCGCGGGCGCCGTCCTGTTCATGTGGGATGCGTCGGCCGGGGCGCGGCTGTTCACCGGCCTGGTCATGTCCGGGATGGTGGCCGGGGCGGTGCCGATCCTCGCACCGGTGCCGATTGCCTTCCGGGTGTTCACCTTTCCGATTCTCGTTCCCGTCTCGCTCGTCATCCTGCTGCAGGCGAACACGCCGCTGGACTGGGCGTTCGGGCTGATGACGCTGGTTTTCCTGGCCGCGACCCTGGCGAGTGCACGCTACCTTCACGAGACGCTCGACGTGGCGGTCCGCCTCGGGCTGGAACAGCGCCGCCTGGCAGCAAACCTCGAGGGCGCGCTGGCCGAGCGCGAACGGGCCGAGACGACGCTGCGCGACAGCGAGGAGCGCTACCGGCTGATCCTTCAGTACTTGCCCACCGGCATCCTGCATTACGACAAGGACCTCGTCATCACCTATTGCAACAACCGCCTGGCGCAGATCCTGCAGGCGCCGCGGGAACGGCTGATCGGTCTCGACATGAAGGGCCTCAAGGACCAGCGCATCCTGCCCGCGCTCGAAGCGGCGATCGAGGGTCGGGATGGCCACTATGATGGCGAGTATGTCTCGACGCTGAGCGGTGCCCAGCTCTGGGTTGACATGTCGTGCACGCCGCTCAACAGCGTGCATGACCGCAACGAGGGCGGCGTTGCCATCGTCGAGGACATCACCGAACGCAAGCGCAGCGAGGAAGAGATTCGCCATCTCGCCTACTATGACCCGCTGACGCGCCTGCCCAACCGGCGCCTGCTGATGGACCGCCTGGGGCATGCCCTGGTCGCCAGCACCCGCAGCAGGGAGTTCGGCGCGCTCATGATCCTCGACCTGGACCATTTCAAGAGCCTCAACGACACCCAGGGTCACGATGTCGGCGACCGCCTGCTGACCGAAGTCGCCAAGCGGCTCGCCGGCTGCCTGCGTCAGGAGGACACCATCTCCCGACTCGGCGGAGACGAGTACGTCGTCCTGCTCGAAGGGCTCGGGCAGATTGAACGTGCCGCGGCGACGCAGGCCGAGGTCCTGGCCGAGAAGATCGGATTCGCGCTCAGCCTGCCTTATGTCCTGGGCGGCAGCGAGACCGAGTATTTCATCACCACGAGCATCGGACTGACCCTGTTCCGCGGCCAGGACGACTCGGCCGAAGTCCTGCTGAAGCATGCCGACGTCGCGCTGTACCGCGCCAAGGATGCCGGACGCAACACGATCCGGTTTTTCAGTCCCGCCATGCAGTCCGCCATCGAGGCGCGCGCGGCACTGGAAGCCGCCCTGCGGCGCGGCCTCGACAAGGGCGAACTGTGCCTGCATTACCAGCCGCAGGTCGACCAGACAGGGCGGCTGATCGGCGCCGAAGCCCTGATCCGCTGGAACTCGCCCCAGCAGGGGCTGGTGCCGCCGGCGCAGTTCATTCCGCTGGCGGAAGAGTCGGGGCTGATCCTGCAGATCGGGCAATGGGTCCTCGATCAGGCCTGCGCCCAGCTCAAGTCGTGGGAGCGCGATCCGCGAACCCGCGACCTCAAGCTCTCGGCCAACGTCAGCTCGCGGCAGTTCCTGCAGCCGGGATTCGTCGAACAGGTTCGACACAGCCTGCTGGCCAGCGGGGCCGATCCGACCCGGCTGAACCTGGAATTGACCGAGAGCGTCGTGCTCGACAACATCGACGCGGTCGTCGGCCGGATGCAGGAACTCGACAGCATGGGCGTGCGGTTTTCGCTCGACGATTTCGGCACCGGGTATTCCTCCCTCTCCTACCTCAAGCGCCTGCCGCTGGACCAGATCAAGATCGACCAGTCGTTCGTGCGCGACATTCCCGGCGACCCGAACGATGCAGCCATCGTTCGCGCCATCCTGGCCATGAGCCGGTCACTGGGTCTGCGCGTCATTGCCGAAGGGGTGGAGACGCAGGCGCAACGCGATTTCCTGTTCGACAACGGCTGCCTTGCCTACCAGGGCTACCTGTTTGGCAGGCCGCTTCCGATCATGGAGTGGGAGGGCGTGCTGCAGGCGCATCCTTCCAGTCGGACAGAAGGTGCCGGAGTCTGAAAGGCGACCTTGAAACGATTGAACACAAACGCAGCCTCTCGCCGCGGCGGGAACCGCCCATTGCAACTCAACAACCGGGACGTGATGAGGGTGGACAAGCTGGACAGGACGATCATCTTCTCCAGGACGCAAGGCAAACGGGTCGCAACGCCCATCTTCTTTGAGCCATGTTGACGCGTCGTGCGATAACGGGAGACACTCGCGTCCGCGATGCCTGGATTTCCTCGCCGCAAACGGTCCCGATAAATTGGTCCTGATCACCGCGTTCATCGTTCTGGTCTTCCTCTACAGCCTGGTCTCGAAGCGGCTGGAACGGACCGTCGTCACCGCGCCGATCCTGTTCACGGTTGCCGGCGCTTTCACCATGTTGCTGCCGCCGGCACTGACCGAGCTGGCGATCGACCGCCCGACTTTCCTTATGATCGCCGAGCTGGGGCTGGTCATGACGCTGTTTACCGACGCCTCCCGCATCGACCTGATCTCGTTGCGCGGCAGTCGCGGGTTGCGTGTCCGCCTGCTCAGCACCGGCATGCTGCTGACGATCCTGCTCGGGGCCGTGACGGCCATGGTGATCTTCGGCGGACTGTCGTGGCTGGAGGCCGGGATCCTCGGTGCGATCCTCGCGCCGACCGATGCCGGGCTTGGGCAGGTAATCGTGAGCAGCCCGCAGGTGCCGCCGCGGATTCGCGAGGCCCTGAACTTCGAGGCGGGCCTCAACGACGGCCTGTCGGTGCCATTCCTGATGTGCTTCATCGCCCTGGCCATGGTCGAGAATCAGGGTGCGGGGGCTGCTTCGGTGCTGACCCGCTTCCTCGGCGAGCAGCTAGGCTACGGCACGCTGATCGGTCTTGGCGCCGGCCTGGCAGGAGGTGCGCTGCTCGGTGTGGCGCGCCGCAAGGAATGGATGGCAAGGCCGCTGACGCAACTCGGCGTGGTGGCGATCCCGCTGCTGTGCGTGATGGCCTCGGAAGCCACGCATGCCAGCATGTTCATCGCCGCGTTCGTCGCCGGTCTCGCGACCCAGATCGGTTTCAGGCAAGTGGGCCGGCACAGCGTCGAGTTCGCCGAGGATTGGGGACAGCTGCTGAATCTTTTCGTGTTCTTCCTGTTCGGCTTGCTTGTGGCGCGGAGCTGGACCGCGTTCACGCCGGCGATGTTCGTCTATGCGCTGGCGAGCCTGACCCTGGTTCGCATGCTGCCGGTGGCGCTGGCACTGCAGGGCACCGGCCTGAGCCGTTCCAGCGTGCTGTTCGTCGGCTGGTTCGGCCCGCGTGGCCTGGCGTCGATCGTGCTGGGCCTGGTCTACCTGGAACAGCAGGTCAACCTTGCCGGCGAGGACACGATCCGTCTCACCATCATGCTGACGGTACTGCTCAGCATCCTGATCCATGGCCTGAGCGCCTTGCCCGGAATCAAGCTGTACGCGCAGCGGGTGGCCGCGCTGGGCGCGCAGGCACCGGAGCTTCGAGGTGCCGCGGCCGGCCCCGTCGATGCGGATGGCGGGACTGCGGACCCATCGCGCATGGCCTGAAGTCGGAAGATCCGAAAATTCGAACGAAGAAATTCGGGGTCGGGTCCTACATCACAACATTCTTGTTATCCATCCGCACGTTCATGTTCGCCGACGATTCAGCGGGCATGAACGCTACTTGCCCCACCTTCGGGCGAAGGGCCTAGCCGCCCGCCGGACTGACGTCGATGACGGTCGCCTGAACGAAGGTTCGGCCCCCTTCTTCAAAACCGGCCAGACTCACCTTGACCGGGAACACCTGGCCATCCTTGCGCACCCCGTGCAGGGTCTTCCCAACCGCCATGGAACGCGTCGACGGTGCCTGCATGAAGCCTTGGCGCAATTGCGCGTGCTGGCTTCGAAGATCCTTGGGTACCAGGCGTTCGAGCGGTTGATTGAACAGTTCGCCTGGCCCGTATCCGAACATGCGTTCCAGCGCCGGGTTGGCCATCTCGATCGCACCCTCGTCATCCACCACCAGGATGCCATTGGGGTTGGTCTGCATCATGAGCTGCAGGCGGGCCTCGATTCTCTTGTGCAGTTGCTGGCTGCGCTTGCGCTCGGAAATGTCCACCACGAAGGCATCGACAAACAGCTCCCCGTTTTCCACAAAGGGGCTCAGGCTGACCTCGATGGGAAATACGCTTCCATCCTTGCGCTGGCCGCGCAATTCGAGCCCAGCGCCCATGGGGCGGGCTTTCGGGTTGTTCAAATAGGCGTTGAGTTGCTGGCCATGCCTGGCTCTTGCGTCCTCAGGCAGGATGCAGTCCAGTGGTTTGCCAAGCAATTCGCCGGATGCGTAGCCGAACATGTGCAGCAGCGCCGGGTTGGCCAAGGTGATGCGGGCGTCCTTGTCCACTACGAGCAGGCCAATGGTCGCGCCCTCCACGATCAAACGGCAGCGTTCCTGCACCTGTTGCACTTGCCGCGCCGCATCCGCTTCGGCACGCGCCGTGGCGGCATCGGCCAGGGCACTCGCACGGCCCTGCACCACCCGGGTCATCCAGGCTGCCAGTAAACCGTACAGCACGAGCAGGACTGCCGCGTAGCTGCCGACGTTCTTCCAGGTTTGCGCACGAACGGCGGCAAGCTGCTCGTCCGGAACATGCGCGACGATCAGCCAGGTTGGCAGCGTGGCGATGTGCTGGTCGTTTCCCGCTTTCAGCGGGTAGACGGTACTCCAGGTCCACAACCCGTCAGCCAGCTCGTATTGCCCCGTCAGCATGCTGTCGATCAGCTTCCAGGCATCCGGATTCTGGTGCGCCAGCGTATTTTCATTGCGGTCGAGCATGAACCCCCATTCAAGCGCGGAAACAGGGTGGCGCAACCAGTAGCCTTCCCGGTTCAACAAGCTGACGTGGTCGCTTGCCGTCAACACGCTTTCGGTGAAGTTGTCCAGGATGGCTTGCGCGGCAATATTGAAGACAAGCATCCCGTGCCGTACGCCACTGCCGTCCACGAGCGGCGTCACCAGGTGCAGCATGGGCTTGTAAGGCTCCTCGACCACGCCATGCTCGACGTCAAGATCCATGGGGGAAATGTAGATGTCGCCGGGCTTCAGGCTGGCGCTTTCCCTGACAAAATACATCCCGGATTTCGACTGCAGCTGTGAAGCATCGACCTGCACGGGCCTGCCCGCCACATTGTTGACGCGCAGGCGCTCCTGGCCATCATCGTCGATCCAGCGAACCCGGTCGTACCGCTGGTTGTAGGCGATCAGCGATCCGAACAGCGTGGACAGACTTTTTTCGGCCCCGCCCGCCCCGATACGAGCCCCCGCTTCCTCTGCGAGCGTACGCAGCTGCCTCAGCGGCTCATCGAGTTCATGGTCGAGCCGCCTGGCGCCGAGCACCACGCTGTTGACCTCGCTGATCTCGATCAGCTCGATCTTTTCGCGGTTCTGCGTCGTGGCGATATACCAGCCGCCGGCCAGGATCAACAGGCCGACGGGCGTCAGCAGCAGGACAAACAGCCAGAAGTTGAACCTCCTGGCCTTGGTTGAAGCGGTCGCGATGCCTGCCATGCCAAGCCCCCCGGTATTTTTTTGAGCCACCTTGCGAAGCCGCCAGCTTACCCGGATGGCGCCGACTCAGGCGAGGGTCATGCCTGCGCCGCTTCCTGCAGCGCCCGCAGGCTTTCCTCGACGCC
This sequence comes from Thiobacillus sp., assembly GCA_041912015.1. Lineage (GTDB taxonomy): Bacteria > Pseudomonadota > Gammaproteobacteria > Burkholderiales > Thiobacillaceae > Thiobacillus. Next base: position 4,563 of record JAYRNU010000086.1, on the reverse strand, counting down.
GGCCGCGTGCGTCAGTTCGGCGACATTGTCCTTGGTGAAGAAGCCCTGGAACCCGCCGAAGCGCTGGACGTATTCGATGATCAGCGAGGAGTACTCCGACGCGCTGGAGAAGATCTGCTTGAGCCCCGCCTCCTTCGAGCCGATGACGTCGAGCAGGAAATCCTGCCCGCACTCGCGCAGCGACCGCACGACGTAATCGATGTTGGCCTGTCCGGCGGTCTCGCCGTCCTTGACCGCCACGGCGATGTGATGCAGGCGCGGTCCGAAATTGCGCACGAAGGCCTCGGTCGGCGACTCGGTCAGCAGATGGTTCATGAAATACGGGTGGTTGGCGGCGGTGAACACCTTGGCCGGGCACACGAGCTCGTTGGCGTAGTGAACGCTCTTGGTGACGTTGGTCGAGGAATTCTGGTCGGAGATGTCGTACGAGCCCCAGTAGTAGTAGCTCGACAGCGTCAGGTATTCGAGGATCGCGGCCTCGCGGTTCTGGCTGTAGATGCGGGTGGCGAGGTGGTCGACCGGCAGCAGCATGTCGTCGATGCCGAGCTCCTGCTGCGTCGCCTTGGCGCCCTCGTAGGCCGCCTGCATGTCGTCGCGGATGCTGCTCCAGCCGAGCGCGTAGACCCGGATGTCGGATTCCGGCCGTTCCCAGTAGGCGACGATGTTGTGCGTGTAGGGACTGGGCTTGACCACCGCCATGTTGCCCGGCAGCTCGAGCTTGCGGATCTGCTCCTGGTTGAAGAAGCGGATGTCGCGCGCCTTCTGCATGTCGACCACGGCATGCGGGTCGGTCACGCGCAGCACCTCGCCCATGTAGCGCGAGTTGGGCTTGACCGCGCCGATCGGATAGACCTCGTTGAGGCTCCTGAAGATGCCGCGCACGTTGGGATCCTTGACCTCGCGCACCAAAATGTCGGGCGCGCTCATGTCGATGCGCAGGATATGGGTGTAGTGCGATTCGGATTCGAGCGTGACGAGGTAATGGTAGGGCGTCATCACGCACAGCTCGGCGACGTATGCGACCGAGTGGCTGGGCTCCACCGTGATCATCATCGCATCGATCTGGCGGATGCAGTCGGTGAGGCCGATGCGGTCGCGCTCCTCGAGGAGGCTGCCGAGGTAGTCGTCGAACTCCGGCGAGTTCTTCTTGTCGCCGGCACGCGGAAAGCTCAGTGAGTTCGTCATGGTGGATCAGGTCAGATTGAACAGGGCTTGGGTCATTTTTTGCGGATGCGCGGCCCGGAAGAAGGTCTGGGCGATGACCGAATTGAGGTCGGCCAGCCGCGCCTGGATGTCGTCGCAGAACTCGTGCAGGCCGCTTTCGGCGAGCTTGCGGTAGTCGGCACGATCCACCAGGTTCAGCATGCCCTGCAGCCGGCGCATCGGCTCGACCCCCGGCAGCTCGTCCAGCGCGAACTGGATCTCGTGCAGGCAGTGGCGGACGCTGCGCGGAAACAGCAGGTCGTTGAGCAGGAAGGCCAGTACCTTGGGGCCGCGCGCGTGCACGCCGACGTGCCGCCGGTACATCTGGTGCGCCGACAGGGCATGCAGCACGCTCATCCAGATCAGGTCGTAATACTGGCTGTTCTGGTACGGCAGGTTGATGGCGTAGCTGACGTCGAGCACGCGCGTCGTCATGTCGGCGCGCTCGACATTGCGGCCCAGCCGCATGAACTGGAAGCCCTCGTCGCGGCTCATGGTGCCCGAGAGCAGGCCGACCACGGCCTGGCGGCGGCGGATGATTTCGGTCAGCACTTCGTAGCGCTTGCGCCGGTCGAGCGCGCTGGCCTGGTGGGTGCTGGTGTACAGGTAGAGCTCGTTGACCCACTCCCACGATTCGCGCGGCAGCACTTCGCGGAAGGTGCGGGTGTTTTCGCGGGCATGGCGGACGCAGGCGAAGATCGACGACGGGTTGCGCTCGTCCTGGATCAGGAAGCTCATGACCGCCGTCTCGCTCGCTTCGTCGTAGAGCTTGTGGAAGGCTTCGTCCAGCCCCACGACCTTGAGCAGGCCTTCCCAGCCGAAGCTGCCGCCGCGCGGCATGTCCATGAGCAGCATGGTGGTGGCGTTGATCAGGCGCGCGGTGTCCTCGGCGCGCTCCAGATAACGCGCCATCCAGTAAAGGTTCTCGGCGACTCTTGCCAGCATCAGAGTGTCCCCTTCACGATCCAGGTGTCCTTGCTGCCGCCGCCCTGCGAAGAGTTGACCACCAGCGATCCGCGCCGCAGCGCGACCCGTGTCAGTCCACCGTGGGTCACGTAGCAGTCCTTCGACTGCAGGATGAACGGGCGCAGGTCGACATGCCGCGGCTCGATCGCATCGTCGCAAAGCGTCGGCACCGTGGACAGCGACAGCGTCGGCTGTGCCATGTAGTTGCGCGGATTTTCGCGGATCAGCGTGGCAAATGCCGCGCGCTGTTCCGGCGTCGATTTAGGCCCGACGAGCATGCCGTAGCCGCCCGATTCGTTGGCCGGCTTGACCACGAGCTTGTCGAGATTGGCCAGCACGTACTCGCGGTCGGCCGCGTTCATGCACAGATAGCTCGGCACGTTGGGCAGGATCGCTTCCTCGCCGAGGTAGTAGCGGATCATGTCGGGCACGTAGGCATACACCACCTTGTCGTCGGCGACTCCCGAACCCGGCGCGTTGGCGATGCCGACGTTGCCCTGCTTCCAGGCGCGCATCAGGCCAGGCACGCCGAGCGCGGAATCCGCCCGGAAGACTTCGGGATCGATGAAGTCGTCGTCGATGCGGCGGTAGATCACGTCGAGCCGGGTCAGTCCCTCGACCGTGTTCATGTAGACGCAGTCGTCGTCCAGCACCACGAGATCCGAGCCCTCGACCAGATAGGCGCCCATCTGCTGCGCCAGGTAGGAATGCTCGAAATAGGCCGAATTGAAGATGCCCGGGGTCAACACCGCGATCTCGGGACGTTCGCCCGGCCGCGGCGAGAGCGCGGCCAGCATGTCATAGAGCTGCGCCGTGTAGTCGTCGACGGGCAGCACGTCGTAGCGCGCGAACAGTTCGGGGAACAGGCGCTTCATGAGCTGGCGGTTCTCGAGCATGTAGGACACGCCGGACGGCACCCGCAGGTTGTCTTCGAGCACGTAGACGGTGCCGTCGCCGTCGCGCACCAGGTCGGTGCCGCAGATGTGCGCCCAGACGCCGTACGGCGGATTCGCGCCGACGCATGCCGCGCGGAAATTCTTCGAGTCGGCCAGCACTTCGGCAGGAAATACCCCGTCCTTGACGATCTTCTGCGCGTGATAGATGTCGTCGATGAACAGGTTCAGCGCCTTCAGGCGCTGCGTGAGCCCGGTCTCGATGCGGTCCCACTCGTCCTTGTTGATGATGCGCGGCACGACGTCGAACGGCCACGCACGGTCGATGTTGCCGGCCTCGGAGTAAACGGTGAAGGTGATGCCTGCCGCCATGATGGCCGCATCGACCGCGCGGTGACGCGCGTCGAGTTCTTCGCCGGGCAGTCCGCCAAAAAAGTCGCACAGGCCTTCCGCACCCGGCCGGGGCTTGCCGGGCCGCTCGAGCAGTTCGTCATAGCCCCCCATCAGCGGATACTGTCCGCAGTCGATCTTCATCTCAGTCTCCGTTCGGCGCCCCGCCATCCGGCGGTTTCAAGGGGCGCACGCCGACTTATGAGCAGCCTCTGTGCCAGCTCAAACAGACTCAATCAGATCAAGGAGTTGCATTCAGCAAGCGGAGGGGGGGCAGCGCGGCGCGCCCGGTCATGGCGCGCCTGCACCCTGTCGCGCACCGGCCTGGTGCGCAAGTCCGGGAGACCGCCGAATCAGGCTGCTGCGCGGTCGACAGCCGCGAGGTCCAGCCAGACCCGTCCGCCCTCGACCCGGACCGGAAATTCGCGCACGCACCCGTGGTCCGGTGCTGCCGCACAGCCGGAATCGAGTTCGATGTTCCAGCCGTGCATCGGACAGGTGACCTGCTTGCCATGCACGATGCCCTGCGACAACGGTCCGCCCTTGTGCGGGCAGCGGTCCTGCAGCGCAAAGATTTCGTCGTCGGCACTGCGGAACACGGCGATGTCGAGCTTGCCGTGGCGCACCACGCGCGCGCCGAGCCGGGGGATGTCGTTCACGTCCAGGATGTCGATCCAGTTGTTCATTGCGTCTTCCCTCATGCGGCGACGGTTTCGAATTCGTGTTTCAGCTTGCCCTCCTTGGCGCGCTCGACCCAGGGGTCCTTCTCGACCGAGAGCGCGAAGATCAGGCGATCGTAAAGTGCGCGGCGCCCTTCGGGATCGTCGAGGATGCGCTTCTTCACATAATCGAGGCCGACGCGTTCCAGGTAATGCACGGTGCGATCGAGATAGCGCGCCTCCTCGCGATACAGCTGCAGGAAGGCGCCGGAATATTCGATCACCTCCTCGGGCATCTTCACCTTGACGAGGAACTGCGCGACCTCGGTCTTGATGCCGCCGTTGCCGCCGACGTAGATTTCCCAGCCGGAATCGACGCCGATGATCCCGACGTCCTTGATCGCCACCTCGGCGCAGTTGCGCGGGCAGCCCGACACGGCGAGCTTGACCTT
>JAYRNU010000085.1:0-17244 GCA_041912015.1 Thiobacillus sp. | reverse complement strand
CGCTCAAGGCCGACGAGTGCCAGATCTACACCGACGTCGACGGCGTCTACACGACCGACCCGCGCATCGTGCCCGAGGCGCGCCGGCTGAAGACCATCACCTTCGAGGAAATGCTCGAAATGGCGAGCCTCGGCTCCAAGGTGCTGCAGATCCGCTCAGTCGAGTTCGCCGGCAAATACAAGGTCAAACTGCGGGTGCTGTCCAGTTTTCAGGACGAAGGCGACGGCACGCTCATCACTTTCGAGGAAGACGACAACATGGAACAGGCCATCATCTCCGGCATTGCGTTCAACCGCGACGAAGCCAAAATCACCGTGGTCGGCGTGCCCGACCACCCCGGTATCGCGTACCAGATACTGGGGCCGGTCGCCGATGCCAACATCGACGTCGACATGATCGTGCAGAACGTCGGCCACGCGAACACCACCGACTTCACCTTCACCGTGCACCGCAACGACTTCGCAAAGGCATTGGACATCGTCAGGGCAGTCTCGACGACCATCGGTGCCCGCGAAGTCACCGGCGACGACAAGATTGCCAAGGTGTCGATCGTCGGCGTCGGCATGCGCTCGCATGTCGGCATCGCACGCAAGATGTTCGAAACCCTGTCCAAGGAAAATATCAACCTGCAGATGATCTCGACATCGGAAATCAAGATATCGGTCGTGGTCGAGGACAAGTACCTGGAACTCGCCGTGCGTGCATTGCACCAGGCATTCGAACTGGACAAGGCCAGCGCCTGAGGTGGCTTTCCGCAGTACATTCCGCTACAATGCGCGGCGGTTCGGAGACGTGGCCGAGAGGTTGAAGGTACTCCCCTGCTAAGGGAGCATGCGGGCTTAAACCTGCATCGAGGGTTCGAATCCCTCCGTCTCCGCCAACGAATTTTAATCGTTTGCAATCATAGAGTTGTAACGATCTTCAGCAAAAGGCGGTCCAAACAGGTGGTCCATTCGGACAACCGAAATGCGGCTACCGACACGTGCTGGCAATCCTGAACCTGCTACCTGTTCCCGCACCGGATTGATCATGGTGCCTGTTCGAACTTCCTGTTCGACCTGGCGTTGGAACGATCCGCCTGTCCCGAGGCGCAACGACGATCGAGATATCCTGGAATTCCGGTTGTCTCGATGCGGGGTATCGTGATTTTCGCGATGTGCTGAAGGCGGCAGACAGCCTTGTTGCCGGCTGGGGGCGGCAAGGAAGGATTTATCAGACTGAGAAATCCTGTGGCGCCGGTGAACGCTGATGTCCTGACCTGATTTTGAGCTGAGTCATTCGGGGCAACCCACGCGCACGCCCGCGGGCATCATGATTAAGCAATAAGCCACCACCAGCTGTTCACGCGGGTTCTCACCCTTCAGGTCAGCATCGATCGCATAAGCCTACTCGCCTGCCGGTTTCGCCGGCGCCAGGAACCACTGGTCCTTGGGGACCACCTTGGCCTGCGCCGGGTCACTCTCGTAATTGGGCGTCATGATCTGCACGCCGTACTCGTTGAACACGTCGAGGATGTTCTGGTGCAATGCCGTATACAGCCGGTTCATCGCCTGGGCGTTGTCGCAAAACACGTTGATCTCGTAGGTCACGCAAAAATCCCCCAGCGCCTTCTGCAGCACGAAGGGAGGCGGCTCAGCGAGCACGCCCTGAGTCCGCGCAGCAGCCTCCAGCAGCATGGCCTCGACCTGGCGCCACGGCGTTTCGTAGCCGATTCCGACAGTCGTGTGCAGCACGAGCTGCCCCGAACGCGCCAGCGTACTGTAGTTCACCACGCTGCTGTTGAGGATCAGCGAGTTGGGCACGACGATCTCTTCGTTCTTCGGGGTCCGCAAGTGCGTGACGAGCTGGCGCACTTCTGTCACATCCCCGATGTGATCGCCGATCTGGATCCGGTCTCCGCGCTTGAATGCACGCCTGTAGGTCATGGTATAGCCCGCGATGATGTTCGATATCACCGATGATGACCCCAGCGAAAACACGAGACCGAGGAATAGCGAAACCCCCTTGAACGCATCCGAACTCGAACCCGGTATGTAGGGGAATGCCACCACGATCGCAAAGGCGATGATGAACAAGCGCAACAGGCGATACGTAGGCCATGCCCATTCGGGATCGAAATTCTGGAGCCTGATCGCGCCGTCCCCGACGCCGTTGAAAAAGATCTGCAAGGCCTTGACCAGAAAACGGGTCACGAAGAACAGGATTACCAGAAAGACCAGATCCGGAATTTCGTGGACCAGCCCCTTGCCCATGATGCTCAGGGGCTCGATCAGCGTGGTGAACAGGCGCCGCCCGATCAGGCGGGTCCATGGCAACGTGCTCAGGACGAAATTCAGGTAGAAAAGTATGGCCAGCACGAACGCTGCGAGCCAGATCGCCCGATTGCCGCCCTCGAGGATGCTCCAAAGATGCTTGGCACGAACGATCTGGTAAGACTGCGACTCGAGGCCCTCGAGCCTGGCGCGAAGACGCTTCTCGAGCACGGCATCGAGACGGCGCTTGGTACGCAGTCCCAGCCAGAAGAAGAATGCAAACCCAAGGCTTGCGGCAGCGATATACAGGGCGTCGCGTATCAGCGCATCAGGTGTCCGCTCCTGGCGATAGGCCTCGATCGCCTCGCGGATACGCTGCCGGTATGCATGCGCCAGGGTGTCGCGCTCGACCCCCTCCAGGACCGCATCGGCATTGAAAAGCATGAACAAGCGCTGGCTGCCTGCGAAGATCGCCGTGGCATCCGGCAATTCTGAAACGGTAAGCGAATCCGCCTGGAAGGCAGGATTGTCGGCCAGCGCCTCGATCCGGGCAGCAATCTCATCGGCGCGCCGTTCTGCCGGGTAAGCGGACACTCCGCGGACCTTGAACAATGTTTCGCCATCGAGAATCACGGGTGCAAGCGGGGCTTCGCGCATGACTTCTTCGCTAACGGCCATTTCAGCTGGAGTTTCCGCTGCGGCAGAGGTTTCCGCAGCCATCATCGGTGTCGCAGGCAGGACGCCCATCAGGATGGCCAACGCCATGCGGCACAGCAGTTTCCTGGCCGCTAGAGAACGGAAAGAAAAAAATGGCGACACGTTATTCCCTCGGTACACATCGGCAAATCGTCGACAGAGGTCTGCCATTTGGCTGGCGATCCGGCAAGTCACCTCCCCCGGACTCGACAGCGGAACGACCCCTTCTCGGCATCGCGGCGCGCCCCGACTGCGCTTCCACAGGGCGCGCTGCGCATGCGGAAAATAGGATACACCGGCAGCCATTCCCGGAGCACAGAACGCTGACGATTTTCCGGAGGACGATCATGCTATTGCCCTGCGCATCGAAGGGGGCTGCGGAGCCGCGCAATCCATCGTCATCCTTGCGGTCGGGCGTGCCGTCGCCGGGGATCCGTCGGCAAGTGCCCCGCGCACTTGATCCTCGCGCGTTCAGAACGCGCAGCTATACTTGCCAAAATGAAGAACGGCCAAGCAGATGCGTAGCGCCGCGTTGCTGATCGCGGGCATCTGGCAATATACTTGGGCCAGTCTGGCCGTGTCCCCATCATTATTCCCGTATCGAGGGAGATACCCGTGTCATTACATTCAACCTCACCGATTAGCGTCCAGTTGAACAGTTCGGACCCGCAGCGAATTCGGTTCAGGTTCGGCAACCCTTGTCGCTTCTTCGGGGGACTCGTGTTGCTGCTCGCCGTCGCGACCACGGTGCCCCTGCCAACGGCCACGGCGGCCGAGAGCGCCGCACCCGCAAGCGGGGAAACGCAGCTCGCGCAGGACAAGCTCGATTCCCTGCTCGCGCCGGTCGCGCTCTATCCTGACCAGTTGCTAACGCAGACGCTTATGGCGGCGACCTATCCGCTCGACGTCGTCGAAGCCGCCCGCTTCGTCAAGGAAAACAAGGATCTCAAGGGCGATGGCCTCGACAAGGCCGTCGCAGAGAAGAACTGGGACCCGTCGGTCCAGTCGCTGACCGCCTATCCCCAGGTGCTCGAAATGATGAGCGACAAGCTGGAATGGACGCAGGAACTCGGCAATGCATTCCTGTCGGACGAAAAGCGCGTGCTGCAGACCGTCCAGACCCTGCGCCAGAAGGCGGAAGCCGAGGGCAACCTTAAGAGCAACGACGAACAGAAGGTCGTAAAGGAACAGTCGATCATCATCATCGAACCGGCCAAGCCCGACGTCGTCTACGTGCCGACCTACAACCCGACCATCGTTTACGGTGCATGGTGGGCCCCCGCGTATCCCCCCTATTACTGGCCGCCCCCACCGTATTACTATCCCCCGGGCAGCATGCTCGTCGCCGGCGCGATCGGCTTCGGCATCGGCGTGGCGATCAGCAACAACCACTGGGGCTGGTGCAGTCCCGGCTGGCATGGCGGCGACGTGAACATCAACGTCAACCGCAACAATACATTCATCAACAACAACGCGAACTTCAAGAAGAATGTGAACAACGGCAACTGGCAGCACAACCCGGCGCAGCGCAAGGGTGTGGCCTATGGCGACGCCAGGACACGCGACCAGTATCGCAAGGCCGATCCGAACGCAGTGTCTTCCCGCCGCGACGCACGCGGTTTCGAGTCGGGTGCACGTTCCAGCACGCAGGATGCGCAACGGCCTGACAGAGGTGGAAGTGCCGGAACCCGCGATATGCAGCGACCGGGCGGTGGGGGTGATTCGAAATACGGCGGCAGCGCCGGCAGCCGCGACATGCAACGTCCGGGTGGTAGCGGAGACTCGCAGTTCGGCGGCAGTGCCGGCACCCGCGATACACAACGCTCGGGCGGAGGCGGATTCAGCCAGTCCTCCGGCACGAGCCCCTCGTTCAATGCCAGCCAGTCACGCCAGCAGACGCAGAACTACAGCAACCGTGGTGCGTCGAGCCGCTCGACGATGGGCGGAAGTGGTGGGTACAGCGGTGGCGGACGTAGCGGCGGCGGGCGCAGCGGCGGCGGACGTGGTCGCTAAGGGGAACACATGAAACCAGACATGAACAAGCGGACGCTCCTCACGCTGGCGGTAGGCGTCTCGATGACGCTCGGCGCGCCACACGTAACGGCAGCGGAGCGGGCGACGGAGCAGGTCGCACCGACCGCCAGGGCAGCGGCGCTGGCACAGGCGACGTATGCTTCGCCGCAGCAGGCAGCCAAGGCACTCTACGAAGCGATGATGACGCACGACGTCAAGGCCATCTACAAGGTGCTCGGCCCCGGTAGTGTGGACCTGATCTTCACCGGCGACGAAGTCGCGGACCGCGAGATGCACGATAATTTCATCGCCGCGTACGACAAATCGCTCAAGATCGAGATGGACTGCGAAACAAAAGCGACGCTTCTGCTCGGCGACAATGAATTCCCGTTCCCGTTCCCGCTCGTGAAAGGATCAAAAGGGTGGCAGTTCGATGCCAAGGCGGGAGCGGAAGAACTCGTCAACCGCCGCGTCGGCGAGAACGAACTGTTCACCATCCGGTTCTGCATGGCCTTCGGCGACGCCCAGCGGGAATACGCCGAACAGGACCGCAATGGCGACGGCCTGCTCGAGTATGCGCAGCGTTTCCGCAGCAGCGAAGGCAAAAAGGATGGCCTCTACTGGCCAACCAAGCAAGGGGAGCCCGACTCGCCTTTCGGCCCACTGGTCTCGAATGCGATAAATGAAGGCTACGCAGCAGCCAAGGGGGCTGCGCCTCGTCCCTTCCACGGCTACTACTACCGAATTCTCACCGCCCAGGGCAAGGATGCGCCCGGTGGAGCCTACGATTATGTGGTCAATGGTCACATGATCGGCGGCTTCGCTCTCATCGCCTATCCGTCGCGCTGGGGTGCATCCGGGGTGATGACCTTCATGTGCAGTCATGAAGGCACGGTATACCAGAAGGATCTCGGCGCTGACACTTCCGAAATTGCGGGCAAGCTTACGAGCTTCGACCCCGATGCGACCTGGACGCGGGTCGAGCAATAACGAGACTGTCCGGATGGAACGAAAGCCCATCGCGTCATAGGGCGATCATCCATTCCGGCTCGTCCAGAATTTTCACGACGGCGAAATCCTCGCCATCAAACAAAACAGGCTGACCGCAGGACCTGCCGCGATCAGCCTGTCATCGCTGGCTGCCCGATGCGATCAGTTGCTGGCGGGCCTGACGCTTACGGCCACGGCTTCGAAGTAGGTCAGGTCGACCGTGTCGCCGACCTTGAGGTTTCTCAGCATCTCCCTGAATTCAGGCCGCTTGACCTGGAGCACCGTCAGGTGCCCGGCCGGACCCTTGATCTGCACCACATGGCGCAAATTGTCGATGAACATGATCGTCACCGTCGCAGTGACCGAACTGGCGATGCCGCCACCAGGCCGCTCTCCCCTGGCGGCTCTGACCGCCGCATCCATCATGGACACTTCGTTCGAAGGCGCGCCGGGCGCATTGATCTGAGCCAGCAGGCCCTCGTAATAATCGACCGTCACCTTGTCGCCAACCTTGACCTGATCCAGGTTGCGCACTTTTTCGCCAGCTTCCACGACCAGTTCGTTGCCTTGCGGACCGACCAGCGTCACCGTCCGGGTCGCCAGATCGATGGCCGTGACCGTGGCGGAAATCGAGCTCAGCTGTACCGCAGTGGCAGAATCGCCAGCATCGCTGACCCCCGCGATTTCAGCGGATTTGACCCCGGTAGCAGGAGGCGTGTCAGCGGTCTTTTTCTGCTCCGACGCGCAAGCCGTGACCAGCAGTGCAAGAAGGAGTGCAGGAATAAAATTCATCGAGCGTTTCATAGGTCGCCTTTCATCAAATAAATCGAAATTCATCGGACTGCTTTCCGCGCCATGGATATTCAGAATGTCGATACCCCGATGCACGGTGGCATAGCCTATCACTGCTTTGCCAGCCCATCACGACAACGCCGGTCAGGGCGTGAAAAATTTAGCTTGGCCGAGCCCGAAGCCTCATGAATCGAGTCGGCATGGAAACCGCCCTCCGAGGTTGGGCAAACACCGCCGCCTCATGACGGCATCAATTAGAATCAAGGCAAATTCAAACCGCATGCCATCTTGACCCGTTTCCTGCTTCCCATTCTCGTCGTCCTGAGCTTCTGCGGGTTCTCTGCAAACTCAGCGGCCGAATCGTTCGAAGTCGACCTCGTCGTGCCGGCAGCGTTGCGTCCCCTTCTCGAATCCCATCTGGAAATCATTCAGGAAAGCCAGGATCCCAAGCTCTACGAAACGCGCTTCCGCTTCCTGGCGCGCAGCGCCGTGGATGAAATTCGCGTGCTGCTGGCAACAGAGGGCTATTTCAGCCCCAGTATCGACCAGTCCGTGGAGGCAATCGAGACCGGCTGGCGCGCCCGGTTGACCGTCGAACCAGGGGAGGCGTCGCAGGTCACGACCGTCAAGCTCGAGTACCAGGGTGCCTTTGCCGATGACGACCCGGCATTCCAGGAGCGCAGTGCGGCGCTGCGGCGCGCCTGGCCACTCCGCACAGGCATGGTATTCCAGGACGCCCTCTGGTCGGACGGCAAGGCGAAGCTGATCAGAGACCTGCAAAGCAAGTCCTATCCCGCGGCACGGATCGTCGAGAGCCTGGCGGAAGTCGATCCTGTCCAGCACACGGTCAGCCTGCGCGTGGTCACGGACAGCGGCCCGGCATTCCGCTTTGGCAAACTGCAGATCACGGGCATCGAACTGCTGCCCGAGCGCATCATCACCGGGCTCAACCCGATCAGGCCTGGCACGCTCTTCGACGAAGAGGCGCTGCATGACTTCCAGAGCCGGCTGCAACGGACAGGCTACTTCAGCAGCGTCTACGTGACCACCTCGAACGATCCCGTTCTGGCACCGGCCGTTCCGATCCGGGTCACCGTCGTCGAAAACACCGATCGCAAGCTCAAGGTCGGCGCCGGGTACAGCACCGACAAGGGCGCGGGCATCGAATTGCGCTACCAGGACAGCCTGACTTTCAGGCCGGGCTGGCGGTCCGCGAGCGCCCTGAAACTGGAGCAGCTCGAACAATCGGCCTCCACCCGCGTGCAGATGGTGCCGATTGCCTACGGCTTCCAGCCGGTCCTCAGCGCCAAGGTCGAGCGGACCAACATCCAGAACGTCGAGACGGTGACCGGCCAGGTGGTCGGCCAGCTGCTGCGCATCCGGGGCAAGACCGAACTGAGCCTGTCGCTGGATCTCAACTACCAGTGGAACAAGGTATCGGGAGGAGGTTCCGAGGACGTGACCTCCCTTCCATTCAACGCGTCCTGGACCCGCAGGGACCTCGATGCCCTGATCTACCCGCGTCGGGGCTACATCGTCAACCTGCAGGCGGGCGGCGCCAGCGACCTGCTGTTCTCAAACACCCCTTTCCTGCGCGTCTATGGCCGGGGCAATCTCTACTATCCGCTCGGGGCCCGCGGCACGCTGATGCTGCGCGGAGAATTGGGCGCGGTCGAGGCTTCCACCTCGGAAGGCATCCCGACCAATTACCTGTTCCGGGCGGGCGGCAGCCAGTCGGTACGCGGCTACGAATACGACAGCCTGGGCATCTACGACAATGGCGCGATCCTGCCAGGTCGCTATCTCGGCGTGGGGAGTGTAGAGATCATGCATCCCGTCGCCCCCGGCTGGCAGGCCGCCCTGTTCATCGATGCCGGCAACGTGGTGGACGACCTCAAGGACTACAAGGCGAAACTCGGCTATGGCGCCGGCATCCGCTGGGCGAGCCCGCTCGGCCCGCTCAATCTGGATGTGGCCTACGGCGAGGCGGACGCGACCTGGCGCGTCAATTTCTCGGTCGGGTCCCTGTTCTGATGCGCCGCCTGCTGCCGATCCTGCTGCTTGTCCTGCTCCTGCTGTCCGCGGGCGCCTATTGGCTCGCGGGACGCGACGCAAGCCTGCGCTGGGCGCTGCAGCAGGTCACGGCGGCGACACAGGGCCGGCTGACATTCGAGGGAGTCAGCGGCAACCTGCTGGGCGTGGTGCGTGTGGATCATGCCCGGTTTTCGAGCCCGGAGACAGCCGTTGGCGCAGACCGAATCGCCCTCGATTTCTCGCTTGCTGCGCTGCTCCAGCGCCGGCTGGAGATCGATCGCCTGCAGGTCGATTCGCTGTTCGTGAAGCTGGTGCCCAGCGACGAACCCCTGCAGCCTCCGACCTCGCTCGAATTGCCTTTCGGCATCGAGGTGAACCGGCTTCAGATCGGCCTGATCGACATCCGGCGCGGCGATTTTTCCTTGCTGCTGCGGGAACTGCAGGCACGCTTCGTCAGCACGGGCAGCGGCCACACCCTTGAACTGCAACGCATCGAATCTCCCTGGGGCCGGGCCAGCGGCAGATTGAATCTGGCGGGGCATGCGCCTTTTGCGCTTCAAAGCACGGCCAGGCTGGTTCCGCTGAACGGCAGCACGCCGATGCCGGCGTTGCAACTTGATCTGCAGGGTCCGCTCGCAGAAATCAGGACCCGGCTCGGTGCACGATCCAGCTGGCTGCAGGCAACGGCCACTGCGACCATCCGCCCGTTCCAGCCGGTCCAGCTCACGGGCGTCGAAGCGGACCTGACACAGCTGGATTTGCATGCCATGGATCCGTCCCTGCCCAAGGCCAGCCTGAGCGGACGCCTTACCGCCACCCAGTCCGCGCAGACCCGATTGACCGGCGAACTGGAATTGCTCAACCGAACGCCCGGCACCCTGACGCAGGAGAGCCTGCCGCTCACCCGGCTGGCAGCCCGCTTCATCCTCGACCCGGAACAGCTGGTCCTCGATGACCTGCAACTCGGCATGCGTCTGGGTGCAACCCTGACCGGCAGAGCCCGTCTGGACGCAGACGGGATCGATGCACAGCTGGCCAGTTCGGCGCTCAACCTGCAGGCCTTCGACGCGCGGATGGCCCCTACCCGCCTTGCCGGCACACTCGACCTCCAGGCCGATCCCGGCTCACAGCGGCTGGTCGCCACGATGGCCGACGCCCGCCAGCGCTACGAAATCGACGCCCTGCGCACGGGCGACCAGATCAGCCTGCGCAACGCCCGCATCCGCAATGCGACCAGCCGGATCAACCTGCAAGGCGATCTGACGACCCAGGGAGCCTGGCCGTTCTCTGGCCAGGCAAGACTGGTGAATTTCGATCCCTCGGCGTTTGGAGACTTTCCGTCAGCCCGACTCAATGCGAACCTGACGGGCCGCGGCCAGCTCAAGCCGGACTGGCAGGTCCAGCTCACGGCCACAATCCACGACAGCCTGTTTCGCCAGCAAGGCCTGTCCGGCAATGTCGAGGCCGCCCTTTCGGAGAAGCGCATCTGGGATGCGAAGGGCACGCTCGACTGGGGCGCCAGCCATGCTGCCTTCAAGGGCTCGCTCGGCGCGCCGGGCGACCGACTCGAGGTCGATTTCAGTATTGCCGACCTGAAACCGTTCGACGATCAATGGACCGGCCACGTCGAAGGTTCAGCCGCCCTGAGCGGCCCGATGCGCCATCCCGGCGTCGTGCTCGACGCCCACGCGACAGGCCTGCAGGGCCCTGATCAGCTCGGCATCGGCAACGCTTCCCTGACCGCGCATATCGAGCCCGATCCCGACGCGCCGCTCAAACTTGACGCGCAGATCGCCAAAGCCAGACTGGGAGAGCTTGCCGCGGATCGAACCACCCTGTCGATCAGCGGTACCGGGCGGGCGCATCGGGGCAAGCTTGTCGTGGCAGGCGCGGATCTGGCGCTGCAAGCCAGCCTGACGGGGGGAATCGATCAGGACCTGACATGGCTAGGCAAGCTGGAAGAATTCCGCCTGGACAAGCCCCGCACACTCCAGCTGGAAGCGCCGACACGACTGAAGATAAGCCGTTCCAGTCTCAACATTGGGCAAGCCAGTCTGAGTGCCGGCACGGCCCGGTTCCATCTGGATGGATTCGACCTGACTGCCTCGGAACTGCGCACCAGCGGCCACTTCAACGGCCTTCCGGTGGCCATGATCGGAATTCCCCTGCAACTGGATCTGCATGGCGACGAGCTGGTGGGCGGCAATTGGGATGTCGCGGCGACCGACACGCTCAACGGCCACTTCAAGGTCTGGCACGAAGCCGGCACTTGGACCGTGGAGGGAATCACCCTCACCCCCACCCACGCCTCGGTGGAGGCAATAGCCCGGAACAATCGCATCGAGGCGAAGGCGGATCTGCGCCTGAAGAACGGCAGCACGCTCGACCTTCAGCTCGCCACGCAGGTCGCCCGCGACGCGCAGGCCTGGACGATCGCGGCGACATCTCCGCTGAGCCTGAAGGCGACCGGACACATCACCTCGCTCAACTGGCTGGGGCCGCTGCTGCAGAAGGATCTCGACATCGACGGCCGCCTCGACCTCGACGTGTCGGCCCAGGGCAACTGGAAGCAGCCGCAGATTTCAGGCCGGATTCAAGGCCAGGACATCGTGATCAGGCATCCGCCGAGCGGCACGAATTTCAGGGACGGTACCCTGCAGGCGCGCCTGGAAGGCGATCAGATCATTCTGGACAGGATCGAACTCAGGAATGGCGCGGGCCGGCTCAAGGCCGAAGGTCATGCCCGCCTCGGAGAAAACGCCGACCTGACCCTGCGCTTCAAGGGTGAAAACCTGGCGTTGCTGGAACGCAGGGATCTCGAACTGGATACCGATCTGGCGGGGGATTTGCTGATCGACAGGCAGGGCGCGACGCTGACCGGCAAGGTCACGGTGAATCGCGGATTATTTGTTCTCGGCGGCAGTTTCGCCCCCACGCTCTCGCCGGATGTGCGCATCAAGGGCCAGGTCCCGAGCCCTCGTGGCGAACAGGCGCTCGGACTGACGCTCGATGTGCTGGTGGATCTCGGCAATGACCTGCAGGTTCGGTCGAGCGAGAGAACCCAGCTGCTGGGCGGGCGTCTGCCCATCCAGACCGGCGGCTTCCAGGCGAGGATTGCGGGGCAGGTCCGGCTGCTGGGCGAGCGCGGGAAACCGGTCAGATCGAAAGGAGAGATCCGCGTGGTCGATGGCTCCTACTCCATGCTCGGGCAACGCCTGAACATCGCGCGTGGCAACATCCTGTTTGATGGCCCGCTGCAGAATCCGATCCTGGACATCACGGCCGAACGCAGGAGACCACAGATGACGGCTGGCATGAGCATTACCGGCCCGGCCCAGAATCCCCGGGTCCGACTGTTTTCGGATCCGGACGTGCCCGACCAGGAGAAACTGTCATGGCTGCTGTTCGGCCGCGGCGGCCAGCCGGTCGACAGCAGCCTGACCTCGGCGACCAGCAGCATCGAGGGAGGGCTGACCTCCTTCGGATTCCAGATTTCGGACAAGCTTTCGGTTGCATTCGAAAAAGGGGCGACCGGAACGGACAACTTCGTGACGTTCTACACCAACATCAACGACCGGCTCAGCGCTGAAGCAAGCACCGGCGACAGAACGGCCGTCCGCCTGTTCTACACCTTCACGTTCGCCAGATCCAAATAGTCCGGTCGCGCAGCTCAGCGTGGCCCGGCAGCACGCAGTTCGCTTCGCAGTTGCGCGACGTTGGGGTCGGCAGGATAGAACCGGCCCAGCTGCTCAGCCGCCTCGAGTGCCGCCGCGCGCTTGCCCGCATCTCGCAGGAACAGGACTCTCAATGTCAGCAGATCGTGGTCGTACGGCTGACGCTTCAGCGCCTGCCCGACGACGCGTATCGCTTCGGCCGGTTTCCCGGTCGAATTCAATGCAACAGCGTAGACATAGGCATAGCGCGGATTGGCAGGATCGAGCGTCACGGCGCGCTGGAGCGCAGCGAGCGCGGGGCCCCTATCGTTCTGCCGGACCAGCGCCAGCCCGAGCGCATGCTGCAGTGTCGCGGCACCCGGCACCGCCTTCAGCCCGTCGCGCAGGACGGTCGTGGCGCCCGCCTCGTCGCCCTGGGCCCGCAGCATGTCGGCATAGTTGGCATAGGCGGGAACGTAGTGCGGGTCGAGCGCCAGCGCAGCGCGGAATTCGAGCGTTGCCTCGTCGTAGCGTCCGAGCACCCCGAGATACGTACCCAGGTTGGTCGTGTGCTCGGGTCGATCGGCGCGGTAGCGCTCGGCCGCGATGTATTCCGCCGACGCGCGTTCGAAAGCAGTCTGCTGTGCGGCGTCGAGCTGCGATGCGACCGGCGCGAGCAGGCTTGCGGCCTCGATGCGCAGCGCTCGCAGGGGATCGGCGAGCAGCGGTGCGCCGAGCTGGGCACGCGCCTCCAAAGGCACGCTGGCGAGCGTCTGCAGGGCACCCAGCCGGACCAGCGGATCCGGATCCCGCAGGCCGCCGGCCAGCGTCTCGACCGCGGCCCGGCTGGCCGGGGTGCCGAGCTCTGCGAACGCGGTGGCACGCGCGATCGGCGGCTCGGCCGAATCCGCTGCAACCGCGGCAAGTTGCGCCTGCGCGTCAGGCAATCCGGCATTGGCCGCAGCAAACGCCGCTGCGAAGCGCTGGTAGCCCTGCGGCGCGTGGCCGTACCAGGCTTTCACCTTGTCCGCCGCCCACTGCGCCTTGCGGTCGGCATGGCAGCCAGTACATGCGTTCGGGGTGCCGAACTTGACCGACTGATCCGGTCGCGGCACCCGCAGGCTGTGATCGTGGCGCGGGTCGACCACCATGTAGGTCGTGGTGGGCATGTGGCACGCCGCACAGGCTGCACCCGTGCTGCCAGGCTTGTGATGGTGGTGCTGCGTCGTGTCGTACTTGGCGGGCTGGTGGCAGGTGGCGCACACGGCGTTGCCCGCGGCACGCAGCTTGCCGCTGTGCGGGTTGTGGCAATCGCTGCAGGTCACGCCCTTTGCGAACATCCGGCTCTGCTGAAACGATCCCCAGATGAAGACCTCGTCGCGCTGCTGGCCATCGGGATGATAAAGCGGACTCGTCAGCAGCAGCGGCCGATAGTAGTCGAGGTATGGCTTGCCGGCGGCATAGCCTTCGGCGATCTGGCTGCGCCGGGAATGACATTGCGCGCAGACCTCGATCTCGCGTTCGGTCGTGCGCGGCTGCGACCGCACGGCATTGCCCGCGGCATTCGGCGCCCAGGTGACGGCCCGGCGTTCGTCCAGCTGGACGGCCAGTCCCTTGCTGCCGGTGTCCGCCACGGACGCGCCGCCCCTGACCGCCTCGGCCCATGCCAGGTGGCGCGAGCCCGGGCCATGGCACGATTCGCATCCGACGTTGATCTCGGCCCAGGTGGTCTGGAAGCGGTTGGCGGCAGGGTCGTAGTTCTTCTTGAGCTCGGTCGAGTGGCAGTCGGCACAGGCGAAGTTCCAGTTGTGCGCGGCACGTGTCCAGTGCAGCTCGTCGGCGTGGGTGATCCGCTCCTTCGGGTAAAGGTGGAACCAGCGCTGGCCGCCCGCCGCGCGGTCGTGCGCATCCCATGCGATCGACAGCGCCTGCAGGCGGCCATCCGGAAACTCGATCAGGTATTGCTGCAGCGGGTAGATGCCGAAGGTGTATTTGATCTGGAAATCCGCCAGCTTTCCGTCGGGTCCGTCGGTGCGCACGAAGAACTTGCCGTCACGCTTGAAGAACGTGCTGGTGGTCCCGGCATAGCTGAACGTCGCGTTGTTGAAATCGCCGAGCACGCTCTGCCCGGTCGCTTCCGTCATCGCCGCATGATGCTGCGACTGGCGCCATTCGGCAGATTCGGACGCGTGACACGCCTGGCAGGCCGCGGCGCCGACGAATTGAGCCGCGTCGCTCGCCTGGGCGGACGCGAGCATGCTCCCGTCCCCGGGATGTGCCTTGTCGTGCTGGATCCACAGGATGCCCAGGATGATGGCGATCGCCATGGCCATCGCGCCGCCCCAGCGCAACATCCTGCGCGAGCTTGCAGGTTTCCTGTCAGTTGGCCGTTTCTTGTTCGCCACTACGTTGCTTTCAATCCGAAGACTTGTTCATGGTTCTTGCAGTACATCCGGGTTTGCATGGATCGCAGCATCCGGGCAGAAGAAGGGTGTGCACAGGAAAAGAACCGGCCTACTTGCAGTTCCCTGTACAGCGAATGACGCGCTCGGCGCAATTGATGGCATCGAACTGACCGGTCAGCGATTCATCGATCTCCGTGCCCGAGTGCGGCCGCTCCGCATCGTTGCACTGGTTCTGGGACGTCACGAACGTGACTTCGGAAACCCATTGCACGTCGGTGCATTCGGGCTTGCCGACGCCGAATCGCATGCCGACTTCGTAGGTGCCGCAGAGCAGGCCCCGATGTCGCACCGGCCCCTCGATGTGCCAGGTGCCGTCGCGCTTGAGCCAGCCCGTGAATTCGCCGAAGCGGAAGTTCTTGCGCTGGATTTCGTAGCCCTGCACCTGGACGTTGGGAAGCTGGGAGGGCGCCTGCGCCCGCTGCTCGCTGGCATACGCATCCGGAATCAGGCCTGATGCCATCGATATGGCCAGCAGGCCAGCGGCGGCACGAACCGGTCCGTTGCGTCGCATCAGATCTCCAGCCTGGGCCGTATTCGGAGTTGCTCCCCGGAAATAGTCCTGCCCTTCCCCGGCTGCCCCGGTGCACCCTGCCCGGCCCCGAGGCATGGAACGATTCGAATGCCGGATAAATCCGGGCAAATTTCCCGCCTGACTCGTCAAGTCAATCTCCCCTTTGAATGATGCATGAAATGGTTAGGATTCCGCCCGGCACGTTCGCAGGCCTCGCTTGCTTGCCCGCGCATCGCATCGTTGGCTGATGTCTTGCAAGCCAAATTATGCGTGTTTCCCCCTACCAATGGGGTAAAAAAATGCGTACAATTCGACACCTTGCAAATGCGCCCGTAGCTCAGCTGGATAGAGTACTTGGCTACGAACCAAGGGGTCAGGAGTTCGAATCTCTTCGGGCGCGCCAATTCATGTCAAAAGTGGGCACTTGTTCATGCAAGCCGCCCACTTTTGCTTTCTGCATGGCCCGGATCGTCCCAGCCAACGCCGCATAGCTGCACTTGATGGTGGCAGTCTTGTCCTGCACACGATCTGCTCCACCAAGATGTCCAAACAGCTCTATGCCAGAGGCGATACTTGCCTTGAGGTATTCCAAGCAGGCAAGGACGATAACGGCGCACGCCGGCACTGTTCGATGAACAGTGCCTCGCGTGCTGCCTTAACCCACCTTATGGCTATAGGGAAGTGCAGCGGCCAGAGTTTTTGCCAAGCGTCTACAAAGCCCGAGGGGATTCAAGCAGTGTTGCGCTCGACACCATGAAAGCCCGTCGTTCGGACAGGTTTCAGGCTGTCATCGGCGATTCCGCGATTGGTTCAGCTGGCCTCTTCGACGGGCGGCAATTTCCAGCTGCCATCCAGGATCGACGGCGCCTGTTCCTTCGGCCTGTACATCCGCATCATCAGGATGAACTCGTCCTTGGGCGCGGGCAGCCAGTTCGATTCCTTGTCCTTGCCCGGCGACTCGGCCTGGATGTACAAGTCCACCGAGCCGTCGGGGTTGGCTTTGAGTTTGTTGCGCTGGCTCAGCGTGTAGCGGTTGAGCGGGTTGTCGACGAAGAAGTAATCCTTGTCATACATTGTCAGAGACCAGAAGCCGTCGACCGGGGGCATCTGGCCCTTCTCGAAACGCATCACGTACTTCTTGTTGCCATCGTACTTCTTCACCAGGTCGGGGCCGGTAGAGGTCGGGTAGATGGCGTCCTGCGGGCGGTTGGCGCCCAGGCCGATGGCGGTCACCAGCGCGCGCTGCAGGTAGCTGGTGCCGTACAGGCCGGTCTTGGTGGTGAAGAACCAGCCGTTCTCCAGCTTGATGTCGCCGGCGGCAATGCCCTCCTTCATCCAGGCCATGATTTGTTCCTGCGCGGGCTTCGGCGCCTTGGCCATGCCCTTGGCGACGGCCGGCTCCAGCTTGGACGGGTCGAAGTCCTGCCCGGGCACGATGCCCAGCTTGGCCAGCTTCGCGACCATCGGCGCGTCGTCGGCACTCGGCGGGTTGGTCTTCAACAGCTCGGCCAGCAGCTTGAAGTAGGCGTTGGCGTCGAGCGCGTTGACCTGGTCGCGCACGGCGGCCGTCATGTCGATCGCAGGATCGACCTTGCCCGGCTCGGGCGTGTAGGGCTTGCCCCAGGACGACAGCGGCACCGCCGTGATCTTGTCCTGCAGCGCATGCACTTCCTTGTAGTCCTGCGGCGTGCCGGTGCTGTAGATCCGGCCCAGCAGCCAGACCAGGCCGGTGGGCGACTTGTACTCAATCACGCCCTTGGGCAGCTCGCCGCTCCAGCCTGGGCCGGTGATGGCGAAGGTCTGCGCCTTGGTGCCGGTGGTGCGCTTGCCCGGCACCT
>JAYRNU010000084.1:0-33003 GCA_041912015.1 Thiobacillus sp. | reverse complement strand
TCTGGCGGACGTTGACCTGTACCACCCGATGGATGGTATGGGCCTTGGTAAACCACGGACCAGGCAGTTTCAAGACGGGCTTCCGGATGTAGGAACGCGCATGATGCCCTATCGGGATTGTTCCCGGGGAATTGTCGCGTGGGCGTCACCGAACCTGCATAGAATGGGGGCTCACCGCAGTCCGCAATGGCCGGTCAAGAGACTGCATGCCAGCACAGGACGATCTGAACGGAGAAGGCAGGGAGGCAAACAATTGGGAACGGAAAGCGGAAGTGCCCTGCTCTATGCTGTGCGCTGGCCGGTGCTGGGACGTTACCTCGGGCAGCTAGCGCTGGTGCTTGCGCTGCTCGTACTGCCGAACCTTGCGGTCTCGCTGTATTACGGCGAGTACCCGATCGGGTTGCGCCATCTCGGCATCATCGTCCTGCTGGTCGCTGCCGGCTGGCCGCTTTCCCGGCTTCGCGCCCCGGACCGGATCCAGGGCAACGAGGCCATGGTCATCGTCACGCTGACCTTCGTGCTGAGTTCGCTGCTCCTGAGCTGGCCCCTGGCAGCGAGCGGATTGACGGGCCTCGACGCATTCTTCGAGGCGGTCTCCGGGATCACCACGACTGGCTTGACCACGCTTTCGAGCGTGCAGGACCGGCCGCATTCCTTCCTGTTCGCCCGCGCCTGGATGCAGTGGTATGGCGGACTGGGCATCGCGGTGCTGGCGGTCGCCATGATGGCCCAGCACAACCTCGCCGCCCGCAAGCTCGTGGAGTCGCCGGGTGGCGAACTGCAGGTCTCCTCCACCCGCACCCTGGCGCGCCGGCTGCTTACCATCTACGCCCTGCTGACGCTGACGGGCGGCGTGCTGATCTGGCTGGCGGGGTTGACGCCCTTCGATGCCATGGCGCACGCCCTGTCGGCGATCTCGACAGGCGGCTATTCGACCTTCGACCAGAGCCTCGGCGGACAATTGCCCCTCCTCGCGCCCTTCGTCGTGGTGTTCGTCAGTTTTCTGGGCGCAGTCTCCCTCCCCCTGTATTTCTTCGCATGGCGCCGGGGAATCGGCGAACTGCTGAAGGATCTCGAATTGCGCACGCTGGCAGGTGCCTGCCTGGCCGGGACGCTGCTGCTGGCGCTGTGGTTCTGGCAGGCCGGCGCGCCGCTGGCGGAGGCCCTGCGCCACGGCGTGGTGCTGGCGGTCTCGGCGCAGTCCACGGCCGGCTTCAGCGACCAGCCGATCGCCGCGCTGGATGCCTTTCCAAAGGGCCTGCTGATCCTGTCGATGGCGGTGGGCGGCAGCCTGGGCTCCTCGGCAGGCGGGGTGAAACTGCTGCGGGTGCTGATCCTGCTGCGGCTGGTCCAGACCCTGCTGCGCCGCACTGCTGCCACCGAGCATGCCGTCGTGGCGTTGCGGCTGGGCGGGCGTCGTCTCGACGAAGCGGACATCGCGCACGTGCTGATGATCATCGCGCTGTTCGGCGCCGTGATCGTGCTGTCATGGCTGGTCTTCCTGGCCTGCGGCTACCCTGCCCTGGATGCGCTGTTCGAGGTCGTGTCGGCCACCGGCACCGTCGGGCTCTCCAGCGGGGTCACGGGCAGCGATCTGCCCGCCTTGCTCAAGCTGGTCCTGTGCTTCGACATGCTGGCCGGCCGCCTGGAGATCGTCGCCCTGCTGGTGACGCTGTATCCTGTCACCTGGATTGGCAGAAAGCAGGAGGCCTGATGCGAGCAGTTTTCATCGGAGCGGGGGCGATTGCGATCATGACCACCCGTACGCTGCTCAAACGTGGTCATGAAGTGGTGATCATCGAGCGCGACAAGGACCAGATCGAAGCCCTCGGCGAAGTCCTCGACTGCGGCTTCATCCATGGCGACGGCGGCAAGCCGGCCATCCTGAAGGAAGCCGATCCGGAGCGAACCGACTTCCTGTTCTGCCTGACCGGAAACGACCAGAGCAACATCATCGGCAGCCTGGTGGGACGTTCCCTTGGCTTCAAGCGTGTCGTGACCCGGATCGAGGATCCGGAGTTCGAGCACATCTGCATCGAACTGGGCCTGGAAGACACGATCGTGCCGACCCGTACCATCGGCCGCTACCTGGCGGACATGTTCGCCGGCCACGATCTGCTCGAACTGTCCGCCATGATCAAGGACGAAGCGCGGGTGTTCAGCTTCGTTGTCCGGGATGGAAGCGTCAAAACGATCGATGGCCTGGATCTTCCCAAGGACAGCAGGGTGATCTGCTGCTACCGCGACGGCAAGTTCATGCTGCCAGAGCCCGATGACGCCCTGCGTGTCGACGACGAGGTCGTGATCATCACCCACAGCCGGAACGTGCCCGAACTCGACAAGCGCTGGGGACCCCGCACGCAGCGCACCTGACCTCCCCTGCATGATGCCGACGCACTGAAGCCGGCCACGCCATCGACCCCACACGACATGACCCGCATCGTCCATTTCCCCCTGCCCGACCTGCCCGATGAACTGGCTGCCCTGGCCGACCTTGCGCTCGATCTGCGCTGGTCGTGGAGCCACGCCACGGATGTCCTGTGGGAGCGCATCGACGCCGAGCTCTGGTCCCAGACCCACAATCCGTGGCTGATTCTGCGCAACGTCTCGAGCGAGAAACTGCGCGAACTGGCAGCCGACACGGAATTCGTCGCCAGTCTGCAGAGCTTCGTCGACGCGCGCCAGGCATGGCAGTCGAGCCAGACCTGGTTCCAGTCCACGTACGCACAATCGAAGCTTGGCTGCGTCGCCTATTTCAGCATGGAGTTCGGGCTGTCCGAGTCGCTGCCCATCTATTCAGGCGGACTCGGCATCCTGGCCGGCGACCTGCTCAAGACCGCCAGCGACCTGGGCGTGCCGATGACCGGCGTGGGCCTGCTCTGGCAGCAGGGCTATTTCCGCCAGAGCCTGAGCGCAGACGGCGAGCAGCAGGAGTTTTTCCCCTACAACGACCCGGCCCAGCTACCGGTTCAGCCTGTGCAGGACGACAACGGCGAGAGGCTGCGCGTCGAACTGCCCTTCCCGGGACGCAATGTCATCCTGCGCGTCTGGCAGGCGCAGGTGGGCCGGGTCCGGCTCTATCTGCTCGACAGCAACGATCCGCTCAACACGCCGGCAGACCGTGGCATCACTGCCGAACTCTATGGCGGGGGGTCGGAAATGCGCCTGCAGCAGGAAATCTGTCTCGGCATCGGCGGCTGGCTGCTGCTGCGCCGCCTGGGCATCCGGCCCGATGTCTGCCACCTCAACGAAGGGCACGCGGCATTCGTGATCCTTGCCCGCGCCTGGAGCACCATGCGTGAACATGGGGTCGACCATTGCGATGCCCTCAATGCCACGCGCGCCGGCAACGTGTTCACCACCCACACGCCGGTCGCCGTCGGCTTCGACCGCTTCGAACCCGCGTTGCTGGCGCGCTATACGGAATGGGCGCGCCAGCGTTTCGGCATTTCTCCGCGCGAGATTCTGGCCCTCGGCCGGGAAAACCCCGACGACGACTCCGAACCGTTCAACATGGCCTACCTGGCCATTCGCGGCAGCCTGCTGGTCAACGGCGTCAGCCGCCTGCACGGCAGCGTCAGCCGCCGCCTGTTCCAGCCCCTGTTTCCGCGCTGGCCGCAGTATCAGGTGCCCGTCACCCACATCACCAATGGCGTTCATGTGCCGTCGTGGGACTCGACCGAGGCCGACCGCATCTGGACCGAATCCTGCGGCAAGGAGCGCTGGCTGGGCGAACTGGAGCAACTCGAGCAACGCGTGCGGGACATCCCCGACCAGGCCTTGTGGGATATCCGCAGCCATAGCCGCCAGCGCCTGATCGGCTTCGCCCGTGAACGCCTGCAGCGCCAGCTCGCCATCGTCAACGCACCGGCGGAAGACATCGGGCGGGTCCCGGGCATCCTGGACCCCAACAACCTCACGCTGGGTTTCGCGCGCCGTTTCACCGCCTACAAGCGTCCGGACATGCTGCTCGCCGATCCGGATCGCCTGCATCGCCTGCTCACCAATCCGCTTTACCCGGTGCAACTGGTCATCGCAGGCAAGGCCCATCCGAAGGACGGCAATGGCAAGGCCATGATTCGGCACTGGAACGACTTCGTCGCCAGCCGTCCGGAACTGGCTGGACGCGTGGTATTCCTCGCCGACTACGACATGCTGATCGCCGAGCAGATGGTGCAGGGGGTCGACGTCTGGATCAATACGCCACGGCGTCCCTGGGAGGCCAGCGGCACCAGCGGCATGAAGATTCTGGTCAATGGCGGGCTCAACCTGTCTGAACTCGATGGCTGGTGGGCGGAAGCCTATGCGCCCGAATACGGATGGGCGCTTGGCGATCGCACCGAGCACGACAGCGATCCCGCCTGGGATGCGAGGGAAGCGGCCGAGCTCTACCGCTTGCTCGAGGAAGAAGTCGTGCCGCTGTTCTACCAGGATCGTGACGACCAGGGCTGTCCACGTGCTTGGATCGCCAGGATACGCGCAAGCATGGGCGCCCTGACCCCGCGTTTCAGCAGCAACCGCATGTTGCGCGAATACGTGGAGAAGCTCTACCTGCCAGCCGCCGAGCACTATGCCGTCCGCCAGGATGCGGCCTTCATCAGGCGCATGCGTGCGTGGCAGGATGCCCTCGCGCAGCACTGGGACCATCTTCGTTTCGGCGAACTGCGGGTCAGCGAGGAGGCCGACAGCTGGAATTTCGGCGTGCCCGTCTACCTTGACGAACTCCCGTCCGAATTCATTGCCGTCGAGCTGTTTGCCATGCCACCGGACGGCACCCCGGCCGAATGCCACGCCATGCAGCGCGGCGATCCCCTGACCGGGGCAGTCAACAGCTACACCTTCAGCGCCAGCATCCCGAAGACCCTGCCTGCGGGCGACTACACGCCGCGCATCGTGCCGGCATTCGATGGGGCCATGGTGCCAAGCGAGGCCCGGCACATACTCTGGTACGGCTGATGAAGGCGCGCAGGCGCGCCGCCCTTGCTCTCATGCGTTCCCCAAATGCGGAGGATCGGCCCGGGCCGCGCACTATAATTGCCTGCGTTTCCACCCTGATCGGATAAGCCATGAATCTGGAAAAGGTCGTATTCGGTTTCTTCATCATCCTGGCGATGACCCTGAATTTCGGCTTCGTCTACGGTGATATCGAGAACCCGGCCCATCACCACGTGTACGAGCTGTTTTTCGCGGTCATCGTCAATCTGATCGCCACGGTTCTGAAGTTTGGCGAGCGCACGCAGATCGGCGCCATCCATCTCGCCAGCAGCCTGGTGGCGGACCTCGGCCTGCTCTCCGCCGCGTGGGTCTGGGCCTCGGCCGTCTACATCCAGGGCACCGGCCTGACGCCGGACGCCACGGCCAGCATCGTCTCGCTGTCGGCAGGCGCGCTGGCCGCCAACATCCTGTCGGTCATCATGCTGCTGGTGGAGACCGTGATGTTCCGGCGCTGAAATGCACACCACGCTGTTCCTGATCCTGCGGCGCATGCGTGCGCCGCTGATCTTCCTGCTCCTGAGCTATGCCATCGCCCTGCTGGGCATGACGCTGATTCCCGGCGTCGATGCCGACGGTCGCCCGGCGCCACCGATGGATTTCTTTCATGCCTTCTACGTGGTCAGCTATACCGCGACCACGATCGGATTCGGCGAAGTACCCGGCGCCTTCAGCGAGGCGCAGCGCGCCTGGACCATCGTCGTCATCTACCTCACGGTCATTTCCTGGCTCTACAGCATCGGTTCCATCCTCGGCATGCTGCAGGACCCGTCGCTGTTGCGCGTCGCCAGGGCCAACCGTTTCAGCGGCCGGGTCAGGCGCCTGCGCCAGCCGTTCCACCTGATCGCCGGTTGCGGCGAGACCGGCACCCTGCTGATGCATGCCCTCGACAGCCGGGATCAGCAGGCCGTGGTGCTCGACATCGACCCGGAACGGGTCGGCGCGCTGGAACTCGGGGAATATCATCTCGACATTCCGGCGCTGACCGCCGATGCCAGCCTGCCGGAGAACCTGCTGGCCGGGGGGCTGGACCATCCGCTCTGCGCGGGGGTGATCGCGCTCACCAACGACGACCGCGCCAATCTCAGCATCGCGGTCACGGTCAAGCTGCTGCGTCCGGAACTGCCGGTGCTGTGCCGGGCCGATTCGCTGGAGACGGCCGCGAACATGGCTTCGTTCGGCACCGATGAAGTCGTCATCGCATTCGAGGTGTTTGGCGAACACCTCGCCATGGCGGTCAATTCGCCCGGCCACCATCTGCTGTACGAATGGCTCACCGGCGTTCCCGGCGAAGCCCTGACCGAACCGCTGGAACCGCCCCGCGGCAAGTGGATCATCTGCGGCTACGGGCGCTTCGGCAAGGCGATCACGCATCACCTGAAGCGGGTCGGCATCGAACTGGTGGTGGTCGAGGCGACGCCCGAGAAGACCGGCTGCGACGACTGCATCGTCGGCAGCGGCACCGAGGCGCATACCCTGCTCGAGGCCGGCATCGACCAGGCGGTCGGCATCGTCGCCGGCACCGACGACGACATCAACAACCTGTCGATCGCCATGACCGCGCGCCAGCTCAATCCCGGGCTCTTCACCGTACTGCGGCAGAACCGCCATGCCAACGCGCCGCTGTTCCAGCGTTTCCGGGCCAGCGTCACGATGCAGCCCTCGAGCATCGTCGCCCACGAGTTCCTGTCGCTGCTCACCACCCCCCTGCTGTCCCGCTTTCTCAGCCTGGTCCGGGAACATGACGACGCCTGGGTCGACGTGCTGCTGAGCCGGATCGCCGCCGTGCTCGAAAACACCGTGCCCGAAGTCTGGGACGTGGAACCAGCAGAGGCCCAGTGCGAAGCCATCCGCGAAGCCATGCGTGAAGGCACGCCGGTCCCGCTGCAGGTTCTCATGAGCGACCCCATCGACCGGTCCCAGACGCTGGCCTGCATCCCGCTGCTGCTCAAGCGCGAGGAGACGGCCATACTCATGCCGGAGCCGGATACGCTGCTGCGGCCGGGCGACCAGCTGCTGTTCTGCGGCGAGCGCCACGCCCGAAACCAGCAGGCCCTGGGCCTCTTCAACTTCAACGTCCTGAGTTACCTGCTCACGGGCGTGGACGCGCCGGGCGGCAGAATATGGCGCTGGTTCGAACGGGTCGCCGGAAAAGCGCCTAGACATCCTGGCAATGCCGACAGTCCTTCTACCTGATCGAGGGTGATGGCGTTTACCCGCGCAGGTCACCCGCGGGATGGCGCTGCCAGATCAGATTCCCGTCGCGCCACACTTCCCTGACCCGGTGAAACGGGATGCTGTGCGCCCGTCCTTCCGCATCGATCAAATCGAAGAAAGACGGGTTGTCGGCATCCCATGCAATCTCGCGCATGTCGACGTGCAAGATCGTGCCCTGGACCCGGTCCCAGTAGCCAATGACCAAGCGGCTTCCGGCGAATTCCGGGTCCCAACGGACGCGTGTCAGCAATTCATGTATCGGGGTCATGTTCGCAAGCGGGCATGTCGCCGGCGTGATCGGTGCGACGGCGTCATCCCGGTGACCCGATTCGCAGCAGGGCATGAGATTTGAAGCACCAGAGCAATTTCCTTGCGACGATGTCAGACCGGAATCAATCTTCGTTCAGTTATTGAACACGCCAGCTTGGGCACACTCAACGCAAGCCTTTGCCGGGTGGATACGCGATTGGACCTTCGTCGCCCGAGACGGCTTTGCTGCATCGCGCACCATGTCAACCGGCATTGTGCGCCTGCTGTCCCCCCGATTGCCCTATGCTGAAAACGATCAGGGGAAAAAGACGCACAGGCCGACATCATGCCCATCCATAACGCCGACATTGCCGGCATCTTCGAGGAAGTCGCCGACCGGCTGGAAATCCAGGGCGCCAACCCGTTCCGCATCCGCGCCTACCGCAATGCCGCGCGCACCCTGGGAGAACTGCCGCAGGAAGCGCGCAGCCTGCTGCAGCAGGGCGACGACCTGACCCGGCTGCCCGGCATCGGCGATGACCTTGCGGCCCGGGTCCGGGAAATCGTCACGACCGGGCGCTGCGCGCTGCTCGAGCGGCTGCGGCGCGAGTTGCCGCCCGCCATCACCGAACTGCTGCAGATCCCGGGCCTCGGTCCGAAGCGGGTCAGGGCGCTGTACCACGAGCTCGAGGTGCAGACCGTCGAGCAGCTGCTGCGCGCGGCACGCGACGGCCGCATCCGTGCCCTGCCCGGCTTCGGCGAAAAGACCGAGATCAACATCCTGCAGGCGGTCGAAGCGCACGCCAGCCAGACGCATCGTTTCAAGCTCGCGGTCGCGGTGCAGTATGCGGACGCCCTGACCGCTTTTCTTCAGGCCGTACCCGGCGTCGACCAGGTGACGGTCGCGGGCAGCTTCCGCCGCATGCGCGAGACCGTGGGCGACCTCGACGTTCTGGTGACGGCTGCTGCCGGCAGCCCGGTCATGCAGCGCTTCACCGGCTATGACGAGGTGGCCGATGTCCTGTCCGCCGGCACCACGCGCGCCAGCGTGATCCTCAAGTGCGGGCTGCAGGTCGACCTGCGCCTGGTGGACAGAAAGAGCTATGGCGCAGCGCTGTGCTATTTCACCGGATCCAAGGCACACAACATCGCGATCCGCAGCATCGCCCGCAAGCGCGGACTCAAGCTCAACGAATACGGCGTATTTCGCGGCGACACGCGCATCGCCGGCGAAGATGAAGCCTCCGTCTATGCCAGCCTCGACCTGCCCCTGATCGCGCCCGAACTGCGCGAGAACCGTGGCGAGATCGAGGCCGCGCACGCCGGCAGCCTCCCCGATCTGGTTGAGTTTTCCGACCTGCGCGGTGATCTGCACGTCCATACCCGGGCGAGCGACGGCCACGACAGCCTGCGCGACATGGCCTTGGCCGCCCGGAAGATGGGACTGGCGTATCTGGCCATCACCGAGCATTCGCGCCACCTCACGGTGGCGCACGGACTCGATCCGCTGCGGCTGGCCCGCCAGTGCGAGGAAATCGATGCACTCAACAGCGCGCTCGACGGCATCACGCTGCTCAAGGGCATCGAGGTGGACATTCTCGAGGACGGCAGCCTCGACCTGCCCGACGACGTGCTGGCGCGGCTGGATCTCGTGATCGGAGCGGTCCACAGCCAATTCCACCTGTCGCGCGTGAAGCAGACCACGCGCATCCTGCGCGCGATGGATCATCCCCTGTTCACGATGCTCGCGCATCCCAGCGGCCGCCTGATCGACCGGCGCGAGCCCTACGACGTCGACATGCTGCGCATCATTCGCCATGCGCGGGAACGCGGGTGCTTCCTCGAACTCAACGCCCATCCGGACCGCCTCGACCTGCTCGACAGCCACTGCCAGATGGCGAAGGAGGAAGGCGTGCTGGTCAGCATCAACTCCGACGCGCACAGCGTCTTCGACTTCGCCAATCTGCGCTACGGCGTCGGCCAGGCCCGGCGCGGCTGGCTGGAAAAGGACGACGTGCTGAACACGCGCCCGCTTGCGGCGCTGCGGCGTCTCCTCAGGCGCATGCCGTGACCCGGTCGCAGCGGCGACCCACGCGCTCGGCGAACGCGTGGGCGGACGTCTTGCTCCGACGCCCGGCATCGATCACGCTGCGCGGGATCCGGGTGAGCGCGTCGAATGGTTTCTTGCCACCGTACTGTATGAAGCCCGCATTTCGGAATTGCTTGCCACCCGGACCCGGCAAGCATTTGCGGCCAGGGGCGTGCCGACGCCCGAGCGGATCCTGGCGACCGGCTGGGACAGGCTCGTGGGCATCCTCGATGCCTTCAGCTGCGAGCGCTACGGCTACAAGACGGCCACCGCGCCGCTCGCGGCATCGAGTGCCCTGCACAGCATCTATGGCAGCAGCCTCGACATCCTGCACGACGCAGCTGCCGATTCGTGCGACCTGGAAAATCGGCTCAAGGCGCTGGGCAAGGGGATCGGCGATACCATGCTGCGCGAACCGCCGGCATCGGGTCGAAAGCGGAGCCCGCGCTGTCGGTTCTGGCGCTGGACGGGGCCGCCGCACTGGGCTATCTGCGCGCCGAAACCCGGGATGGTGCGCGTGCCCTGTCCAGGCTGCGCAGGGTCCGGACGGCTGATGGACAGCAGGCAGCCGACTTTGCCGATTTCGAGTCGGCTCGGGTGCGCGAGGGCTGCGCCTGAGGCGATCCTTCCACCACGCGTCGCCCTCCCGAAGCGAGACCGGTCGGAGCCCTTTGCTGGCGTGGCCGCCTCATCCCTTGATGCAGATCAACGGCTCCAGACGCGCGACCTTGCACGCCAGGCCGGCCTGATCGGCGGCATCCACGACCGCGCTGACATCCTTGTAGGCGCCCGGCGCTTCTTCGGCGACCCCGCGGGAAGAGGGGCTGCGGATCAGGATCCCGCGCCCTGCCAGTTCGTCGACCACCTGTCTGCCACGCCATTTGTGCAGTGCCTGGTGACGGCTCATTGCTCGCCCTGCCCCGTGACACGCCGAACCGAAGGCCCGGTGCATGCTGGCAGTCGTGCCGGCGAGGATGTAGGAAGCGGTCCCCATGCTGCCGCCAATCAGCACCGGCTGGCCGGCCTGCCGGAAAGCCTGCGGGAGATCAGGGTGCCCCGGACCGAACGCGCGCGTGGCACCCTTGCGATGCACGAACAGCTCCCTGGGCCGACCCGCCATGGCATGCGTCTCAACCTTGCAGGTGTTGTGCGACACGTCGTACAGCAATGGCAGCCTCGCCTGCGGCGCGATCTGCGCGAATACCTGGCGCGTCAGGTGCGTCAGGATCTGGCGGTTGGCCAGCGCGCAGTTGATCGCCGCGCGCATGGCGCCGAGATAATCCTGTCCGAGCGGCGAACGGATCGGCGCGCACGCAAGTTCGCGGTCGGGCACGGCGATGCCGTGGCCGGGCGCGGCGATGACCATTCTTCTGAGGAACTCGGTGCCGATCTGA
Organism: Thiobacillus sp.; assembly: GCA_041912015.1. GTDB lineage: Bacteria > Pseudomonadota > Gammaproteobacteria > Burkholderiales > Thiobacillaceae > Thiobacillus. Next base: position 22,062 of record JAYRNU010000084.1, on the reverse strand, counting down.
TGGCCGAGGCCGCGCGAACCGCAATGGATGCTGACAACGACATCGCCCGCCTTGAGACCGAACGCGGCCGCGATGTCCTGCGCATAGACGTCGACCACGTGCTGCACCTCGAGATAATGATTGCCGGAACCGAGCGTGCCCATTTCCTCACGCTGGCGCTTCTTCGCCTGCTCGGAAACCTGCGACGGGTCGGCACCCGCCATGCAGCCGCCTTCCTCGATGCATGCCAGGTCGGCCGCTTCACCGAAGCCGCGCTCCACCGCCCAGCGGGCACCGCCGCGCAGCATCGCATCCATCTGCTGAGCCTCGAGGCGGATAGCCCCGGTGCTGCCCAGGCCCGCGGGAATGGCGTGGAAGAGTGCCTCTGCGAGCTGTGTCTTCAGCGGCTCGATGTCGTCCCGCCCAAGGCCGGTATGCAGCGTGCGCACGCCGCAGGAAATGTCGAAGCCGACACCGCCAGCAGACACCACGCCGCCTTCTTCCGGATCGAACGCGGCCACTCCGCCGATGGGGAAGCCATAGCCCCAGTGCGCATCCGGCATGGCGTAGGATGCCTCGACGATGCCCGGCAACATGGCGACATGGCAGACCTGCTCGTAGACCTTGTCGTCCATTGTCCGCAGCAGTGCCTCGCTGGCGAACAACACGCCAGGCACGCGCATCCTGCCGACCGGCGCAATCCGCCACTCGAATTCGGACGTGCGTTCCAGCCGCTTCAGATCCAAGGCATGCCTCCGCTACACATCCACCACGCACTGGGCGAGCCAGTGGCCGCCCGGCTGCTGCGCCACCTTCAGCGCCGTATAGGTCGCTCCCTTGACCTCGACGGTGGGATGATGGCGATCGATGTCGAGTGCCTCGCCCCACGCCTTCGCATTCAGGCGCACGCCTTCCAGGCTGACTTCGAAGCGGCCGAACAGCATGTTGCGCGTCGCCATTTCGTATATCAGGGCATTGAGCCAGTCCACCAGCAGCAATTCACGATCCGGTGCCTCGCAGCTCAGGCTGATCATCTGTTCGGGAATGACACCGGCCGGATCGGTCACTGCAGCCGTCAGGGCCATGGCCGCCTGCTCGAAGGCTCTTTCAGGCGTCGCGCCCAGCCCGCGCACGCCGACGTCCGCTGCATGCGAGAAATGCTCCCAGCGGTCAGCGCGCATGCAGGGGTCGCCGGTCGCCGGCCTGATTCGAGCCGGCCTGCAGACTCGTGCATTGATTCGTCTTCATCATGATGTAAGGTCAAGTGCGCGGGATCGATCGCGATATCCGGACGGCTCCCTGCAAATGCGTTCCCTCGCTTCCATATCTCCATCGGCGCCATCAATCGTTACCTGCAGTCTGGCAGATATATGCACGAATGCGATGGCAATCGTCTCGATACCGGCCATGCCCACGCGACCGTCTCAGCGGGACACCGATTTGCTATACATAGATAAAGGATAAGAGTATCGAATTTCCGGGTCAGATGTCAGCAGTATCAGTTGTTAGGGGGAGCCGTCATGAACAGTCAGTCAATTGATGTCGCAAGTCGTGTCAGTCCGCAACTGTCGGCATTGCTCAGGAGCCGGGTGGAGAATCCGGATTGCGAGCAACCGGTGACCCTGCGGTCGGTGCGACGTTATCTTTCCGGGCTGCTGCCCGAAGACTTCAGGGAAGCGGAACAGCGCCATCGATTCGATGTCAGCGAATCGGCGCTTGACGAACTCGACGCGCTGATCGAAGAGTATGGAGGTACGGCGCTTGCGATAGATTTTGTTCAGGTCAGCGCAAGCGATTCTCTATCCAGTGCGATCGAAGCCATGGTCGACGACGAAAACCGCGACGCTCCGCCCACACTGGGTGCCGTCAGAGACGCCCTGCTTGGCGGGCTGGGCGCGCGTCTGGTGGGCGATGGCGTGCTCGAGGACGACGAGGACGATACGCTGCTGGCCGAGATCGATGCGCTGATCGAGCAGTTTGGTGCGGACAGTTCAGCCGAAGCGTTCCTGGGCAGTGAATAGATCACGCTTCCGGTCGCCCAATCCAAGGAGAATGATGCATGTTGAAAAATAGGCGTTGGAGACGCGCCGTGGCGATCCTGCTGGCGGTGCTCGGCGGCGTGCTGATCTTCCTGGCACCGGAGATGTGGCTCGGCATGGTCCTGTTCGTTCTGGGCGCCGCAGTCGAACTCGCAGGCATTGCGCTTGAACGACGTAGCTGATCGGCTGCGGGGTCGAGTCTCCTCGAAACGCGCCATGCCGACCGTTTCGAGTCCCGGTATGTCGTAGCGGGTCATCGCGAATCCCGGGATCGTTGTTGCCCCGCCCTGCAACGGTTTTGCGGAAGGTTGCTTGCCCGGAGTCACTTGATAGTTGTAGATCGAAAGGAGTATTAGGATGAAATCCAGATTCGAAGGCTTCGAACCCGTGCGCCGCGACCGCCTGGTGCAGGAAACGCGGCACGATCCCTATGAGGCGAAGCACAAGCTTCATGAACCTACGGTATGCCCGCAGTGCGGCGCGGTCTATCACGACGGTCGCTGGCAATGGCTCGCCCGTCCCGCTGAAGCCCACGAGGACATGTGCCCGGCCTGTCATCGAATCCATGATGCCTTCCCTGCTGGTTACGTGGCCGTGGGCGGCGATTTCTTCGATGCAAACCGCGAGGAACTGTTGCGCCTCGTCAGGAACGAGGCGGAACGTGCCAAGGCTGAACATCCCCTGAAACGGATCATGGCGATCGAGGACCAGGCGCATGGCGTCATGATCACGACGACCGACATCCATCTGGCCCGCGCCATCGGCGATGCGTTGCACCACGCCTATCAGGGCGAGCTGGAATATCACTACAACGAGCGCGAGAACCTGCTTCGGGTAGTGTGGACGCGATAACGGTTTCTCCCTGCCAGCGGGGATCGGCGTCGTTGTTCGACCGATTTCGGTCGACTGCGTCGTGGCTGCCGGCTTGATCCTGCAGCACTCAAGGAAAGCCTGCCGTCTTTGAAAAGAGGGGTTGCTTTCCTGATAATGTAGGCAGGTCGATTTTTCAAATTATTCTGCGGGAGGCCACATGGCAGTACTGACTCAAGACCAGCTCGATCAGCTCGTCATGCAACTGAAGCGCGACTATCAGACCTTGTTGAGCGAAGTGCACGAGGAGCTCGAGAATTCGGGCAACCAGCATCGCATCGACTTGCTGAACCGCGAGCCCGGCGACAGCGGCGACGAATCCCTGGCGACCACGCTGGTGAATCTGAACCTGACCACGCTGGACCGGCATGTTCAGGAAATTCGGGACATCGAGGCGACGTTCAGACGAGTCACCGACGGCGAGTACGGCGCGTGCGTCGATTGCGGCGTCGATATCGGATTCGATCGCCTTCGCGCCTACCCGACCGCCAAGCGCTGCATCGTGTGCCAGGAAAAACGCGAGAAGCTGTATGCGCGGGAAGGCCATTAGCGCGGATGGACCGGATTCCTGAATCGTGCAAACCTGCGGAAAGCGGTGATCGCGCAGCTTTCCGCTCCGGACATCGGAGTCGAGCATGAAAACCCCGCTTCAAATCACTTATCACGGCTTGCCCCATTCGGATGCGCTGGATGCGCACATCCGCGAGAAAGCCGAAAAGCTCGAGCAGTTCTTTACCGGCCTCATCGGCTGCCGGGTGGTCGTGGACCAGCCTGCAAAACACCACCAGCAGGGCAAACCGTTCAATATCCGCATCGATATGACCGTGCCGGGTTCGGAGATCGTGGTAGACCGGCAGGAAAACGAGGATGTCTATGTTGCCCTGCGCGATGCCTTCGACGCCGCGAGGCGGCAACTGGAAGATTACGCCCGCCAGCTGTGATCCACCCCGATGCCATCTCCGCGGCAGGTCGGGCATGCCATGTCTGAATCGGTCGCGGAGCAGGATGCGCTGATCCGCAAGCTCGGGGACCCGAGCTGCTACAGTCATGCGGTGACGTCGGTGCAGCATCGCGAGACGCATATTTCCCACGTGCTGCTGACCGGGGAACTCGCCTACAAGATCAAGAAGCCGCTCGACCTCGGCTTCCTCGACTTCAGCACGCTCGACAGGCGCCGCCATATCTGCCAGGAAGAGGTAAGGCTGAACCGCAGGCTGGCGCCGGACTTCTATCTTGGCGTGGTCCCGATTACCGGCACACCGGCCGCGCCGCGCGTCGACGGCACCGGCGAGGCGATCGAATATGCGGTCAAGATGCGGCAATTCCCGCCGGATGCCACGCTCGACCAGATCGATCGACAGGGAGGCCTGACGGCAGCGCAGGTCGAAGCCATCGCCACCGCCATCGCACGCTTTCACCTGCATGCCTGCGAGCGCGCCGGCCGCGATGGCGCCTGGGGTGATCCGCAACAGATCTGGCAGCCGGTAGCGCAGAATTTCCTGCAGATCGCGCCGCGCCTGAACGATCCGTCCGATCTCCAGACGCTTGACGTCCTGCAGCGCTGGAGCGAAACCGAACATGCGCGGCTTGCACCGCTGATGGCCACGCGCAAGCGCGACGGCTTCATCCGCGAGTGTCACGGCGACCTGCACCTCGGCAACCTGGCCTGGGTAGATGAAAAGCTTTTGGTGTTCGACTGTCTGGAATTCAATCCGCAACTGCGCTGGATCGATATTCAGTCGGAAATCGCCTTCTGCTACATGGACCTGCTGCAGCGTGGCCATGCCGACTGGGCCTGGCTGTTGCTCAACGCCTGGCTGGAAGAAACGGGGGATTACGCCGGGCTCGCGCTGCTGCGCTACTACGCCGTATACCGTGCACTGGTGCGGGTCAAGGTTGCCGCGCTGCGCAGCCGGCAGGTCGATGGCAGCACGCGCGAGGCGGCGCTGGCCGAGGCACACTTGCTCCTGGATCTGGCGACGAGGCTGACCCGCCCCCTGCCCCGTCGGCTCGACATCACCCACGGGCTGTCGGGATCGGGCAAGACCACCGCCACCCGAAGCCTGATGCAGTCACCGGGCGCGATCCGGCTGCGATCGGACGTCGAGCGCAAGCGTCTGGCCGGCATCGGGTCCCTGGCCCGCAGCGGTTCCGGCGTGGGCGAGCACCTCTACGCGACCGATGCCACCCGCCGCACCTACGACCACATGGCCGGTCTGGCGGGTGCGGTCCTGGATGCCGGCTGGCCGGTCATCGTCGATGCCACGTTCATTGCACGCTGGCAGCGCGACCTGTTGCGCAGACAGGCGCAGGCGCACGGCGTGGGCTTCCGCGTGCTGGACTTCCAGCTTCCCGTGGACACGCTACGCGAACGGATCGTCAAGCGCACGTGCGAGGCCAAGGATGCCTCGGAAGCAGACCTGGAGGTGTTGCAGCATCAACTCGACACCGAGGATCCGCTGGCCGCTGACGAGCACGCAGATGTCGTCAGGGTCGATCAGTACGCACCGAGTATCCAGAAATCAACATGAAAGAAGGTTTTCTTCATGCTGTTTACATGATGACAAACAATTGTGCGGCGCGGTTCGGGCCATCCCCTGGCCGTTCACCGGATCACGTCGCCGTGGCGTCGACGCTGCCGCTGTCCCCGTGGTTGTCCTTGACGCTCAGGGTCACCCTGTCTCCGCTCTTCATGCCCTTGACCTTGACCGCGAAATAAGGATCCTTTGACACCCCGCCACCCCACTGGCCGTCGAGGACGGTCTTGCCGTTGAGCGTGACGATCACGCTGTTGATGAAGTGTGCAGGGATCAACTGACCGGTTTTGGGATCCTTTCGCAAGCCGTTTTCCGAGGGATGCGTGATCAGGGCCTTGATTTCGCCGTCGCCGGCACGCAGTTTCATGCGAATGCTCATGCCGTCTTCTCCACTTGATCGTTGATCGCTTCAGCCGCCGCAGCCGCCGATCGTGACCTTGACTTGCTTGGCGGCCGAGTAGAGCTTGCCGCCAGACTTGACGATGGCACGGACCTTGGCGGTTTCGCGCATCTTGATCCGCAGGGTCAGCGAGCCATCGAAATCGGTCAGTGCATTCACCGCGATCAGCGGCGTGGGATTCTTCTCGGCCAGAATCGCAATCGACTCGACATTGGGCAAGGTGGTCGCGACTTCGACCGGCACTACCGCACCGTTCTCGGCGATATCGGGGGCTTTCACCACGACGTCGAGCGAGGTCGCCGCATCGCTTGCACCGATCGCAGCGAGCGCATCGACGACCCGGGTCGCGGAAAAGGCCGCCTCATTCCAGTCGGCCAGGACTCGCCCGGGTTTCAGCAGGCCGGCCGCAACCGCCGTAGCGATCAGCCCGGCAGAGCCGGCAGCCCTGAGCATCAGCCTGCGTGCAGCATTCATCGAACTCTCCCGTCATCCTATTCCGACTCTCGCCGGAGAGCAGGTCGCCTCCCCGGTACGGAGATTCCATTAAAGACCCGTCATGCGAAACGTCAATGCGAAGTGCCGACGGACGTCGACTCTCGACGGACGCGAAGCAGTTTGATCCACCGAATCAATGCGCTGGCTGCTGCTATCCCCTCGGAGCTATGGACAAGTTCAAGGTGTCGTCTATACAGCACCATTCAAGGCAACAGCATGTGTCTCCCGAGGAGGTTTGCATGGGTTTCACAACCTTTTGCCGGCTTGCAGCACTTTGCTTCGTTGCTGCGGCATATGGCGGGCAAAGCCTGGCGCAGAACGGCGACCAGGCGCTGCACGACTGGCTTTTGAAGCGCCTGATGCAGCCTTCGCCGCACGAGTTGGAGCGGGAACGCAACGGCAATGTCTACATCTATGACGGTCTGAGCGAGCGCGAGGTGGATTCGGCGCTCGACAGGAATTTCGATCGCATCCAGGCCATGATGTTTGTCGGCACGGTGAAGACCGATCCGGGCGGCCAGCCCCTGCACGACGCGGCGAGCGGCAAGGTGATCCAGGAATCCGGGGGGTGCGGCAGCCCCGAATGAGCGGCAGGCTGGCCGCAGCGGATCGCGAAAGCAAGCGCGCGGGGGGCGCGCGCTCTCGGCGGGCAGTGCGCAAAGCCGCGACAGGGTGCGCGTCGCAGCGGGCCGCTGTCGCTCAGCGTCCCCGGTCCTCGAGTTGCGACGGGCTCACCCCGGCTGATGAGAGGTAATCGCGCACATGGCGCAACTCCTGCTTGGTGCAGGTGTTGCTGTTGTGCGGGCGGTGCAGGAACCCCTCGACGCCGTTCAGCACAACGCGGAAACTCGCGCCATGATGGGGTTCCACCTTGGCACCCAGATGCGTCAGCATCGATTCCACCTCACGCCAGTGGACATTGCCGCTGACCGGGCCCTCGAAAATCGAACGCAGCAGGCTTTCGTACTTGTGGCTCATGGCATGTTCCAGCAGTTTGGATATTTTCCAGCATAGGGCCTGGGCAGCGATAAGGCGAGGTGCACGGCAGGCACTGTGATTGGCCTTTGGTTCGTCGGGCACGGTGCATGACTTTCAAGTTCGGGGTCCCGCTAGTACCCTGTCCGCTTTACCGCGCTTTCAGCATTGCCCGCCCGGCTCATGAACGATCTGACGCACACCCTCGGCTTAGGCACTTTTCTGCACGAATCCTGGCTTCCCAACGTGACGGCGGTGATTCTCGGGGTCATCGTCGTCAACGTCGGCGCCTACTACCTGCTGCAGCATATCCAGAAGCTCGCGGCCCACACCGAATCGATCTGGGACGATGCCCTGATCAAGGCTGCCCGCAAGCCTCTGACGCTGATCCTGTGGGTGGCAGGGATCAGCTTTTCGATTCGCATCGTGTACGAGCATCTGGGTACGCCCGTTGCCGATTTCGTCCTCCCCACCCGCAATACGCTCGTCATCGCCGCGCTCGCATGGTTCCTGTTGCGGCTGATCGGCCAGGCTTCCAGCAACATTCTCGCCCGCAGCGCCGCAAGCGGGGAAGCCGTGGACCGGACCACGGTCGATGCGCTGTCGAAGCTCGGCCGCGTCACGGTCATCATCGTCGCCCTCCTGGTCATCGCGCAAAACCTGGGGTTCAGCGTATCCGGGGTGCTGGCCTTCGGCGGCATCGGTGGCTTTGCAGTGGGTTTTGCCGCCAAGGACATGCTGGCCAATTTCTTCGGCGGCCTGACGATCTATCTCGACCGGCCGTTTTCGGTCGGCGAATGGATACGCTCGCCCGATCACCAGATCGAAGGCACGGTCGAATACATCGGCTGGCGCCACACACGCGTGCGCGCCTTCAACAAGAACCCGATCTATGTGCCCAACGCCCTGTTCACCACCATCGTGGTCGAGAACCCCTCCCGCATGACCAACCGGCGCATCAAGGAAACCATCGGCATCCGCTATGCCGACGTCGGCAAGATGGCTGCCATCACGGCCGAGGTCAAAACCATGCTGCTGGCCCACCCCGAGATCGACACCGGCGCCACCCTGATCGTCAATTTCAACGAATTTGGTGCGTCGTCGCTGAATTTCTTCATCTACACGTTCACCAGGACCGTCGAGTGGGTGCGCTATCACGAAGTCAAGCAGGACATCCTGCTCAAGGTCGCGGCCATCATCGCGTCGCATGGTGCCGAAATCGCCTTCCCCACCCGTACGCTGCACATCGAACCCGCCACGGGCGCGCCGCAGGCGGTGAGCTGATCGCCAGCAGCTGCGCCGGCACGCGTCCACGCGCGCTCCCGCGATGCTGGACGGACCCGGCGCGGACGCGCATCGCCCATTTCTCCTACCGGGTGCCGTTGCCGAATTGACGCCCGGGAAACGCGCTCAAACCAGGCGGCTTCCCCACTGGTCCTTGCTTTCCCGTTGCTGTCTTGCTCGAACTGTCCTTGTTCGGCCACAAGCTCAATGGGCTCGATCCCACTGATCCAAGTCGCGCGGCCGCCTTCTTCCCGCAGGCCCCGCAACGATTCGACGCGCAGCGCAGGTACCCGGGAGCGCCGCCTGATGCGGGTGGACCGTCGGCGCGGCGCGCGACATCGGCATTGCTGCGGACGACGACGAGCGCTCCATGAAGCGCGTGAGAAAGCCCCGGCGCGATCTGTCTGGTCGGCGAGAATTCCCGCCGCGAGCCCGCCGTGTGCCGAGAAACGTTGCCGACAAGTGGCGTTGGCGAATGCAATGAAGCCGAAAGCCCCGAAAAAACATCGGGGCTTTCGGCTTCAGCTGCTGGCCCGGGCGGCCAGACGTCGTTCCTGGTTCGCGACGGCAGGCCGGGAGGATGCCCCCCTCAAGCCGACTTGCCCTGAACCCGCTTACTCATAGCCTTTCTGTTCCGCCGAAGCGCGCATCGCCTTGAGTGCTTCGGCAGCTTTGTCTTTTGCCGCCTGCTTCCTGGCCGCTTCCTCGTCCTTGGCGGCCTGGCTCTGGGCCGCTTGCTGGCTCGCAGAAGGCGTTGCCGGCGCGAAGGTTCCGCTGATCCCGGCAGATTCACGCATTGCCTTGAGCGCCTCGGCCGCCCTTTGCTTGGCAGCCAGTTTCTCTGCGGCCTGCGCCTCCTTTTCGCGCTGTGCTTCGAGGATGCGCTGCTTCTCGCGTTCAGCCTTCTCGATCTTCGCCAGTTCCTCCTGGCGCGCGCGCGCCTGGGCTGCTTCCTGGGCCTGACGCTGCTTTTCTTCCCGGAGTGCCACCTGGCGAGCTTCCTCGGCTGCGCGCTTGCGATCCGCCTCCTCCTTCGCCTGTTGCGCCTCGAGGCGGGCGCGCGCCTTCTTGATGTCTGCCTGCAGCTTGGCGCCGGTTTCGCGAATCCGCTCGCTTACCGCGTCGAGGTCCTCGCCAGAAATGGAAGCGTCGTTATCCTGCGACTTGCTGGCCTTCGTACTGGCGGCCTGGCTGCAGAGCGGCAGAAACGCAATCAACGTAACGGCGACAAGTCGCGTTGCATGCTGGATTTTCATGTAGGTTCCTTTCGTTGGTCTTATCCGCCACGGGCAAAACACTTCCAGCCGCGCCCGCAGCATTCCAGAGGAATGCCGCGGGAAATACGGTCCGGAAAATGCTCGTGCCCGTTTCTGCGTTGACTAACGGACGAACCTGCATGAATCTTTATGGTCGTTTATGCCGGGACTGCCTCTTCGAATTCCAGGCAGACCTTGTCGCTGGCGTCGATATCGATCGTCACCCGTCCGCCGTGCGCCAGCTTGCCGAACAGCAACTCGTCGGCCAAGGCCTTGCGGATGGTGTCCTGGATCAGGCGCGCCATCGGGCGTGCCCCCATGAGGGGATCGAAGCCATGCTTGGCCAGATGGGCCTTGAGCGCGTCGGTAAACACGGCCTCGACCTTCTTCTCGTGAAGCTGCTCTTCCAGTTGCATCAGGAACTTGTCCACGACCTGCATGACGACGGGTTCCGGCAATTGTGCAAACGGGATGATCGCATCCAGGCGATTGCGGAATTCGGGGGTGAACATGCGCTTGATCTCGCCCATCTCATCGCCGCTCTCGCGTGAATTGGAGAACCCGATGCTCGATTTGTTGAGCACTTCTGCGCCGGCGTTGGTGGTCATGATCAGCACCACATTGCGGAAGTCGGCCTTGCGCCCGTTGGTATCGGTCAGCGTGCCATGATCCATCACCTGGAGCAGCACGTTGAAGATGTCCGGATGGGCCTTTTCCACCTCGTCCAGCAGCACGACCGCATAGGGGTGCTTGCCGACGGCTTCGGTCAGCAACCCGCCCTGGTCGAACCCGACATAGCCCGGCGGCGCGCCGATCAGGCGCGATACCGCGTGGCGTTCCATGTATTCGGACATGTCGAAGCGCAGCAGCTCGACGCCCAGCACATAGGCCAGCTGGCGCGCGACTTCGGTCTTGCCGACCCCGGTCGGGCCGGAAAACAGGAAATTGCCGATCGGCTTCTGCGGATTGCCGAGGCCGCTGCGGGACATCTTGATCGCATTGGCCAGGGCATCGATCGCAGCATCCTGCCCGAACACGACGGCCTTGAGGTCGCGGTCAAGGTTCTTCAGCGAACTCTTGTCGTCCGACGACACCGACTTGGCCGGGATGCGGGCGATCTTGGCGATGATTTCCTCGATCTCGCGCGGCGTGATCAGCCGCTTCTGCTTGGATTTCGGCAATATGCGCTGTGCAGCGCCCGCCTCGTCGATGACGTCGATCGCCTTGTCGGGCAGGTGGCGATCATTGATGTAACGTGCCGACAGCTGGGCCGCCGTGGTCAGCGCGGCAGACGTGTACTTGACCCCATGGTGGTCCTCGAATCGCGATTTCAGACCGCGCAGGATGGCGACCGTTTCGCTAACCGACGGCTCCGGCACATCGACCTTCTGGAAACGCCGCGACAGGGCGTGATCCTTCTCGAAAATGCCGCGGAATTCGGTGTAGGTGGTGGCACCGATGCAGCGCAGGTTGCCCGACGACAATGCCGGCTTCAGCAGGTTGGAGGCATCGAGCGTGCCGCCCGACGCCGCACCTGCGCCGATCAGGGTGTGGATCTCGTCGATGAACAGGATGGCCCTGGAATTGTCGGACAACTGCTTCAGCACGCCTTTGAGCCGCTGCTCGAAGTCGCCCCGGTACTTGGTTCCCGCCAGCAAGGCGCCCATGTCCAGTGCATACACGGTGCTTTGCGCCAGGATGTCCGGCACGGTCCCCTCGACGATGCGCCGCGCCAGGCCTTCTGCGATGGCGGTTTTCCCCACGCCGGCCTCGCCCACCAGCAGCGGATTGTTCTTGCGCCGGCGGCACAGCGTCTGGATCACGCGAACCAGTTCGTTGTCGCGCCCGATCAGCGGATCGATCTTGCCCGCAAGCGCCTGGGCATTCAGGTTCTGCGCAAAGCTGTCGAGCGGCGAGGCGGCAGGCGCCTCGGATGTCGGCTCGGCAGGCTCCTCGGCGCGCGGCGCCGGCTCGCTTTGCGGCGTCTTGGTGATGCCGTGGGAGATGAAATTGACGATGTCGAGCCGCGTGACGCCCTGCTGGCCGAGAAAATACACCGCGTGCGAATCCTTCTCGCCGAATACGGCCACCAGCACGTTGGCCCCGGTCACCTCCTTCTTGCCGGATGACTGCACATGCAGGATGGCGCGCTGGATCACGCGCTGGAATCCGAGCGTCGGCTGGGTGTCGACCTCGTCGTTGCCTTCGACCTTGGGCGTATGTTCCTCGATGAACTTGCCCAACTGCTCGCGCATCGCCTCGATGTTGGCGCCACAGGCCCGCAACACCTCCAGAGCGGAGGGATTGTCCAGCATCGCCAGCAGCAGATGCTCGACCGAGATGAATTCGTGACGTTTCTGCCGCGCCTCCATGAAGGCCATGTGCAGGGTGACTTCGAGTTCCTGGGCAATCATCTAACTCTCCTCCATCGTACATTGCAGCGGGTGCTGATGCTGCCGCGCGAAATCGATAACCTGCTCCACTTTAGTATGCGCGATATCCCTCGGATATACGCCGCAGACCCCGACACCCTCAGTATGCACTTTGAGCATGATTTGCGTAGCACGTTCTTGGTCGATTCCGAAAAACTTCCTGAGAACATGCACCACGAATTCCATCGGCGTGTAATCGTCATTCAGCAGCAACACCTTGTACAGGGGCGGCGGCTTCACTCTGACCGCAGCCGGTTCCAGTAGGGTACTGCCTTCTCGCTTGGTTGCCATAGCCCGTCTAAGCCTGAACGACTGGCTTTTATTTTGAAGTGATGCCGAGAATTTTCAAGCCCGCCTGGAGTAGGGCTTAAGCGGGAAGAACCGGAGCGCGCGAGGAAACCAATGAAACCCGTGGCCTGGGCCTGCCCTGCCGAATGACTCCGGGTCCTGGCTGTACTTCGGGCGCGCTACCGCTGCAGTCTGCCGACAGCCTGCCGCGGGTTGATCGAGCTGACGGCGCGACGATGCCCGGTTCAGCTGACTTCGTCGATCCAGGCCATCTGAATCGCTTCGAGAATCTTTTCGCCGGAATGCTCGGGATGGTCGTCGAAGTCGGGCAGTTCCATGACCCAGCGGTGCAGGTCGGTAAAGCGGATGGTACGGGGATCGATCTCCGGATGCGCTTCGGCGAGCTCGATGGCGATGTCTAGGGAATCCGTCCACTTCATTTCAATGCCCTTCCTTGACCATGTTGATGGTGTACTTGGGAATTTCGATCACGAGGTCGGCAGCGTTGACGCGCGCCTGGCACGACAGTCGTGATTGCGGCTCCAGGCCCCAGGCCTTGTCGAGAAGATCATCCTCGTCTTCGCTGGATGCTTCCAGTGAATCGAAGCCTTCGCGCACGATGACGTGGCAGGTGGTGCAGGCACAGGACTTTTCGCAGGCATGTTCGATTTCGACGCCGTTGGCAAGCAGGGTATCGCAAATGGTGTCACCGGGCTTGGCGTCGATGACGGCGCCCTCGGGACAGAGTTCGACGTGGGGCAATACGATCAGTTGGGGCATGGCAGGGTGTTTTCAGGCTGCTTGGGCGTGTTGGCTGGGCAGTGCTTTCATCACACCATCCCAGAATGAAATTCGTGCATTGACTGCGGCTTCGGCCGCCTGCTGCGCCTCGCGCCATCTGCCGGCATCGTTGTCGCACAGGGCAGCCAGCAGGCGCAGCGACAGGGGGGCATGGAAATCCTCGTCCAGGTGGACGTGGCGATTCAGGTAGTAATGGAAGCTCGGCGCCTGGGCTTCGGTCACCGTCATGCGCGCCAGGAAAGCGCGGAACATCGACGGAATGACGTGCTCCCGGCCCAACGCAAGGGCAGCAGCCACCGTATGCGGCTTGCCGCTGGTGATGAATTCGAAGGTCGTGCGGGTGAAGGCCGCAGACGGCGCAGGCGCCAGACCCGAGGCGAGCGCGACATCGATCCCCTGCTCTCCCGCCAGGTCGACGAAGCGTGCGGGCGTGCCGGCATCGGCGCCGATTTCGCGCATGGCGGCGAGATACAGCATGAAATGACTGGTGTGTCCGTCCTGACCCGGCAGTGCCATGTCGGTTTCCTCTTCCAGCACCAGTTCATTGATGAAGCGCTGCACCGAGGCATCCTTGCCAGGCGTCCACGGCCAGCGGACCGGCGCAATCTCGTTTTGCAGGTATTTGATCAGCGACATGAAATCCCACACCGAGTAGACATGGTGCTGCATGAACACGCGCAGGTCGTCGAGGCTAGCTACTGCCGCGTAGATCGGGTGGGACTCGAGCTTCGCCCGCAGGGATTCGATGAATTCGTCGTTCAACATGGGCATTTCTGCCGATCAGCCAAAAGTTTCAAGTTTCTGCCCGGCCATTGCCCGGCGCACATTGCGGTCCATGCGGCGTTGGGCAAATTCGGTGGTGGCCGCATTCAACGCTTCGACCCCGCGCTTGATGGCCAGGTGATGATTGGATCCCATATCGGGGCTGGCCATGAGTTTCTCAAGCTCGGCGATGCTGGCTTCGATCGCGGCATTCTCGGCCGCGTCGAGCAGCGCGCCATCCTCGGCCAGCGCCGACCGGGTGGCGGCAATCAGGCCCTGCGCATCGACGAGCTGTTCGTTCAGGGCACGCGCGTACATGTCGTCCTTGGCGTGCGTGAAGGCTTCCTTGAGCATGCGCGTGATGTCGTCGTCCTCGAGGCCGTAGGAAGGCTTGACCTGGACGCTGGCTTCGATGCCGGTGCTCTGCTCGCGTGCCGACACCGACAGCAGGCCGTCGGCATCGACCTGGAACGTGACGCGGATGCGCGCCGCGCCGGCGACCATCGGCGGAATGCCGCGCAGCTCGAAGCGTGCCAGCGAGCGGCAGTCGGAAGCGAGTTCGCGTTCACCCTGCAGCACATGCACGCTCATCGCGGTCTGTCCGTCCTTGAACGTGGTGAATTCCTGCGCGCGTGCGGTGGGAATGGTCGCGTTGCGCGGGATGATCTTCTCGGTCAGCCCGCCCATGGTCTCCAGCCCCAGCGACAGCGGAATCACGTCGAGCAGCAGCCAGTCTTCGCCGGCACGGTTGCCAGCCAGCACGTCCGCCTGCATCGCGGCGCCCAGCGCGACGACCTTGTCCGGATTGAGATTGGTAAGCGGCGTCTGCCTGAAAAAGCCGGCGACGGCATGACGCACGCACGGCATCCGTGTGGAACCGCCGACCATCACGACCCCCTTGATGTCTTGCACGCCCAGGCCGGCATCGCGCAGGGCCTTGCGGGTCGGGGACAGGGTCTTGTTGACCAGGCTTGCGGTCATTGCGTTGAAATCGGCCTGCGTCAGCGTGGCGTCCATCATTTCGCCGGTCGACAATACTGCGGTGACACGGACCTCGGTGTGTTCAGTCAGCGCTTCCTTGGCATCGCGCGCCTTGGTCAGCAACAACCGCATGTCGCCAGCCGACAACGGCTGGAAACGGCCCTGCTCGACCATCCAGCAGAACACGCGCTGATCGAAATCGTCGCCGCCCAGCGCCGAGTCGCCGTTGGTAGCCAGCACTTCGAACACGCCCCTGGACAGTTTCAGAATCGAGATGTCGAAGGTGCCGCCGCCGAGATCGTACACCGCGTAGACCCCTTCGGAAGCGTTGTCGAGTCCGTAGGCGATCGCCGCCGCAGTCGGTTCGTTCAGCAGGCGCAGCACGTTGAGGCCGGCCAGTTGCGCAGCGTCCTTGGTTGCCTGGCGCTGGGCGTCGTCAAAGTACGCAGGAACCGTGATCACCGCGCCGACAAGTTCGCCGCCGAGCGCGGCTTCGGCACGCTGGCGCAATACCCTGAGGATTTGCGCCGATATCTCGACCGGGCTCTTGACGCCGGCAGCCGTTTTCAGCTGCACCATGCCGGGGGCGTCGACGAAGCGGTACGGCAGGCTGGCGATATCGTCGATATCGAGTATTCCGCGCCCCATGAAACGTTTCACCGATGCAATGGTGTTGTGGGGATCCTGATTCTGTGCGGACAGCGCCGCGTAGCCGACATCGATTTCGCCATCGGGGCGATAGCGGACGACTGAAGGCAGCAGCGAATGGCCGACTTCGTCATCGAGCACGACAGCAAGCCCAGACCGAACCGTGGCCACCAGGGAATTGGTCGTGCCCAGATCAATGCCGACCGCCAGCCGGTGCTGGTGCGGTGCCGTGGACATGCCGGGTTCGGAAATTTGCAGTAGAGCCATGCCGGTCAGCCTTCGATTTCTTCGTACGCATCGTCGACTTCGGCGATGAGTTTATCCATGAAACGCAGCTGGCGCACCGCTTCACGGGCGCCATCATAATCCTGTTCCGTATCGATCAATTCACCCAGACGCGCTTCGATGCGGCGGTAAGCTGCACGCAGGTCGTCGGATAACACATCGAGCGCCGCCCCCTCTTTTCCGGCGCGCGCCGCCTCGATCGCCTCGCGCCATTCCATCTGCTGCATCAGAAAGGCCGGTGCCATCCGGGTATTGGTGGCGTCGAGCGCATCGATGCCGTGCAGCCGCAGCAGGTAGACGCCCCGACTCACCGGGTGCCTGAGCGTCTGGTATGCCTCGTTGACCTGGGTTGCCCACTGCATGGCCACCCGCTGTTCTGCTTCGGGCTTGGCAGCGAAGCGGTCAGGATGTACCGTATTCTGCAGTTCGCGATAGGCCGAATCGAGCTGTCCGCTGTCAATTGCATACGTCTGCGGCAGATCGAACAGCGCGAAGTGAGTTTGGGATAAGTCCATTTCAGAGGGCCGGGGCCGGAAACAAGAACCCAGGGAGCGTGGTGACCATGCGCTTCATCGCTGCACGGCCAGGGACGGCGCGAACAAGCCGGCCGCCGTCCGTGCCACTCAGACGTTACACGACTCGCCGCAGCCGCATTCGTTCTTCACGTTCGGGTTGTTGAACTTGAAGCCTTCGTTCAGGCCTTCGCGGGCATAGTCGAGCTCGGTGCCGTCGATGTAGACCAGACTTTTCGGGTCGACGAAAACGGTCACGCCATGGCTGGTGAAGACCTCGTCGCCCTCCGGCACCTCATCGGCAAACTCCAGTTTGTACGCCATCCCTGAGCAGCCGGTGGTGCGCACCCCGAGACGGATGCCGACACCCTTGCCGCGCTTGGCCATGAAGCTGGTGACGTGTTTGGCTGCACGCTCCGACAGAGTGACCGCCATGGCTTACTCCAGCCCTTTTTTCTGCTTGTAGTCGCTGACCGCGGCCTTGATGGCATCTTCGGCCAGGATCGAGCAGTGAATCTTGACCGGCGGCAGCGCGAGTTCTTCGGCGATGGCCGTGTTCTTGATTTCCATGGCCTGCTCGAGCGTCTTGCCCTTGACCCACTCGGTCACCAGCGAGGATGACGCAATCGCCGAGCCGCAGCCGTAGGTCTTGAACTTGGCGTCCTCGATCCGGCCGTCGGCACCAACCTTGATCTGCAGCTTCATCACGTCGCCGCATGCAGGCGCGCCGACCATGCCGGTACCGACGCCTTCGTCTTCCTTGGCGAAGGAGCCGACGTTGCGCGGGTTTTCGTAATGGTCGAGTACTTTATCGCTGTAGGACATGTGCGTTCTCCTTCAATTCCAAATCAATGTGCAGCCCACTGCACGGTATTCAGGTCGATGCCTTCCTTGAACATTTCCCACAACGGGGAAAGCTCGCGCAGCTTGCCGATCTTTTCGTGCAGGAGCTTGATGGCGTAATCGACTTCCTCCTCGGTGGTGAAACGACCGATGGAGAAACGGATCGAACTGTGCGCCAGTTCGTCACTGCGGCCCAGTGCACGCAGCACGTAGGACGGCTCGAGGCTGGCCGAGGTGCAGGCGGAACCGGACGAGACCGCCAGGTCCTTGATCGCCATGATCAGCGACTCGCCCTCGACGAAGTTGAAGCTGACATTGAGGTTGTGCGGCACGCGACGATCCATGTCGCCGTTCAGATGCACTTCCTCGATGTCCTTGAGGCCGTTGTAGAGACGGTCGCGCAGCATGCGGATGCGCTCGTTCTCGGTCGCCATTTCTTCCTTGGCGATGCGGAACGCTTCGCCCATGCCGACGATCTGGTGCGTGGCCAGCGTGCCCGAGCGCATGCCGCGCTCGTGGCCGCCGCCGTGCATCTGCGCTTCCAGGCGGATGCGCGGCTTGCGGCGCACGTACAGCGCGCCGATGCCTTTGGGACCATAGGTCTTGTGCGCCGAGAATGACATCAGGTCGACCGGCAGCTTGGTGAGGTCGATCGGCATCTTGCCGGTGGCCTGCGCCGCGTCGACGTGGAAGATCACGCCCTTTTCGCGGCAGATCCTGCCGATGGCCTCGATATCCTGAATCACGCCGATTTCATTGTTGACCGCCATCACCGACGCCAGCACGGTATCGGGGCGGATGGCGGCACGGAACTCGTCGAGGTCAAGCAGTCCGTTTTCCTTGACGCTCAGGTAGGTGGCCGCGAATCCCTGACGCTCCATTTCGCGAACCGTGTCGAGCACGGCCTTGTGCTCGGTGCGCACGGTGATGATGTGCTTGCCCTTGGTGTCCGCATAAAAATGGCCTGCACCCTTGATGGCGAGGTTGTTCGATTCGGTGGCGCCGGACGTGAACACGATTTCCTTCGGGTCGGCGCCGACCAGTGCGGCAATGTGGCCACGCGCCTCTTCCACCGCTGCCTCCGCTTCCCAGCCGTAGGGATGCGAACGCGAGGCGGGATTGCCGAAGTGCTCGGTCAGATAGGGAATCATCTTTTCGGCCACGCGGGGGTCGACCGGCGTCGTGGCGGAATAATCAAAATACAAAGTCTTCATCGTCTCAACCTAGTCAAATCTCGTTCAAGCGGCCAGCGTCATCTTCGACGCGCGGCGGTCCTGCATGACCTTCTCCTTGCACTCGTGCTGCTTGTCCACCAGAGATGCCAGCGTCACGTTGTCCAGATAGTCGTAGATATGGGAATTCAACCCCATCCACAAGTCGTGGGTCAGGCAGCGGTGCTCGTCGTGGCAGTTTTCCTTGCCACCGCACTGGGTTGCGTCGATCGGCTCATCCACCGCCCGGATGATGTCGGCCACGCTGACCTCGGCGAGCGGCCTCGCCAGGTAGTAACCGCCACCGGGACCGCGAACGCTCTCGACCAGTTCGTGCCGGCGCAAGCGGCTGAACAACTGCTCCAGATACGACAGGGAGATGTCCTGACGTTCGCTGATGCCAGCGAGCGTGACCGGATTCTTGCCGCCGCGCAGAGCCAGATCCAGCATTGCCGTGACTGCAAAGCGCCCTTTTGTTGTCAACCTCATGTCGTTTCTCCTGAAATTTGCCCGAACTATAAAATTCCCGAGCGTTTCAGTCAACTATTGCTTACCTCACCAGATTAGTCAACTATTTTATTCAAATAGTTCGGATCGAAATCGTCGGGCATGTCCTGGCCCGCTGGCATCTCCACCCCGAGCTTCTGCAATTGCGCCAGAATCAGATCCAGCCGGTGATCGATATGAGCGGAATGATCGACCAGACCATGGATCGCCTTGACGACCGGGTCATTCATGTCGGACGAGATGGCATAGGCTGAAAAGCCGAGTTTTTCGGCCTGCCGGTTGCGCTGCTTTTCCGCACTGCTGTCGAGTATGCGCGCCGGAATGCCGACCGCGGTCGCACTGTCAGGCACGTCCTTCACGACGACGGCATTGGAACCGATGCGGGCATTGGCGCCGATGGTAATCGGACCGAGGATCTTCGCGCCGGCCCCCACGACCACGCCGGGCATCAGGGTCGGATGGCGCTTGCCCTTGTTCCACGAGGTACCCCCCAACGTCACGCCGTGATACAGCGTGCAGTCGTCGCCGATCTCGGCAGTTTCGCCGACCACCACGCCCATGCCGTGATCGATGAACACGCGGCGCCCGATGGTGGCACCGGGGTGGATCTCGATGCCGGTCAGCCAGCGTCCGACGTGCGACGTGAATCGAGCCAGCCACTTCCATTCCATGCGCCACAGCTTGTGCGCCACGCGGTGAATGACCATGGCATGAAAACCCGGGTAGGTGGTGACGACCTCGAACGTCGAGCGCGCCGCAGGATCGCGGTCGAACACGACAGAGATGTCTTCCTTGAGTTGCGTCAGCAGCTTCATTCGATCGAGGATGCTTTTTCCGAGTTATTTAGTCAACTATTGAATTCCGCGGTTCCGTACCGCGTTGGCCTGTCGCTTGGCGCCCTGCACAGCCGTCAGAATGCCGCGCAGGATGTTGACCTCCTCCTGCGCCAGCCGGGTACGCGAAAACAGCCATCGCAGCTTGTGCATCAACTTGCCGGGCGACCCCAGGTTGAGGAACTCCAACTCGGCCAGCGTGGTTTCGAGGTGCTCATAGAAACGCTCGATATCCTCCAGGCGCGCTGCATCGATTTCCGGCTGCGGCCAGGTGGGGTGTTGCAGCCAGGCCTGACGGATTTCGTAGCTCAACACCTGAGCGGCGGCGGCCAGATTGAGCGAGCTGTACTCGGGATTGGCTGCGATGCTCACCAGCCCCTGGCACTGGCTCAGTTCCTCGTTCGACAGGCCACTGGTTTCATTGCCGAACACCAGCGCCACCGGGGCAGCCTGCGCCTCGGTCAGCAGTCGATTGGCCGCTTCGTGTGGCGTGAGCACTTCTGCCACGATATCGCGCCTGCGAGCCGACACGCCGAATGCGAGCGTGGTCCCGGCGAGGGCCTCGGCAAGCGTGCCGCAGACGCGGGCCTGCTCGAGTATGTCGGTCGCACCCGCGGCCATGGCGTCAGCCTGGCTGTTCGGAAAAACATGGGGCTGGACGAGGACAAGCTGCGACAGCCCCATCGTCTTCATCGCCCGTGCGGTGGCGCCGATATTGCCCGGGTGGCTTGTTCGGGCCAGCACGATCCGGATGCCGGCGAGAAGTTTCGGGTCGGCTGAGGTCATCGGGCAAACTTCATCAAGTAAAATAGCGGCTCGTTCTTTGAATTAACAGCCAGACACCATGCATCCCATGCTCAACACGGCGGTGAAAGCCGCCCGCAAGGCCGGGGCGATCATCAATCGCGCCTCGCTCGACCTTGATCAGCTCACCGTCAGGAGCAAGCAGGACCGCGATTACGTGAGCGAAGTCGATCAAATGGCCGAGCGCGCCATCATCGAGACCCTGCTCGACGCCTATCCGAACCATGGGATTCTAGCAGAGGAGTCCGGCACGGCCGACGCCAAGAACGGCGAGGACTACCAGTGGATCATCGATCCGCTCGACGGCACCACCAACTTCCTGCACGGCCTGCAGCAGTATTCGGTTTCCATCGCGCTCAGGCACAAGGGCCAGATCACCCAGGCCGTCGTCTACGATCCTGCCCGCAACGAATTGTTCACCGCCAGCCGCGGCCGCGGCGCCATGCTCAACGACCGGCGCATCCGCGCCAGCAAGCGCAGCAAGCTTTCCGAATGCCTGATCGGTACCGGCTTCCCCTTCCGCGATTTCAGCTTCGCCGAGGCCTATCTCGGCATGTTCCGCGACATGATGCGCGCGACCTCCGGCCTGCGCCGCCCGGGCTCCGCGGCGCTCGACTTGTGCTACGTCGCCTGCGGCCGCTACGACGGCTTCTGGGAGATGCACCTGAAGCCCTGGGACCTGGCTGCCGGCAGCCTGATCGCACAGGAATCCGGCGCGCTGGTCGGCAATTTCATGGGCGACGAAGGCTTTCTGGAGTCCGGCAATATCGTCGCCGCCAGTCCGAAGATCTTCGGGCAGATGCTGCAGATTCTGGCACCCCACCTGCCCCCCGAACTCAAGGTCTGATCCCGACGCGGCTTCCCTCATGAACAGCGCCAAGGAGTCCATTGCGCACACGCCGATGATGCAGCAGTACCTGGGCATCAAGGCGCAGCATCCCGACATGCTGCTGTTCTACCGCATGGGCGACTTCTATGAGCTGTTCTACGAGGACGCGGAAAAGGCCGCGCGGTTGCTCAACATCACCCTGACGACGCGCGGCAGCTCGGCAGGCAGGCCGGTCAAGATGGCTGGCGTGCCCTTCCACAGTGCCGAACAGTACCTGGCGCGGCTGCTGAAGCTGGGCGAATCGGTCGTGATCGCCGAACAGGTCGGCGACCCGGCTGCCGCCAAAGGCCCGGTCGAGCGCCAGGTCACGCGCATCGTCACCCCAGGAACGCTGACCGATTCCGGCCTGCTGGACGACACGCGCGACCCCCTGATACTTGCCGCCGCCCCCGGCAATCACACGACCGGGGTGGCCTGGCTCAACCTCGCCG
>JAYRNU010000083.1:0-4458 GCA_041912015.1 Thiobacillus sp. | reverse complement strand
TGGCCGGCAGGGCTCCGCAGCGCGCCATGTTCCAGTACAGCTCGCGGTAGATTTCCACCGCGTCGTCGCGCGTCAGCGTTCGCACGCTGCGCCACTGCTGGCCGCGGCTGGCCTGCCAGGCGGACAGCGCGCGCTGTGTGATGCCGAAGTTGGTCTCGCCACCACGGTCTGCGGCGTGGTTGACGTAGCCGCCCTCGCGCTCGAGCAGCGGGCCGATGAGATCGTCGAATTCCATTCAGTAGGCCAGCATGTGTACTTCGACGTTCTGCGCACCGGCATCGGCGAGCGCCTGCTTGATCTCGGCGTCGCAATGCTGCCCCGCGCTGATCATGACGCCCTTGACGATATCGAGGGCCGCTTCAGTACTGTCCATGGCCATGTCCTCGAACCAGACGGAGACGTGGACGGTGACCTTGCGGCGGCGGTCGGTCATTGGTTGTCTGTGGGCGCTGTCTTTCTGGAACGGCGCGCCGGTTTCTATGGCGCTACATCGCCGTTGTCGTTCGGCCACGGCGCATGCGGGTCGAACGCGCCGATCTGGATCAGCGCGGTCGCGGTGTCTTTTTCGATGTCGGCATACTCGCCGGCATGGTGGCCGGTTTGCGGAACATCGACGAGTATTCTGCCTTTCATGGCTCAAAACGGGGCCATTGCTGGCCCCGTCCCGGTTTGCGCGTTAGGTTGCGCTGTTCTGGTAATACTTGATTGCAGCGGTGTCCGTGAGGTTGCCGCCGGAACGTGCCCACATCAGGAAGCCGATCTGTCCAAGCTTGACGTAGGCGGAATCGGCGAAGCGGAACATGGTGGCATCCATCACGTCGCGGACGATGTACTTCTTGAAATCTCCGAACAGGATGGACTTTGCATTTGCCGCCATGGTGGCCATATCCTGGTTGGTGGTGATGCCATAGCCGAGCAGGGTATCCGGCATGGCTCCGCCGAGGCCGTCGTAGCCAGGGATGAAGATGGGGCGGCCCTGGCTATCCTTGATCTTGCGGATGATCTTGAGCGACGCGTCGTTCATCATGAAGCGCACGCCGGGACTTGCGCGGTAGGCCGGGTCGACTGAATGCACCAGGTCGATCAGGTCGTCGAAGATGACGGTGGTCGTCTGGCCGGTGGTGCCGACCTTGCCGGAGCTTGCACCAGTTACCACGCCGCGCGGCTGCGATGAGCCTGTGCCGGTTGTGAAATAGGTGTTGGTGACGCGGCCGATGCGGGTTGCGCAGCGGGCGTTGACGAATGCTTCGACATCGATCTGCGAATCCTGCAGCAGTTCGAACGGGACGGCAACGATCTTGGACGAGAATTTGTAGGCGTTGACGGCGACGGTAGCGAACGTCGGGTCGGCTGCGGTGGCAGTCGTGTTCTCGCCGATCAGTTCTCCGGTCTCGGAGGTGCCGTCAGACGTCGGGAACGAGAGCGGGTTGCCCATCTCGGTGGTGATGACTTCTGCTGCTTCTCGCACGCCGCCGTAGGCCTTGAGCGCTTCGATCAGGCGCGTGGCGATGTCGCTCTGGACGGAGTAGCCGCCCTCGGAGCCGGTGGTGGTCGACATGGTGGCACGGATGCCTGCCCATTCTTCTGCGGTCAGGGCATTGTCGCCTCGGCGCAGCCATTTCGCATACAACTCGGCGGCCGGCGTTTTCTTGTCGCGCTGGATGCGTGCGGCGGCATCCTCGATGGCGGCGTCGAAATGATCGTCCTTGAACTTCTCCAGGGCGGCATTGATGCGACCGATCTCGGCGTCGATGGCCTCGATCTCGGACATAGACTGGTCATAATCGGACTGCAGGGATGCGTTCCACTTGTCGCCGGGGTTGGCTTCGAGCGAGTTGCGCAGGTTTTTGGCGAGTGCGCTCCGGCGCTCCCGCAGGGCTTGAATGCTGTTTTGCATGGTTTAACTCCAAAAAATGACGAAAAAAAAGCCGCCCGACGGCGGCTCTGCAAATGCGCGGGAGCGCCTAGGCAGCCTGTTCGACCAGCTTGAGGTGTCGCGTAAGATGGTCTGTATGGTTGGGGTGGAAATTGGCGGACGGAACATGGTCTTCCGGGACGATGGGTGTAGGCGGCTGCGGTGCGCCGGAATAGGCGCTGAGATTCCAGCTTGCGGACGCCCTGGGCGATGCCTCGGCGATGCTGTCGGCGAACCCGAATTGCACGGCCTCTTCTGCGGTGAACCACGTCTCTGCAGCCATCCAGTCGGCGATCTGCGCCTTGTCGTTGCCGGTTTCGCGCGCGTAGGTGTCGACCAGGCTGCCGTCGATCTTGTCGAGCAGGGCTGCGGTGTCGAGCAGGTCGTTGGAATTTCCAAAGGCGACGGTCCAGGCCTTGTGGATCATGAAAAACCCGCCCGGCGCGATGACGACTTCATCTGCTGCGAGCGCCATGTAGGATGCCGCGCTGGCCGCGTATCCGTCGATGTGCGCGATGACCTTGCTGCCGTGCTCGCGGATGGCCTGTTCCATGGCGCGTGCTGCGAATACGTCGCCGCCTGGACAGTTGATGCGAAGGTGGATGGTATCGGCAGAAATGCTGTTCAATTCCTTGACGAAGCTCTGTGCGCCGACGCCGCCCCAGTAATCGTCTGCCACGATGACATCGTACAGGTAGATGGTGGCCTCGTTGCCGCTGGCTTCGGCCTTGAACATGCCGCGCCCGCGGTTGTCCGCCAGAAGTTTATGCAGGTGTTGGTTCATTGCTTGCCCCTTGTGGCTTCATGATTTCGTCTCCGCCGTCCACAGGCGGCAGGTTTTCGAACTTGCGCACTTCGTTGACAGACATCCAGCCCGGTTCTCCGGCGCGCCCGAGGGCGATTCGATAGCCTTCGTTGCGCGTCTTGTAATCTCCGCGCTCGAGTCCTGCTGTGTTGAATTCGAGGAAATAGCGCGACCGCGTGGGCCACAGCTTGCGGTTGAATTCCTGTTCGATCTTGACCAGATGACGCTGCAGCGTGTACTTGACGAAGCCGATCGACATCTGCTCGATTCCGGTTCCCCAGGTTGTGCTGCTGGCGGTGTGTCCGATCATGTGCGGCGGGACGCCAAAGGCGCGCGCGATGTCTTCCACCTGAAACTGGCGCGTCGCGATGAGCTGCGCGTCCTGCGCATTCATGCTGATCGGCTTGACATCCATTCCTCCAGCCAGCACAGCAGGAAGGCGAGATTTCTGCATGCCTGAATAGCGCTCTCGCCATTGCTCTCGAAGCTGCGTGATCTGCTCAGCGTTCATCGACCCTGGCGTGGTGAGCGCCATGTCTGGCCGCGCGCCGTCCTTGAAGTAACCGGCGCTGAACTCATCTGCGGCGATGGCGATTCCAGCCGAGTTTCGCAGCGAGTGGCGCAGCTGGCTCATGCCGTTGAGGCCGTTGAACCCTGGACCCGGGACGTGAATGATGTCGTCCTGGTCATAGACGTTTGCGACGCCGTCTTCGATGATCTTGTAGGCGAGACGTGCGCCGTTCTTGAATACGGTAACGTCTGGCTTGTGGATTGGCTTGAAGTACTCGACTCTCGGATCGACTCTGGAATATCTCAGGATGCGAGCGATGGCGTCGCCCTGTAGCAGCATGGATGCGGCCAGGTATTCCCACATGACTGCGGATGACCACGCCGGGTGCGCCTGCTCATTGAGCAACCACCAGTATTCGTGCTTCGCCCGCGCGCGACCGTTTTCTGTACGCTCGTATATCTGCGCCGGCATGCTGGCAAGTGCGCCGCCAATGAGGTTGACGCAGGCATATACGGCCGCGACGCTCATGGCGGTTTTTTCGTTGACGGAGACGCCGGCCCCGGACAAGCCGCCGACCATCCATTCGTAAACACCCGTTCCGCGCACGACTTCGCTGCTGGAAAGCTCCGCGTGCGTGCCGGTTCCAACGCGTTTCTGATGGGCGCGCTCCTCGTTCCAGCGCGCAAGAATAACGCTGCCTGGCTGTTTTACCCGCTCTTCGTTGTACCAGGCTTGGCTCATAGGATGATGAATTCCGGTTCGGGGTTTTGTTTCTGTCCTGCCATATCACGCCCCAGCGCCATGATTAGCGCGACGACGCCGTCGATCTTGTTCTCCTCGCGATCTTTGCGCGGGTAGATGTTGTCTTTGGCGTCGCGGTGGCAGACGACGTTTGAAACCATCCACGTCAGCACAGGGTCGCCGTCGTGCTCGAAGTTGCCCTCGAGCACGAGCTTTTCCAGCTCCTTCATCGGCTCTGAAAAGTTGAGCACGGTGGCGCGCATTTCGACCATAGGCAGGCCTTCGGCCAGCATGCGCTGGCTGAACTGCATGGCCTGAAACGGGTCGTATGGCACTTCGACCAGCCGGAAACGGCCGGCGTCTTCTTTCAGGTCGGACTCGATGCGGTCGTAGTCGACGACGTTGCCGTCTGTGACGACCATCTTGCCCATGCGCGCCCAGCCGCTGTACTGGCTGTTGCGCCCGTCTTCTGCGGCCTGCTCTGGC
>JAYRNU010000082.1:0-24674 GCA_041912015.1 Thiobacillus sp. | reverse complement strand
GCGTGCCCGGCACGCCGACGGCGAGACCGCTGGTCGAGGCCTGCTGGAACGGCATCGGAAGGCCGTCGGGTGCGAACATGTCGGCGCTGGCGGCAGCGGGTGCGCGCTCGCGCGAATCGACGATCAAGGTTTCGCCCGTCCTGGCCAGATGGATCAGCATGAATCCGCCGCCGCCGATGCCGGACGACTGCGGTTCGACCACGTTGAGCGCGAACTGGATCGCTGCAGCGGCATCGACGGCATTGCCACCCTGAGCCAGCATGCGCGCGCCTGCTGCCGCGGCGGCCGGGTGCGATACCGCCACCACGCCCTCGGGCGTTGCCGCCAGCAGCGAGGACGGCAACAGCAGCAGGATCAGCCAGCGGGAGATTCGTGCGAGTCGATTCATGGGGTCAGCGCGGCATCATGTGATCGTGAAGTGAAACGTCCTGCTCTCGATGTCCTGGCGAGTCTGCGTTTGCATCTGCCGGCCATCCTCGGATCAAGGATGCCATCCGGAACCGCTTCTGGCCAGCGGCTCAATCCGGGTGGCGGCGGATGCGTCCGGCATCTTCGCCCGATCCCGCGACAGGAATCAGGCCGAAGGCAAGCAGGCTGCCGCCGATGTCTGCAGCGGGACCGGTACGCCGAATCGACGTGGCATTCTGCTTCAGTGGGCGATGTCCATCAGTGCCGCGATGGCAGCGCCAATTGTTGCGGCGGTGCGGGCCCGGCGCGTGGAAAGCGGAAACCAGCCGCAGCGGCCAACACTGGGCCGAACGACGGTGTGCGGGGATCTCGATTATCTGCCGGCGGAGCGGGTTACTGGCCAGGCTTGAACAAATCCGCCACGTCATCTGCCAGACTGGCCAGGGGACGCTCGCGCCGCGTGTCCCGGGACAGCGCGACATCCGCGCATCCCTGGCTCCTGAACGGCTGCAGGACGTAGCGCTTGACGCCGCGCGCCGAGAGGTCGCCGGCGAGGCTCACGACGTCGGAATCGGCCAGCAGCGCCGGATGCACGGTGCTACGAATTTCATGGTCGACGCCTGAAGCGAGCACGTGTTCGAGGCTGGCAAGCGCAGGCGCACCGCTGCCGGCGACGCCCGTGACGCGTTCGTAATCGGTGAACGGTGCCTTCGCATCCAGCCCCACCCAGTCGACCAGCGGCAGGATCTCGGCCAGTCGTCGCGGATAGGCGCCACCCGTGTGCAGCCCGACCTTGAATCCGAGCGCACGCACCTCGCGCATCGCGTTGGTGGCCAGTTCGGGCTGCAGCGTCGGCTCGCCGCCGGAAAACACCACGCCGTCGAGCAGGCCCTGGCGCCGGCGCAAGAAACCCAACACCTCATCCCAGGGGATTTCGCAGTCCCCGCGCGCGGGAATCAGGTGCGGGTTGTGGCAATAACGGCAGCGCCACGGACAGCCCTGGCAGAACACCACCGCGGCCAGCATGCCGGGCCAGTCGGTGGTGGACAGCGGGGTCAGGCCGCCGACGCGGAGCATGGGCTTCGACCGTAAGCAGATGAACCGTCGTTGTCATGCCGGAGAATATCCTGAAGGGCACGCGCGCCGACATCCCGCCTGATCGCCGGATTCCGGGTCGCGGCCCGAAATGACGCATCGATGTGCATCACAAGGTCAATTCGAACAGCGCCCTTCGACGAAGAAGCGCCGCTCGCGGTGCTCGCTCTGCTTGCCCTTGTTGAAGCTGGTGACCGGGCGGTGGTAGCCCATCACGCGGGTCCACACCTCGCAGCGGGTGCGCTCCTCGTCCTTCAGCGTCAGCGAGGCCTGGGTCGGTACGGTCATGTCGTTCATTGGAGTCTCCTTGGGTTATGCGGCAACAGCGCGCTTGCGGGACAGGGCTTCCTCGTCGCACGCGGGGCAGAACTCGTGCTCGCCGGCGAGGTAGCCATGTTTGGGACAGATCGAAAACGTCGGCGTGATGGTGATGTAGGGCAGACGGAAGCGCGTCAGCGCGCGGCGCACCAGCTTCTTGCAGGCTTCGGCCGACGAGATGTGCTCCGACATGTACAGATGCAGCACGGTGCCGCCGGTGTACTTGCGCTGCAGGTCGTCCTGCCGTTCCAGCGCCTCGAACGCGTCGTCGGTGAAGCCCACCGGCAGTTGCGACGAATTGGTGTAGTAGGGCGCGTCGTCGGTGCCTGCCTGCAGGATGGTCGGGTAGCGTTTCCTGTCTTCCTTGGCGAAGCGGTAGGTGGTGCCTTCGGCCGGCGTCGCTTCCAGGTTGTACAGGTGGCCGGTCTCTTCCTGGAAGCCGGCGATGCGGCCACGGATGTGGTCGAGCAGACGCACCGCGAAATCGTGGCCCCATCCGGTGGTGATGTCGTGTTCGTCGCCGCTGAAGTTGCGGATCATCTCGTTGATGCCGTTCACGCCGATGGTCGAGAAGTGGTTGCGCAGGGTGCCGAGATAGCGCTTGGTGTAGGGGAACAGGCCGTTGTCCATCAGGCGCTGGATTTCCTTGCGCTTGATTTCCAGGCCGTTGCGCGCCATGTCGAGCAGCGCGTCGAGCCGACGCAGCAGCGCGGCTTCGTCGCCCCGGTATTCATGGCCGAGTCGTGCACAGTTGACCGTCACCACGCCGACACTGCCGGTCTGCTCGGCCGAACCGAACAGGCCGTTGCCGCGCTTCAACAATTCTCTGAGGTCGAGTTGCAGGCGGCAGCACATCGAGCGGATGTGGTTCGGCTTCATCTCGGAATTGATGAAGTTCTGGAAGTAGGGCAGGCCGTAGCGCGCGGTCATGGCGAACAGGCGCTCGGCGTTTTCCGACTCCCAGGGGAAGTCCGGCGTCATGTTGTAGGTCGGAATGGGGAAGGTGAACACGCGCCCCTTGGCGTCGCCGGTGGTCATGACCTCGATGTAGGCGCGGTTGATCATGTCCATCTCGGCCTGCAGGTCGCCGTAGGTGAAGGGCATTTCCTTGCCGCCGATCACCGGCACCTGCTCGCGCAGATCCTCGGGACAGGTCCAGTCGAAGGTGAGGTTGGTGAACGGCGTCTGCGTGCCCCAGCGCGACGGCACGTTGAGGTTGTAGATCAGCTCCTGGATGCACTGTTTCACCGCTTCGTAGCTCATCGCATCGTTGCGGATGAACGGCGCCATGTAGGTGTCGAACGAGGAGAACGCCTGCGCGCCGGCCCACTCGTTCTGCAAGGTGCCGAGGAAGTTGACGATCTGGCCGACCGCGGACGACATGTGCTTGGGCGGCCCGGCCTCGACCTTGCCCGGCACGCCGTTGAGGCCTTCATGCAGCAGGGTGCGCAGCGACCAGCCGGCGCAGTAGCCGGCCAGCATGTCGAGGTCGTGGATGTGCAGCGAGCCGTCGCGGTGCGCTTCGCCCAGTTCGGGCGGATAGACGTGGTTGAGCCAGTAGTTGGCCACCACCTTGCCGGAGACGTTGAGGATGAGACCGCCCAGGCTGTAGCCCTGGTTGGCGTTGGCGTTGACGCGCCAGTCCTGGCGCGACAGGTACTCGTTGATCGACGCCTCGACGTCGACCACGGTCTTGCGGTCCTCGCGCAGTTTCTTGTGCGACTCGCGATAGACGATGTAGGCGCGCGCGGTGGCGAGATGATTGGCGGCGATCAGCGTCTGCTCGACGATGTCCTGGATGCGCTCGATGTCGGGCGGGGCGTTGCGGGAAGTGTGGACCAGCACTTTCACCACCTGCGCCGTCAGCAAGTCGGCTTCCGCCTCGCCGAATTCGGATGCGCCCAATTCCTTGGCGGCCTGACCGGCACGCAGGATGGCCGAGCGTATCTTGGCCGCGTCGAACGACGCGCGGTGGCCGTCGCGCTTGATGACTTCACGCGGAACCGCTGCTATCACAGAATTCATTCCATCCTCCTCTGAAACAACATGTTGTGCATCTGATTCGATAACCATACGACATCTTGTGTGCCAGTCAAGGGGAAATTCAGGTTAGGAAGTCCTGATATACTTAAATATGTATTTATTCATCATCTTATGAGGGCATGGGCATGAGCACGATCCTGGAATTCCTGGCCAACGACCATCGCGCCTGCGACGATCTGTTCGCATCCGCCGAATCCGCGGTCGCGCAAAAGAACTGGGACAGCGCGCGCGATCTGTTCGACCGCTTCCAGGCGGCGATGGCGCACCATCTGGCGATGGAGGAAGACGTGCTGTTCCCGGCGTTCGAGGCCCGCACCGGCATGCGTTCGGGGCCCACCGAGGTCATGCGCATGGAGCACGCGCAGATGCGCACCGTGTTGCAGGACCTGGCGCAGGCCGTGCATGCAGCCGACCGCGACGGCTATCTCGGCCTGTCGGAAACGCTCAACATGCTGATGCAGCAGCACAACGTGAAGGAAGAGAACATGCTCTATCCCATGTCCGACCAGGTGCTGGCGGCCGAGCGCGACGAGTTGGTCCGCAGCATGGAGGCGGTGGCGAAATGACGGGATCTTCCATGCCGCCACCCTCTGATGGGACCTCTAGCCATTCGACAAAGCCCGCAAGCGGGCAAGTCGCTGGTTATCCCCAACCCTCGTCAATCGGGTTGGGCTCAGCCACATCCCCCTCTCCCGCAAGCGGGAGAGGGCGGGGGAGAGGGAAATGGGCGAGGGAGCGAACGTGATGCCCAAACCGATTAACGAAATTCTTGTCGACGCCCGCGGACTGGAGCCCCCGGAGCCGATGGAAAAGGTCATGCAGACGCTGGCCCTGTTGCGGCCCGGCAAGCACATCCGGATGCTGCTGCATCGCGAACCCTTTCCGCTCTATTCCATACTGGACAGCCAGGGGTATCGCCACGACACCACGATGCAGGCCGACGGCAGCTATGTCATCCTGATCACGCAAGCCGGAACGGCAACGGGCAATGCCACCGAGTGATATCCCCCGCAATCCGTCATGCTCTCTCGTAGGAGCACCCGCAAGGGGCAGGCCGTGGTTGTAAGCCGATCAATCTGCAACAACCACGCACCGGCGCCCCCGCCGCGATTGTCGTACCCTCGCGATCACCACGGCATCGGCCCGGGGTGGGCCTCTTACCTGCCGCCAGGCGTACTCGAGATTATTCCGGTCAGCAATGGGCGGGCGCCGACGACAAGCCATCGTATGGCTGGGTAAGCAACACGCCATGAGCCAGCCCGCCGGCCTCTCCTTCGAACAGGCGCCCCCATTTTCATTGCCGCTGCGCTTCTTTCTCAGCGCGCCGCTGTTCTTGCTGGCCGCCGCGGGCCTGATCGCGTTCTCGCCCGATGCGCTGGCCTCGCGCTGGACGCCGCAGGCGCTCGCGCTCACCCATGCGCTGACGCTGGGTTTCCTTGCCATGACCATGCTCGGCGCGCTGATGCAGATGCTGCCGGTGGTGGCGGGGGTGGCGTTGATCGCGCC
This sequence comes from Thiobacillus sp., assembly GCA_041912015.1. Lineage (GTDB taxonomy): Bacteria > Pseudomonadota > Gammaproteobacteria > Burkholderiales > Thiobacillaceae > Thiobacillus. The sequence goes on along the minus strand of JAYRNU010000082.1, from coordinate 19,304 downwards.
GCGTCGCGTCGCCTGGCTCACCCATGTCCCGCTGGTTGCCGGAACCGCCGCCCTGATGGCAGGCTTTCTCAGCGCGGACGCGCCGACGCTCGGCGCAGGAATGATCCTGCTGGGAATCGGCTTGGCGGTTTTTCTCGCGGCAACGACGATCAGCCTGCTGCGTGCCGTGTCGGGCGCCACGGTGACGGGCATGCGGCTCGCCGCGATCAGCCTCGGCCTGACCGTGCTCCTCGGCATGGCGCTCGCCGCCACGCGCACGGGCTGGTGGATCCCGGCCGAAGTCGAAGCACTGATCGACGCGCATGTGCTCTTCGGCCTGCTCGGCTGGGTGCTGCTGCTGGTGATCGGCGTCGCCTACCAGGTCGTGCCGATGTTCCAGATCACGCCGCCTTATCCGCCGCGGCCTGCGCGCTGGCTGGCCCACGCGATGATGGCGTTGCTGCTGCTCCGCGCGACGGCGCCGCGCTTGCCCGAAGCGGCAGGTATCGCGCTGTTTGCCGAAGGCGGCCTCGCAGCGGGCGTCCTGGCTTTCGCGCTGGTCACCTTGCGTCTGCAGTCGCAGCGCCGCAGAAAGCTGCCCGATGTCACCCTCGATTTCTGGCGCGTCGGCATGGCCAGCCTGATCGCCTGCGTGGCCGTCTGGCTGCCGGCGCAATGGTGGCCGGCCTGGGCGAACAGCGACGCCTATCCCCTGCTGCTGGGGGTGCTGTTCATCGGTGGCTTCGCGGTGAGCGTGGTCAGCGGCATGCTCTACAAGATCGTGCCCTTCCTCGCCTGGTTTCACCTGCAGGCGCAACTGCAGGCAACAGCGGGCACCATCCCGAACATGAAGCAGATGATCGACGAAAAGCGAATGCGCTTGCAGCTCCGCCTGCATCTCGCGGCGCTGCTGCTGCTCGTCGCCGCCGTGGTATGGCCGCAGGTCCTGCACATTCCGGCGGGCATTGCACTGACGCTGTCTGCCCTGCTGCTGCTCGGGAATTTGTCATCCGCGCTGCGGCGCTACCTGCAGCATGGGGGGCGCGTGTCGTGACTGCTGCCGACCCAGAAGAGCCGGTCGGGGCTTGCTCACCGAACGACCGTTGACGCAGGGAAAGCGGCCTATTCAAAATCCCCTCTCAAACTTCTCGCCGATATTTTGAGCGTCTTAAACAGGTGCATAATCCAACAGCCACCGGTCTCCTTTTGCATAACGTAATAAAGAGACAGCCGGACCACCATCTATATATGAATCAATACGATACACCATGGAAATGCCTGTCTCTTTATTAAAAAATGTCCGGACGCATGGGCCTCTCTATTAGTTGTTACCTGGCTTTCAATCAAACGATAGGAGGATGAACATGAACCGACTACCGGTGCTACTGCTCGCACTGACTACGCTTGCCCTGCCGATAATCCAGGCGTCTGCACAGGATTTATCTCCTGCGGCGCTCCGACAGCGCATGACGGAACGCCGTGCCGTGGACGCAGTCATCTGGGGCCTGCCGCTCGTCGGCGAGTACGCCGTGAAGCAAGCGGCCTTCCGCGACGGCAAGGCAAACTACAACGACATCGTCTGGTGGTCAAAAGGTAGCTGGAAGAACCAGTCACCCACGCCCAACGTCAACACACGCTACATGTATTTCTTCATCAACACCAAGCAGGACGGCCCAGTCGTGGTGGAACTGCCACCAGCCGTCCCCGGTGCCAGCTTTTACGGCACCATCGAAGACGCCTGGTATGTGCCGCTCACGGATATTGGGTTCGAGGGCAAAGGCGGGAAATACCTCGTGCTGCCGCCTGACTACACGGGAAACGTGCCGGACGGATACACGGCGGTGCGTCCCGCAACCTACAACACGATGACGCTGCTGCGCTCCATTTTGGCGTCCGCCTCCGAGAAGGATGTGCAGGCGGGCGACGAACTGGTGAAGCAGGTCAAGGTTTACCCCTTGTCGAAGGCCGCCAATCCGCCCGCGCAGCGCCTCCTCGACCTGAGCGACATCCTCTACAACGGCCTGGTTACGTTTGACGAATCCTTTTTCACCAGCCTGTCCCGCGCGCTGAACGAGGAGACGGTGCAACCCCGCGACCTCCAGATGATGGGCATGCTGCGGGCGCTGGGCATCGAGAAGGGCAAGGAGTTCAAGCCCGACGCCGCGACAACGGCCATCTTGAAAAAAGCGGCAACGGAAGCGCAGGCTTGGTTAATGGATAAAGTTACAACGGACAGCACGCCGTGGTGGACGGACAGTCAGTGGGTGATACCCAGCCCGCCGATCACCATGCCCACCGCGTTCAAGTGGGAGATGCCAGATTATTTCGGCGTGGATGAGCGAGCCATCGCGATCTATCAGTATTTCTGTCCGACGGCAAAGCTCGGCACCGGCAGCTTCTACTTCGCCACCTTTCGCGACCACGGTGGCCAGCCGCTGGAGGGCGGGAACAACTACCGACTGCACGTTTCGGCGAATGTTCCGGTCAAGGAATTCTGGTCCATCACCATTTACAGCCTGGAAACTTCGAGCTTCTTTCGCAACTCGACGCGCCTCACGCTCGGTTCACTCGACAAGGAGTTTCGGAAGAACGCCGACGGCTCGGTGGACATTTACATTGGCCCTAAGCCGCCCGCTGGTCAGGAGTCCAACTGGCTTTACACCCCTGCCGGTCAGAAATGGTTCCCGTGGTTCCGAGTGTATGGGCCGGAAAAGGCGATCATGGACAAGAGTTGGAAGTTATCGGACATCGAGAAGGTGAACTGAACACCCGATCGCCAGCTAACAACCGGTTGCAGCGGACGGCGCTGGCGCGCCACCGCTGAACCGGGGCGTTGAAGGCTGCTTAGGACTGGCCACCGGACATCTAAACGGCATGCAGTAATCGACCGCTTCTGGCCGATAGCGGCCAGCAGTTGAAAAGCACTAAACCCGGCGGCTTAGGCCGCAATCCCTTCCTAGTGATGGGCAGCAGGCGTCACCGATGCAAATCCCGGGAACCGCGCTTTTGCGTAGGCCGAATGACAGGCAGCGCAATTCTCGATCATGCGCGAGTAATGAAATGCGGCCAGTTCATGGTCGCGGGCACGGGCCGCTTGTTCGAGTTTCTCCGCGCGCGCATGGAATTCCGCGTCCAGCTGCTTGAACCCGGCCGGCAGCGCGCGTTCGAGTTCCTGCCTTTGCGCAGCGGTCAGTTTCTGTTCCAGGATGTAGCTGGCGCGGATTTTCGCGCTGGTGTCGGCCAGGGTTTTCCAGTCGGCGCTCGCCAGGGCGATGGCCAGGGTTTGCGTGCCGCGCGCCACTTCGCGCATTTCCTGCTGCAGCAAGCCTCGCAGTGGCGGTGACAGATGCACGTCGGTGCTTGCCGCAGCCGGTTGTGCTGCATGGGCAGTTGAGGTGAGGGCCAGCAGCAGGCTGGCGAAGGCTGCCGTCGATAGCGGTTTGCGCATGGTGTTCTCCTGTATCGAAGCGAAACTGAATGGGGTCATTGCGCGGCCCGCTTGGCGTGCTGGATCTGGACGGCGGGTAGCAGGTCGGCCAGGGTGTAGCCGTCCAGGCTGGACAGAAAGGCCCGGCCGGCTTCCGCGAGGACCGGCTTGAGCGCACACGCCGGCAACAGGCGACACGCGTTCTCGCCCGGGCGGAAACATTCGGCCAGTTCGAACCCCGGTTCCATGTCGCGCACGACATCGCCGATGCGGATCAGTTCGGGGCGGCGCGCCAGCCGGAAGCCGCCGCCTTTGCCGCGTACCGTTTCGATGTAGCCCTTGAGGCCCAGCTGGTGCACCACGCGCGTGAGGTGGTGGCGCGATATGCCGTACCCGGACGCGATCCCCGCCACCGTCGCCTGGGTGTCGGGATGGGTGCCCAGGTGAATCAGTACTCTCAGCGAGTAATCGGTGAAGCGGGTGAGTTGCATGGTGATAAAGCGTAAATAAAGAACAAATTATAAGCGCTGGAAATTCCTTCCTGTGTTTATAATATGTATTCCATTTACATCTATAGGACGACAGCCATGAGTGCCCATCTGCATCTTCGCCAGGATCAGGTCTACCCCTTCGATGCGCGCGGCATTGCCAAGCGCTTTCGCCACGCGGCCATTTTCGGCGCGCTGGATGCATTGAATTCGGGCGAGCGCATGCGCTTCGTCAACGACCATGACCCGCTGCCGCTGCTCGATCAGTTGCGCAACCGCTATGGCGAGGCCGTCGAAATCCAGTACCTGCAGCGCGACCCCGGCGCAATCGTGATCGACTTCATCCGCAGCTGAGCCATCCGGTGTTGCCGGCGCTGGTGTTCCTTGCCTTGGCCGCGTTTGCCGCGGCCTTGCTGGGGTCGCCCCACGTCGGACGCGCCGCCGCCCTGCACCTGATCCTGGCGGTGGGCGCCATGCCGCTGATCTTCGGCGCCATGAGCCATTTCATTCCGGTGCTCACGCGAACGCGCACGGTGGCCGGCGGAATGCTCGGCATCCCCGTTCTGGCGCTGGCGGGCGGGGCGCTGGTGGTGGGGGCGCTCGGTATTCCCGGCATGATGTGGGGACAGCATGCGGGCGCGCTGCTGGCGGCAGTTGCAGCCGGCGCGCTGCTCGCCTGGAGCCGGCGCCGGCGGGCCGGCGTGCTGGGCCGTCCCCACCCCTGCCTGGCCTGGTACGAAGCGGCGCTGGCCTGCCTGGTGACGGCGCTTCTCGCGATTCTCGCCAGTGCGCTCTGGCCGCAGCAGACGATCGCCTTGCGTTATCTTCATCTCCATCTCAACACGCTCGGCTTCGTCGGCCTGACCGCCGTGAGCACCCTGGCGGTGCTGCTGCCGACCGTCGCCGGCCGGCCCGATCCGGAAGTCGGCCCGCGGCTGCGCCGCGATCTGCCCTGGGCCATCGCCGGTACCGTGCTGGTCGCCGTCGGCGCGGCGTGGTTCCCTCCGCTCGCCGGCATCGGCGCCGTGCTGTGGGCGATCCCGCTGGTGCGGCTGGGGGCCAGCTGGCTGCGGCGCTATCGTCCGGAAATCCTCGCGCTGCACGGCCCCGCGCCGCTGCTCGCCGTCGCGCTGGCCGGGTTGGCCATCAGCATGATCCTCGGCGCCGCGAACGCGATGCCTGCGGTGGCCATGTTGCATTCGCTCGAACCGGCTTGGGCCTTCGTCACCGGCTTCCTGCCGCCGCTGGTTTCGGGCGCGGCGAGCCAGCTTTTGCCGGTATGGCTGCGCCCGGGCGTGCAGAGCGATTGGCATGCGAGTCTGCGCCGCCGTCTGGGACGCTACGGCGGGGTCCGAGCCGTGCTGTTCTGTGTCGGCGGCATCGCGGCCGGAACTGGCCTGGAATGGGGCCTGCTGCTGGGAGCGGCCACGCTGCTGTGGTTCGTGCTGCAGGCCGTTGCGGCGCTGGTGCAGGCCCTGGTTATCCGGAAAGGGAATCCCTCATGAGCTACCCGGCTTTCTTCGATGCCGTCGCCCGCATCACGCTATACGACCCCCTCGCCGAATTCCTCGGCGCCGCCGACAACGGGCGGATCGAATACGGCTACGTCGATGCGGTCAAGCTCGCCGGGCATTCCTGCCCCACAGTGGCGGGCGCCTACCTGATGACCCTGAAGGCGCTGGGCCGGCTGTATCCGGAGCGCATCCCGGAACGCGGCGGCATTCGCGTCGAATTCGGCACACCGCAAACGGAGGGCGTCACCGGCGTCGTCGCCGCGGTGGTCGGCCTGCTGACCGGTGCAGCCGGCGCTGGCGGCTTCATGGGCCTCGCCGGACGATACCGCCGCCACGATCTGCTGACCTTCGCGGACGGGAACGACGCCGGAATCCGTTTCAGTCGCCTCGATACGGGCGCGCGCGTGGCGGTTGCCTACCATCCCGACGTGGTTCCCGCGCCGCCGGCGTTGCAGGCGCTGATGCCGAAAATGCTGGCGAACTCGGCCAGCGGCGCGGAACGGGCGGAATTCGGCCGGCTCTGGCAATTGCGGGTCGAACGCATCCTGATCGAGCATGGCGACGATCCGGAGTTGATTGCGTGTAGAGACGACGGGCAGCGCGCGGCCGATTGAACCCTGTCTGCGGGGAGCATGGATGAATGGTTTCGTGGCGGGTGGCCAGGCAATGCGTCACGGCTTTGGCTGCGCACCGGCGACCGGCGCATTCAGCCGGCGCGACCAGTCCTCGACTTGCCCGGATTGCAGGCGCTGTTCGGCCAGGTGTCGCCAGGAAGGGGGCAGCACGGCAAGCGCGGCGATGGCATGGAGGGCCTCGACGTTCAGACGGTCGACATACAGATGGTGCAACAGCCGGGCCAGGGGCCAATCCGGATGCGGACGGTCGATCAGGCGAAGTTCGTCTCCGGGCGTGACCACGCCCGGCTCCAGCACGCGGTAATACCAGCCGGTGCGGGCGCTGGCCTGGACGCGCCGCGGCATGTCCGCGATGCCGAACCGCACACCCAGTTTCCAGCAGGGCTGGCGGGCCTGGGCGACCTGGATGCGCGCGGTGCCCAGACTGAACAGGTCGCCCACGCAGACGTTCTGCTCGGTCAGGCCGACGGTGGAGATGTTCTCGCCGAATCCGCCGGCGCGGAAGCGTTCCGCCAGGTCGGGGAGCTCGCGGCACCAGGCCGCGTAATGCTCGGACGGGTAATGGTGCACGGCCTTGTCCGGGCCGCCGTGGCGGCTGGGATCGCCTTGCTCGTCGCCGACGAAACCTGTCACGGACAGCCGCAGGGGCGTGGCGACAGGTCGCTTGTCGATGGCGCTGGGTTCTCCGTTCGGCCCGAAGGGGCGTGCCTGTCCGACCAGAAGGTGTGCGGCGGGGTTCGGTAGCGCTTGCTCCATCCGAAAATCATCCCGGTTTTCCGGGGCGGGCGCTAGGCCATCCAGCGTCGCGCCGCGCGCGCCAGCGGGGCGGGCAACTGGCGCAGCACGGTGTCGGGGTCGAGGGCATCGAGCAGATTCTTCACCGTGAGACCGAGTTCGGTGTCGCCTTCGCTGACCAGGCGGCGGCTGAAGAAGAGGGTGTCGGGGTCTTCGCGGCGGGCCAGCAGCAGTAGGAAATCGCGGGCGGTGGCGCTGACGGTGAGGTCGGGAACGCCGTCGTCCCGCCTGAATCCATTCTGGGTGACGGTGAAGCGCAGGCTGAGCCCGAGGTCCTTGACGCGGATGGCGTAGCGCCGGCCGGCCAGCGGCTGCCAGTCGAGGGTCTTGAGCGCGGGCCACAGCAGGCGGTTCGCCACGGCTGCAAAGGCCTGACTGGGCGGTGCGGCGGGGAGCCGGGCGACGACGTCGGCGAGTTGCGGGGGCAGGGCAAGGTTCAGCATGAGCGCTCCGTTCCGTATTCGAGTCCGGCACGACCGTGCCAGTAGCCGTCGACCGGCGGGCCGGGCAGGACGGGCGTCAGCGTGTCCGCTGCGTGGGCGTCTCCCGCCAGTGCAGCCTGAAAGGCTTCGACCACGCACCTCATGTGGCGCGATTGCGGCGACAGGCGCAGGCTGGCAACGCCGAGTTCGCGCAGGGCGGGCAGTTCGCCGATCAGGTTGTAGACGCCGGCGGACTGGGTCTGGATGCCGTTGAGCGTGAGAAAGGCCTCGCCCTCGCGGGTGGACAGCGGCAGCCCGTCCGGATGGTCGAGGCAGCGGAACTGGCAGTCGTCCTTGGGCAGGTTGTAGTGGCGCGCGGTGAAGCAGCGCGCGGAGTATGCCAGCGGCAGTTTGCCGTAGGAGAACACCTCGGTTTCCATGCCATCAAGGCGAGCGTCGCACGGCGACCCCGTGTTCCCCTCCAGCCCTTCGGGGCAGCGAGGGCCCGCTTGCGGGGGATGCGCAGCGACTTGCCCGCCTGCGGACCTGCTCGAGCGCTCGGCCGTTCCGTCGGGGATGGGGCGGGGCGCACGCTGCAGCAGCGCGGCCAGCGCGTCGCGCGACATTTCCACCGGCGGCAGCCAGCGCTCTGCGCCCAGCCCGGCGAGCACGTCGAGCGTCTCGCGGTTGTAGACATTGAGCGTGGGCCCGGCGATGAAAGGCACGCCGGCTTCGGACAGCAGGCGCACCGCGCCCCATTCGTTGGCCTCGACCCGGAACCGGCCATCGTCGACGATGCGGCGCAGGGTCTTGAGATCGGATTCGGACTCGATCAGCGTCTGGCTGGAAAGCACCACCGCCTTGCCGGCGGCGGCAAGGTCTTCCGCCAGCGCCAGCCAGTCGGGCAGGCGCAGCAGATGACGGCGCGAGCAGACGCTCTCGCCGAGATACACGCGCGCCAGCGGCCATTTCGCCGCTTCATGATAGAACGCGAGCGTATCGTCGCGCGACCAGTAATAGAGCAGGGGACCCAGGCTCAGATCCATGGCAATCTCATTTCCAGGGGCGGTGGTAGGCGCCGAGCGTGTGGCTCTGTCCTTCCGACAGCTTGTTGAGTTCGGCCTGCCAGGCGGGCGTCGGCTTGAAGGCCTCGGCATTTTTCTTCACCGCGTCGATGGCGGCGCGCCATACTCTGGTCACCTGCGCCACGTAGGCCGGGCTGCGCTGGCGGCCTTCGATCTTGATGGCGGCGATGCCTATCTTCAGCATGTCGGGCAGGAGGTCGAGGGTGTTGAGGCTGGTGGGCTCCTCGATCGCGTAATAGGTTTCGCCGCCGACCTCGAAGCGGCCCTTGCACAGGGTCGGATAACCGGCCTTCTCGTCACGGCCGTAGCGGTCGAGCAGCACGCCGTTGAGGCGCGACTCCAGCCCCGTCGGGGTGTCCTTCCACTGCACCGCCTTCGCCGGCGAGCACACGCCGGCCGAGTTGGGCGATTCGCCGGTGCAATACGACGACAGCAAGCAGCGCCCCTCGACCATCACGCAGAGGCCGCCGAAGCCGAACAGCTCGATCTCGACGTCGGTGTGCTTCACCACGTTCTCCACCTGCGGCAGCGACAGCACGCGCGGCAGCACGGCGCGCTGGATGCCGAAATGCTCGCGGTAGAAATTCACCGCCTCGTAGCTGGTGGCCGAGCCCTGCACCGACAGGTGCAGCCTCAGGTGCGGATGCTGCCGGACCGCGTAGCGCATCAGCCCGGCATCGGCCAGGATGACCGCGTCCATGCCGAGCCTGGCCGCGCGGTCGACCGCGCCGGTCCAGCGGCTCCAGGTATCGGTCTGCGGATAGGTGTTGAGCGCGAGAAGAACCTTGCGGCCGCGGTCGTGCGCATAACGCAGGCCCTCGGCTGCCTGCGCCTCGTCGAAGTTGAGGCCGGGGAAGGCGCGCGCGTTGGTGTTGTCGCGGAATCCCATGTAGACCGCGTCGGCGCCGTGGTCGATGGCGGCCTTGAGCGATACCAGGCTGCCCGCCGGGCAGATCAGGTCAAGCGGCATGGCAATGCTCCGTCCAGGGTTGGCCTGCGTGTGCTCCCTGGCGGCTGCCGCGCCGTTCCAGTTCGCCGGCGATGCCGTTCAGCACGTCCCATTTCTTCGCGCACCATGTCGGCGCCAGCAGGATGTCGGGCGAAGCGGTGCCGGTGACACGGTGGTACACGATCTCCCATGGCGTGCGCTCGATCAGGTCGGCAGCGATGCGCCGGTAATCCGGCTCCGACAGCGGCGTGTATTCGCCGCGCGTCCATTCGATGGCGAGCCGGGTATGTTTCACGACGTGCAGCGGATGCAGCTTGAGGCCATCGACGCCGACCTCGAGCACGCGGTCGAGGCTGATGTGGCTATGGGCGGCGGTCTCGCCCGGCAGGCCGACGATGAGGTGGCAGCACACCGGAATGCCGCGCGACCGCGCCGCCCGGGTCGCCGCTTCGTATTCGGCGAAACCGTGGCCGCGGTTGACCCGCGCCAGCGTGGCATCGAAGGACGACTGCAGGCCCAGTTCCAGCCAGACCTCGTGACCGCGTTCGCGATACTCCGCCAGCAGGTCGAGCACCGGCGGCGGCACGCAGTCGGGTCGCGTGCCGACCGACAGCCCGATCATGTCGGGCGCCTCGAGCGCGGCGTCGTACAGCGCGCGCAGTTCGTCCACGTGGGCATAGGTATTGGTGTAGGCCTGGAAATAGGCGATGAAGCGGTGCGCGCCGGTGCGCCGTCCGATGCGTCCACGGGCACGGTCGAACTGTGCGGCCAGCGGCGCGGGGTCACGTGCGCCGGGGGCGAAGGATTTGTTGTTGCAGAAGGTGCAGCCGCCGATGCCCTTGCTGCCGTCGCGATTCGGGCAGGTGAAGCCGGCATCGAGCGCGACCTTGTGCACGCGCTCGCCGTGGCGTGTCAGCATGGCGCGGCCGAAGGTGTGGATGCGGTCGGTGAGGCGGGTCATGTCAGCCCGGCTTGCCGTCGACCCGCGGGCGCAGCAGCATGGGTGCGTAGACCACGACGAACAGGCCGAATGCGGCCATCCACAGCACCCCGGCCGCAGCCATGATCTGCATGTACACCCCTGGAAAAAGCAGCGGCAGCGCGACGCGAATCAACGCGGCGAGATTGATCGCCACGAAAGCCCGCGTCATGACCGGTGCGGGTTCCAGCATTCGACCGGTGTGGCCCAGCGAGACGCGAGCCATCATGCCCAGGGTCAGCACGCCGATGCCGCCGGCGGTGAAGGCATGCAGCGAACTGACCGCCGTTGCCGCGATGCCCGCCGCCGACAATGCCAGCAGCGCGAAGCCGAGCGCGATCCAGCCATAGCCCAGATGCAGGATCCACAGCAGCGGCACCGACCAGTACCTGGGTGTGTACCAGCCGACAAGGCGAACGACATGCACCGTCGCGGCGACTGCAGCGAGCAGCGCGGTGACGGGCGAATCCGGCGCGATCAGTGCCGCGAGCAAGGCGCCGAGCGTGGCGATCGGCACCAGCCATTCGATGCTTTTCCAGCGCCGCGCGCGGGTACGCAGCTTGTTGTCGGTGAAACTCGGGATGACGCGACCGCCCATCACGACGATCATCGTCACCACCACGTAGACGGCAAGATGCAGGCCCATGCTGGCCGTGCCGGGCGTCCAGCCCAGCGCACCGCCATGCACGAGCGCATTGGCGGCGGTCAGCGCCAGCAGCATGACGGGAAAGGGAAAGTTATGCAGCTGCTTCGCCTTCACGATGGGCACGGCGAGCACCAGCGCCAGCGCCGGCAGGAAGGCCACATCGATCGTGGCGACCAGACAGGGTCGCAGGCCTGGAACCAGAAATCCCGCGCGGCCCGCCAGCCAGAGCAGAAACAGCGCCGCCAGCGGCGCACCCGACGGTGTGCGGATGCCGGTCCAGTTCTGCGCGGCCGTCAGCAGAAATCCGGCGATCACCGCCACGGTGAAGCCGAACAGCATTTCATGGCCGTGCCAGACGAGCGGAGACATCTCGCCGATACCAAGGGTGCCGCGCAGCACCAGCAGCCACTGCGCCATCAGCAGCACGGCATAGATCCCTGCGGCCAGAAAGAACGGCCGGAAGCCGAGCGCGAAGGGTGCCAGACCGCCCGGCGGCACGTGCTCGCCGGGACGATCGATGCTGTGGAATGAGGTGCTCATGCCGGAGGCGGATCTGCGTCGGCCTTCACGCCGCAGCCGGTTCGGCGTGAACCAGTGCCGGCCGCCGTTCGCCACGTCCGATGGTCAGCAGATCCCACGCCAGCAGCACAAAGCCGACGGCGAACATCCAGCCGAAGATCTGCCGCCACCACATGCCCTGCACGAACCAGGGGTGCGCCTGCGCGACGAAGTAGCCGACCCAGGACGATCCTTCGATCGCACGCTCGATCTGCGACTGCTCGTAGCCCGACACCAGCATCGCCATGACCATGCCGATCATGCCCAGGTTGAGCAGCAGCATCGCCCACTTCCATCGCCACGCGCCGGCCATTCCGCCACTCATCCACACGTTGCCGCGCCATTTCTGCAGGGCGAGGTAGAAGAAGGCGATGACCAGGGTGGCGTAGGCGCCGAAGAAGGCGAAGTGGCCGTGCGAGGCGGACCACTGGGTGCCGTGGGTGTAGAGGTTGATCTGCGGCAGGGTGTGCATGAAGCCCCACACCCCGGCGCCGAAGAAGTTGCCGAAGGCATGGGCGATGACCCACGCCAGCGCCGGATGGTTGGTGTTCTTCATCCTGTGGGTGCCGGAATCGAACACCGAATGCACCACCATCGCCACCAGCGGGATCGGCTCGAGCGCGGAGAAGAAGCCGCCGATGGTGAACCAGTATTCCGGCGTGCCGATCCAGAAGTAGTGGTGTCCAAGGCCGAGGATGCCGGAGCCGAACATCAGCGCGACCTCGATGTAGAGCCAGGTTTCGACGATCCTGCGGCGCACGCCCAGGGTCTTCATCAGGGCGTAGGCCATCAGGGCGCCGACCAGCACTTCCCAGGTCGCCTCGACCCAGAGGTGGATCACCCACCACCACCAGTACTGGTCGACCGAGATGTTGGGCGTGTAGAACATGCCGGCCAGATAAAGGCCCGCCAGCGCGATCAGGTCGAGCACCAGCACACCGCCGACCCCCGTGAAGCGACCCCGCGAGAAGGTGGCGGCGACGTTGTAGAAGAACACCAGCACGCACACCACGATGCCGATGTCGGCCCAGCGCGGCGCCTCGATGTATTCGCGGCCTTCGGTGATGAGCCACAGCGAGGCTTCGTTGCCGGGGCCGACCTGGATCAGCAGGTAGACCACCACCACGACCGCCACGGCCAGGGTGAAGATCCAGAAAACCAGGTTGCCGAGCTTGAGCCCCACCACCGGGACGCCCGCCTCGTCTTCCAGCAGCCAGTAGGTGGAACCGATGAAGCCATACAGCAGCCACACCACCATGGCGTTGATGTGCACCATGCGGTTGATCGAAAAATCGAGCACCCCATAGAGAAAGTCCGGCTTCAGGTACTGGATGCCGGCCAAGAGGCCGAACAGGATCTGCGCGCCGAACAGGGCCAGCGCGACGGTGAAGTATTTGACCGCCAGTTTCTGGCCGCCGTTGAGATTGGCGCTATCGAGCTTTCCGAGCGTAGCCATGTCAGCCTCCTTGCTGTTGAACCGGGGAACCGTTCTCTGCGGGCGCGGCGGCCGGAGGCGGATCGGATTGATCAATCGGCTTGAAGTTGTAGGGGAAGCCGTTGGTGTCGATCGACGACATCCACTTCAGGAAGGCCACCGTCGCGCGCGCTTCCTCCTCGGTGATGCCGAGGTTCGGCATGCGGCGGCCGGTGCCGTTGTGCAGCCGGTCCTGCGGATTCATCAGGAACTCGACCATCTGCTGCTCGCGCACTTCCTTCGAGCCCCACGACGGATCGAGCCAGGCCTTGGTCAGGTCGGGCGCGTAGTAGGCGCCGTTGCCGAGCAGGGTATGGCAGTCCATGCAGTTCTTCGCCTGGGTGGTCAGCTTGCCGTGGCTGACCAGCGCTTCCGCTTCCTGCTCGCTCAGCTTCTTGCCGAACAGCGGTTCCTCGACGCCGATGACCGGCACCTGGAAGTTGCGCTGCTCGTCGAACACATAGTCGATGCGGTGGTTGATCACCGAATAGGCCGGTACGCGTTTGCTACCCGCGGTGATCGCGGACATGCTGTCGAGCGTGAGAAAAATGAGTGCGACGAACGATCCTGCCGTGACCCAGATGGCGGTTTTGCGCCAGAAGGACTCGGAGGCCCACCATTGGACCTGTGACATGTTTGACCCTCCCTTGTTGTTCATGAATGGGGTTGCACGGCCTCGGATTCGTGACCAGCGTCAGCATGGGTGCCGACGCACAGATGCCAGATCGCATGCGGCGCGAGCAGGTAGCCGAGCAGCATCAGCGCGACGATGAAGGTCCAGAAGCCGGTAGCGAACAGGTTGGCGACCATCGCCAGCACCAGCACCGATGCCACCAGCCCGGCATAGGCAGCGTATGCCAGCGGCATCAGGCCAGGTCGCTGTCTGACGCGCGCGTAGGCAAACAGCAGGGCATACAGCGCGCCGCTCAGAATCACCATGGCCGCCGAGAAGAAGGTCACGAAGAAATCCTTGAGCGCGACGGGTTCGATCATCGATCACCTTCAATCAGTCAGTCAGGGCATAAAACGACATGTGATGCATCCCCTCAGGTTGCATGGCACGAATCGGAAATCCGGGCCACCTGCCCGCGCTGCGGGTCAACCCGTGCTCCAGGCGCGCGGACGTCGCATGCCGGCGATCTTGCAGGCTTGCTTCACGTAGCCGTAGGGATACAGGTCGAACAGCCGCTTCTGGGCATCCTTTCCCACGCGCGCCGACAAATGCTTGATGACGAATCGGGCGTCGGCGATGACCTGGTGCTCGTCAAAGTATTCGCGCATGAAGCGGATCGTGTCCCAGTGGTCGTCGTTGAGTTCGATGTTCTCTTCGCTTGCCAGCTTTCTGGCCACATCCTCGGTCCAGTCGCCTGGCTCGACCAGATAGCCTTCGGCATCGCGCTCGGGCATGTCGGTACTCATGCTTGGTCTCATCTTTCCTTGGTCTGTTTGCGATATAAAAGTCATCGAACAGGCATCAGGTCCCACCGCCGTGGAATTCGACGCCCGGCTGACGTTCCGGAAGCTCCTCCACCAGCAGTTCGCGCCGGGCCCGTTCCAGTTTGTCGACGCCCGCTTCGCTCAAGTAGGTCTTGGCATCGGCCACTGCGGCCGACAGCAGGTCGGAGGCGAGCACGGCCGGCGCCTGGTCTACCGTCCGGGCCAGCGCACGCAGCTCGAAGAGAGCGTCGCGGCCAAGATTCAGCTCCATGTGTTTGGCCGCCACTACGGAAGCCTGCATGGCGCCTTCCGTCCTTCCGGCAGTGGCCTGGCTCATGACATTGGCGATCCTGGAGGCGATGGAAGACGATGGTGCGGCAGGCTTGAGACGGATCTTGTTGATGAAGTATTTCTCGAAATCGACCTTCGCCAGATGCACCCAGCGGCCCTGGCGCATCCAGTTGATGTCGCGCAGCGGCACCTGCGGCCCGGCCAGGTAGGCAGCACCGGTATCCCCCATGTCCGACAGCCATTTGGCGCGTTGAGGGATATTGCTGACCATCGTTTCGCCATAAATGCTGGCGACGATGTTGAACACCGCCGTACCGACTTCGTTCTGGATCGAATACACCGAATCGGGTGCGCCGACTTCCAGCGGAGTCCTGTCGACGATGCCATGAACCGTGCAGATGCCAGCCGCGAAGACGTTGTTGAAGGACCGGTTTCGCATGTATTCGTCCACCTCGACCAGACCCCTCTTGTTTACCAGTTCCGAGGCCGTGCGCACGCCGGCCACGCCACGGAACGCTGGCCAGTAGACCGAGTAGGCATAAGGCAGGTCATGTGTCGCCTTTTCGTTTCCGTCTGCGTCGAGCTCGGCAATATGGATCGCGTCGGCGTCCACGCTCAGGGTGCGTGCATTGCAGATGATTCTGATCTGATTGTCGGCGAGCGCGGCTTCCACTGCTCGGCGGCTTGCACCGATATCCCCGAGGCCGAGGTGGCCCGGCCAGGGCTCGGGCGTCACCAGCGTAATCGGAACGCGTCCGCGGATATTGCGGCGCTTCAGGTCCGCATCCGCCAGGAAGGCATACTCGTAGACGGGTCCGAGAATGCTGGACCCCTGTACCGCGCCGATCACGATCGGTCCGAGGTTCTTGGTGAATTCCTTGTAGGCGGCGAGTGCCGCCTCGGCCTGTTCGATGTTCAGTACCGAGTGGGTATGCTCGGCCAGGCCGGGCACCTCGTCGAAAGCGCCCTCGGCGCCGGTGGTGATCAGCAGATAGTCGTAGAACACCGAGTCGCCATTCTCCAGGTCGATCTGGATGACGTCGGGCTGGATGCGTTTGACCCGGCTATGGATGAACTGGATGCCGTGTTCCCGGAGGATCGGTTCGATCGGAAAGGCGATGTCGGAGCGGTTGCGCCAGCCCATGGCCACCCAGGGATTGGACGGCACGAAGTGGAAATAGTCCTTGTCCGAGATGACTGTGATCTTGTCCTTGGGCCCGAGCCGTGATTTCAGGGCGTAGGCGGCCGGCACGCCGGCGATGCCGGCACCCAGAATGGCAACATGGGTCATTTGAGTCTCCTTAAGTCGGTTTGGGCGTGCGAAGCGTATTGCTTGTCCCCGCATTCCTTGCGTGAGCGCGGGGTGTCGAGGGAGCGCCTTGTCGCACTGGCATCAAGCTTCATCATCATCCCCGCGGTCGCACCAGCTGCCAGGCACGCGTCATGTAGCCCACCGAAGCGAATCCGCTCCATACGTGCACCAGTCGCGAGAACGGGAACAGCACGAACAGCGTCATGCCGAAGAACAGGTGAATCCTGTAGATGAGCGGCACGCCGATGATGAACTCCGCGGCGCCGCCGCGCAGGGTCACGATGTGCTGCGCCCAGGCGCCGAGCGCCAGCATCACGCCGCCCTCGGTGTGCTGCAGCGAGAACAGGATGGAGATCAGGCCGAGCAAAAGGGTCGCCAGAATCCACAGCATGATGAAGATGTCCATCGGCTTGTTGGTGGCACGGATGCGGGGATCGGTCAGGCGCCGGTGCAGCAGGATGGCGACGCCGGCGAAGCACAGCAGGCCGGCGGTACCGCCCGAAATGATGGCGAGCATCTGCTTGTTGGGCGTCGACAGGCCGAACGATTCATAAAGCCAGTGCGGCGTCAGCAGCCCGATCATGTGGCCGAAGAACAGGAACAGGATGCCGATGTGGAACAGGTTGCTGCCGAGGCGCAGCTGCCTTGCGCGCAACAGCTGCGACGAATCGCTTTTCCACGTGTACTGCTCGCGGTCGAAACGGACCAGGCTGCCGAGCAGAAAAATGGATAGCGCGATGTAGGGATAGATTCCGAACATGAAATTGTGAAAATTGGACATTTCCAAACCCTCCTGAAATTAATGCGTCCGGACCGCGGTGGCCTGGCGTCGTGAGGCCGGCATTTGCACCACCGCTACTTGCGGGCGGGGGTTCATCAAAGGCTCGACGCCGTCGATGGATGGGCCGAAAAGCTCCATGGCCTCGTCCATGTCGCGTACCGGTGGTTCGACCAGTGCCTGCGCCGCCACGGGAGACAGGGTTTCCAGCAGCTGGAACACCGTGGCGTAGGGGCTGCCGTTGGCGTCGAGCTTGCGGCCGATGGCGGCGAGCACATGGACCGCGTCGCCGAGCAGCGCCAGTGCCTCGTCGACCGGCAGCAGCGACAGGAACTCGAGGAACAGCGGCACGTAGTCCGGCAGTTCGGTAGAACTGGCGTCGAAGTCGTGCTTCCAGTATTCCTCGAGCAGATCGATCATCGCCGAGCCGCGGTCGCGCGATTCGCCGTGTATGTGCTCGAACAGGTGCAGCGAGTGCGACGGATTGCGGTCGAAGGTGGCGACATAGTTTTCCTGCAGGGCGATCAGCCTGGATCTGCCGAGGAGGTCGAACAGCGGCGCCAGGCGGCGAGCAGCGTTGCCGTTGATTCCGGCCTCGCTTTCCAGTGCCGCTCCCAGTTCAGGCAGCGCATCGAGCCAGTCGGTCTCCGGATACATCAGCAACAGGGACAGGACTTTGAAGGTTTTCATCGCGAGGGCTCCTTAACCGGTCTTCTTCCGGGCGTGCAGTTGCGACAGGTCGACCGGAACCGCATTCCGGCGGTTGCCGAACAGGCTGGTCTTGGGCGACACGCCGTCGGAGCAGCCGTTGCCGAACGTGAAGCCGCAGCTCGACTTTTCCTCGAAGGTATTGATCGTCTCTTCGCGGTGACCGCTCGGAATGACGAAGCGGTCCTCGTAGTTGGCGATCGCCAGATAGCGGTACATCTCGTCGGCCTGCGCGGAAGTGAGCCCGACCTGGTCGAGCGCGGCGGTGTTGGGCTTGCCGTCGACCGACTTGCCGCGCATGTAGGCGCGCATCGCCAGCAGGCGGTCGAGCGCCGTGATCACCGGCTTTTCCTTGCCGCCGGTCAGCAGGTTGGCGAGATAGGTGATCGGGATGCGCAGCGATTTCGTGTCCGGAATGATGCCGTTCATCCCCATCTGGCCCGACTCGGCCGCGGCCTGGATCGGCGAGAGCGGCGGCACGTACCACACCATCGGCAGCGTCCGGTATTCCGGGTGCAGCGGGAAGGCGATCTTCCAGTCGATCGCCATCTTGTAGATCGGCGACTTCACCGCGGCGTCGAGCCAGGCTTCCGGGATGCCCTCGGCGCGAGCGGCGGCGATGACCTCGGGATTGCTGGGATCGAGGAAAATTTTCAGCTGCGCTTCGTAGAGCTCCTTCTCGTCGCTGACGCTGGCGGCTTCCTCGATGCGGTCGGCGTCGTACAGGATCACGCCGAGGTAGCGGATGCGGCCGACGCAGGATTCCGAGCAGACGGTCGGCTGGCCCGCCTCGATGCGCGGATAGCAGAAGATGCACTTCTCGGCCTTGCCCGACTTCCAGTTGTAGTAGATCTTCTTGTACGGACAGCCGGATATGCACATGCGCCAGCCGCGGCACTTGTCCTGGTCGACCAGCACGATGCCGTCTTCCTCGCGCTTGTAGATCGAGCCGGAGGGGCACGACGCGACGCAGGTCGGATTGAGGCAATGCTCGCACAGGCGCGGCAGGTACATCAGGAAGGTGTTCTCGAAGGTCGCGTGCATTTCCTTCTGCACGTTGTCGAAGTTCTTGTCGCGCCCGCGCGAGGAGAACTCGCCGCCGAGATCGTCCTCCCAGTTCGGACCCCAGTGGATCTTGTCCATCTTTTCGCCGGTGATCGCCGAGACCGGACGCGCGGTCGGCGGCGTCTGCGACAGCGGCGCCTTCTGCAGGTGCTGGTAGTCGTAGGTGAAGGGCTCGTAATAATCGTCGATTTCCGGCAGGTTGGGGTTGCCGAAGATGTTGGCGAGAATCTTCAGCTTGCTGCCCTGGCGCGGCTCGATCGTGCCGTCCGGCTTGCGCCGCCAGCCCCCATTCCAGACATCCTGGTTTTCCCACTGCTTGGGATAGCCGATGCCGGGCTTGGATTCGACGTTGTTGAACCAGGTGTATTCCACGCCTTCACGCGACGTCCATACGTTCTTGCACGTGATCGAGCAGGTATGGCAACCGATGCACTTGTCGAGGTTCAGCACCATGGCAATTTGCGCACGCACTTTCATGTCTTACTCCTTGCCTGCCAGGGGACGCACCCCTGGTCGTTGTAAAAAGCCCGCGCCGGAGAGAGTTAGCGCGGGTGAGGAGGCGGGAGACGCCTAACCTCGAAACCCTTGTTTATGCTCAGCGCTCGACCAGCGGACCTTCCATCCAGTCGACCTGCTTCATCTTGCGCACGATCACGTACTCGTCGCGGTTGGAACCCACCGTACCGTAGTAGTTGAAGCCGTAGGCCAACTGCGCGTAGCCGCCGATCATGTGCGTGGGCTTGGTGATGGTGCGCGTCACCG
>JAYRNU010000081.1:0-39257 GCA_041912015.1 Thiobacillus sp. | reverse complement strand
CCTTCAGGGCTTTAGCGGCTGCATTAATCCCCGGAGCGGGACAACCACGGCCTGCCCCTTGCGGGTAGAGCGTGGTTGTTGACGCTTCAGCGGCTTTACAACCACGGCCTGCCCCTTGCGGGTAGAGCGTGGTTGTTGACGCTTCAGCGGCTTTACAACCACGGCCTGCCCCTTGCGGGTAAGCGTTTCGCCCGCTGGCTGACATGACGGGCACCCATGCAGGCTGACTGCGCAGCAGGGCCGGTGGGACGGCCGCACGGAGCACCTTACAATGCGCGCATGCCTTTTGCCGATCCAACCGTTGCCTGGCGCCGTTCTATGCGCATCGGCCTGCTGCTGCTGCATCTCGTCTGGGGTGTGGCGCTGGCGGGAACGCTGTGGCCGCTGCTCGGCAGTGCACGACGCGACCGCCTCATCACGCAATGGTCGCGGCGACTGCTCAGGATACTGGGCGTGCAGGTTCGCCTCGGCCAGGCGCCGACGTTGCCGGGCGGCGCGCTGCTCGTCTGCAACCACGTGTCGTGGCTCGACATCTACCTGATCCTCGCCACCCGCCGCGTGCACTTCGTCTCCAAGTCGGAGGTACGAAAGTGGCCGGTTGCGGGCTGGCTCGCGCACAAGGCCGGCACGCTGTTCATCGAGCGCGGCCGCCGCGCCGATACCGCACGCATCAACGCCGACATGCGCCGGCTGATGCAGGACGGCGCCTGGGTCGCGGTTTTTCCGGAGGGCACGACCAGCGACGGCCGTGGGCTGCGGCGCTTCCTGCCCTCGCTGCTGCAACCGGCCGTCGAGCTGAACTGCCCCATCGTGCCGGCTGCCCTGCGCTATCGGACGCTCGCCGGCGAGTACAGCGCGACCCCTGCGTATATCGACGAGATGAGCCTGTGGCAGAGCCTCAAGCGCATCGTCGCGGAACCCGGCATCATCGCCGAACTGGATTTCGGCGACCCCATCCCGCCCGATGGCCACCGTCGCGAGCTGGCGGCCCGGGCAGAGGTCGCCTGCGCTAGGCTCTTGGGGATTTCCCCCGCGCGGGGCGCGTCGCCTGACGCTCAAGCTTAGGACGGTCGGGGCGCAGCATCAGCGGACACTGCACGACGTACACCCGCCGGTCTTCCAGCCTGACGGCGGTCAGTCCGCCGCCCCAGAGGCAGCCCGTGTCGAGCGCGATCAGGTCGGACCGGTTGACCAGGCCGAGCGTCGACCAGTGCCCGATGATGAACGTCGCCTCGGTGCTCCTGCGTCCCGGCACGGCGAACCATGGCAGCCAGCCGGACGGCTGGGTTCCCGGCGCGCCCTTGTGGTTGAACTCCATTTCGCCCTGCGGCGAGCAATAGCGCAGGCGCGTGAACGCATTGACGATCACGCGCAGGCGCTCGATTCCCTGCAGACCGTCATCCCAGGCGATCGGGGCGTTGCCGTACATGCGTTCGAAAAAGTCGCGGTAATGAGCGCCCTGCAAGGCCGCCTCGGCCTCCCCGGCGCGCGCCATGATGTCGTCCAAGGTCCAGGCCGGCAGCACGCCCGCATGCACCATCACATAACCATCGTGGCGCCAGGCCAGCGGCTGCCGGCGCAACCAGCGCAGCAGCTCGGCACGATCCGGGGCGGCCAGGGTCGCGTCGAGCGTGTCGCCCTTGCGCATGCGGCCAAAGCCTTCCGATAGTGCGAGCAGGTGCAGGTCGTGATTACCGAGCACGCAGATCGCCTTGTCCCCCAGACTTCTGAGCAAGCGCAGCACCTCGAGCGAATCCGGCCCGCGATTGACCAGGTCGCCTGCAAACAGCAGCTGGTCGGAGGCCGGGTCGAATTTCAGCTTGTCCAGCAGGCGCAAAAGAGGTTCGAGGCATCCCTGAAGGTCGCCAATGGCATAGGTGGGCATATAAAATACGGGCTCGAAACTTGTGCTGTGTTGACCCGCATCATAGCGCCCTGCCCTCAAACTTATGTGACACCCGCGCCATGAAGCCGCTGATCCGCCTGTTTTTCAGAACCCTCCGCATCGTCCTCGGCCCGTTTGTGCTGCTATACGACTGGCTCGTCCGGCCCAGGGGCATCGTGCGCCCTGACGCCGAGCAGCAGGCCGTCGACGCCCGGACCCGGCATCTCGCGCTGTATCACTTCCCCACCTGCCCGTTCTGCCTGAAGACCCGGCGCACCATCCGGCGGCTGTCGCTCAAGATCGAGCTGCGCGATGCACAGCACGACCCGGCCCACCGGGCCGCCCTGATAGCGGCCTGTGGCAAACCGCAGGTACCCTGCCTGCAGATCCGCGACCCCGATGGCCAGGCCCGCTGGATGCTCGATTCAAGCGCCATCATCGCCTACCTCGACCGCGAATACGGCACCGCTGCGGCCGCATGAGTCTGCTCTCGGCACTGAACCCGCCGCAGCGCGAAGCGGCCAAATATCTGGATGGCCCCCTGCTGGTGCTGGCCGGCGCCGGCTCGGGCAAGACCCGCGTCATCACCCACAAGATCGCCTACCTGATCGGCGATTGCGGTTACCGGCCGGGGTCGATCGCCGCCATCACTTTCACCAACAAGGCCGCGCGCGAAATGCAGGAACGCGCGGCGAAGCTGACCCAGGGTGTCAACACCAAGGGGCTGATCGTCACCACCTTCCATTCGATGGGGTTGCGCATGCTGCGCGAGGACGCGGCATTCGCCGAGCTGAAGCCGGCGTTTTCCATCCTCGATTCGGCCGATGCGATGGGCATCGTCTCGGAAATCCTCAAGACCACCGACAAGCAGGAAATCCGCCGTGCCATGACGCGCATTTCGTTGTGGAAGAACGAACTGAAGTCGCCGGCTGCCGCCTTGCAGGGCGCCGAGGACGACAATGCGCGGGCCTACGCCAGGATCTACGACCGTTACGACGGCACGCTGCGTGCCTATCAGGCAGTCGACTTCGACGACCTGATCCGCCTGCCTGCAGAACTGCTCGACCGTCACCCCGAATTGCGCGACAAATGGCAGAACCGGCTGCGCCACATCCTGGTCGACGAATACCAGGACACCAACGTCGCGCAATACCGGCTGCTGCAGAAGCTCACCGGCGTGCGTGCCGCGTTCACTGCGGTGGGCGACGACGACCAGGCGATCTACGGCTGGCGCGGCGCCTCGGCCGACAATCTGCGCCAGCTGCGCGAGGATTATCCGCATCTGCATGTGGTCAAGCTGGAGCAGAACTACCGCTCGACCGTGCGCATCCTGAAAGCCGCCAACAGCCTGATTTCGAACAACCCCAAGCTGTTCGAAAAGCGTCTGTGGAGCGATCTCGGCCACGGCGACGCGTTGCAGGTCATGCCGACGCGCGACGACGAGCACGAGGCCGAGTCGGTGGTCATGCGCCTGTTGTCGCACAAGTTCCAGCACCGCACCGAATGGCGCGACTACGCGATCCTCTATCGCGGCAACTACCAGTCGCGCGTGTTCGAGCAGGCCCTGCGCAACGAGAAGGTGCCCTACCAGCTATCGGGCGGCCAGTCCTTCTTCGACAAGAGCGAGATCAAGGACGTGATCGCCTATCTGCGGCTGATCGCCAACGGCGACGACGACCCGGCCTTCATTCGTGCCGTGACCACGCCCCGGCGGGGCGTCGGCGCGGCCACGCTGGAGAAGCTCGGGCAGGTCGCTGCGACGCTGCACGTGAGCCTGTTCGAGGCGGTGTTCTCGGCCGCCGCCGCCGCGCAGATCGGCGAACGCCAGCTGGCGCCGCTGGTCGAGTTCTGCCAGTTCATCAATCGTTTCGAGGCACGCGTCGCACGCGAGCCGGCTGGCGAACTGCTCGACGACCTGCTCCAGGCCATCGGCTACGAGGCCTGGCTGTTCGACCAGGACGACCAGCGCGCCGCGCAGTCGCGCTGGGACAACGTGCGCGAATTCGCCGCCTGGATTGCGAAGAAGGGCGAGGAAGACGAGAAGGATCTGCTGCAGCTGACCCAGACCATCGCGTTGATCACGCTGCTGGAAGGCCGCGAAGACGAGGAACCCAACGCAGTGCGGCTGTCGACTCTGCACGCCGCCAAGGGCCTGGAGTTCGGCCACGTGTTTCTGGTCGGCGTCGAGGAAAACATCCTGCCGCACCGTGATGCGGTGGACGAGGGCAGGCTCGAAGAGGAGCGGCGCCTGATGTACGTCGGCGTGACGCGTGCCAGGAAGTCGCTGACGCTCTCATACTGCGCGCGGCGCAAGCGTGCGCGCGAGACGGTGGCCTGCGACCCGTCGCGCTTCATCGATGAGCTTGGGGACGATGTGCGGCAGCCTGACAAGGCCGCGGACCCGGACGCCCGGGCCAGCGGCAGCGACCGGCTTGCCGCCTTGAAGGCGATGCTGGGCTGATCTCCGGGATGCCGGACTGGGCGGCGGCAATCGCCGTGCAGCCCGGTTCAGCCCCTTACAGCGACAGAATCCACTTCGACAGTTTCTGCGCGTCCGCCGGAGAAATCTTCTGCGGCGGCATCGGAATCTTGCCCCACTTGCCGCTGGAGCCCTTCAGCATGCTGTTGGCCAGCGCAGCTTCGGCCGTTTTCTGGCCCTTGTACTTGGCGGAGACATCCTTGAAGGACGGGCCGACCATCTTCTTGTCGACTTGGTGGCAGGTCGTGCATTTGCTCTTGGTGGCCAGTTCCAGGCTGGCATGCGCGGGGACGGCGTACAGGGGAAAGGCCAGGGCGATCAGGGCGGCAAACTGTTTCATGACGACACTCCGTTAACGGGATATAAATATAAGAAAATTATTATATTGATAGCGGGATATCCTGTCCAGCTTGGTGCTTCGGACCTGCCAAAGAAAAAAGGGGCGCCGCAGCGCCCCCTGGTTCCAGTCGACTGATGATCAGTTGACCTTGGGATCGAGTTCGCCCTTGTCGTAGCGCTTCTGCATTTCTTCGAGGTTGAAGACCCGCTTGATCTTGCTCGCCTGTCCCGCGGCGCCGAAGGCTTCGTAGCGCGCCTTGCAGATTTCGCTCATGCCCTTGGTCGCTTCCTTGAGGAACTTGCGCGGATCGAAGTTCGACTTGTTCTCGGCCAGGTGCTTGCGGATGGCGCCGGTGGATGCCATGCGCAGGTCGGTGTCGATGTTGACCTTGCGCACGCCGCTCTTGATGCCTTCAACGATTTCGCTGACCGGTACGCCGTAGGTCTGGCCCATGTCGCCACCGTAGCTGTTGATGATGGCGAGCCAGTCTTCGGGCACGGACGATGAGCCGTGCATGACCAGGTGCACGTTGGGGATGCGAGCGTGGATTTCCTTCACGCGGTCGATGCGCAGCACCTTGCCGGTGGGCTTCTGGGTGAACTTGTAGGCGCCGTGGGAGGTGCCGATGGCGATGGCCAGGGCATCGACCTTGGTCTTCTTGACGAAGTCGGCGGCTTCGTTGGGGTCGGTCAGCAGCTGGTCGTGGGACAGCTTGCCTTCGGCGCCGTGGCCGTCTTCCTCGCCGGCCATGCCGGATTCGAGCGAGCCCAGGCAGCCCAGTTCGCCCTCGACCGACACGCCGCAGGCATGGGCCAGGTCGACCACCTTGCGGGTGGTATCGACGTTGTACTCATAGCTGGACGGGGTCTTGGCGTCTTCCATGAGCGAGCCGTCCATCATCACCGAGCTGAAGCCCGACTGGATCGAGCGGAAGCAGATGCTCGGGCTTGCGCCGTGGTCCTGGTGCATGCAGATGGGGATCTGCGGATACATTTCGATCGCCGCCAGAATCAGGTGGCGCAGGAAGGGCTCGCCGGCGTAGGAACGCGCACCGGCGGAACCTTGCAGGATCACGGGGCTGTCCACCGCGGCGGCGGCTTCCATGATCGCCTTCACTTGTTCCATGTTGTTGACGTTGAACGCCGGCAGGCCGTAGCCGTTTTCAGCGGCGTGGTCGAGCAGTTGACGAAGGGAAATCAGGGCCATTTCAGTCTCCTAGGTTAAAAAATGTGCAGCAAATGTTAAGAAAATCAGGATTTCTTGGAGTTGCCCACGCGAACGATCTTCATGGTGTTGGTGCCGCCCGACTGGCCGATGGGTTCGCCAATGGTCAGCAGGATCAGGTCGCCCTCGCGCACCGCACCGCGCCGCCGCAGTTCCTCCTCGGCTTCGGACAGCAGGACATCGCGGTCCTTGCTGGCGGTTTTCAGGTTGATCGGGTAAACGCCGCGGAAAAGAGTGACTTTTCTACGGGTTTGGACTTCGGGTGTCAAGGCATAAATCGGCACCTGGGTCGACAGACGGCTCATCCACAGGCAGGTGTTGCCGGACTCGGTCAGGGCGGCAATGGCCTTGATGTTGAGATGCACCGAAGTAAAGACGGACGACA
The DNA here is from genome assembly GCA_041912015.1 of Thiobacillus sp. Classification (GTDB taxonomy): domain Bacteria; phylum Pseudomonadota; class Gammaproteobacteria; order Burkholderiales; family Thiobacillaceae; genus Thiobacillus. The sequence continues at coordinate 32,944 of JAYRNU010000081.1, read as the reverse complement.
TCGCAATCGCCTCGTCCGGGCGCAGGAAGCTGTGATCAAGACGGGCCCCGGAAAAGTCGGGTTCGGCTTCCTTTTCGACCTCGCGGCAGACCCGGTCCATCGCTTGCACCGCCTCGACCGGATATTGGCCGGCGGCCGTTTCGGCCGAGAGCATGACCGCATCGGTGCCGTCGAGCACCGCGTTGGCAACGTCCGACACTTCGGCCCGGGTCGGGATCGAGCTGTTGATCATCGACTCCATCATCTGGGTCGCGGTGATGACCACCTTGTTGCGCTCGATCGCCATGCGGATCATGCGCTTCTGCAGGGCCGGCACCGCGGCATCGCCGACTTCGACGCCGAGGTCGCCGCGGGCGACCATGATGGCATCCGACGCCTCGAGAATCTCCTCAAGGTGCTCGATGGCCTCGGAGCGCTCGATCTTGGCAACGAGCTGGCTCTTGCCACCGGCCGCGCGCAACAGTTCGCGCGCCTGGCGCATGTCGGCTGCGGAACGCGGAAACGATACCGCCAGATAATCGGCGCTCAATGCCGCTGCAGTCCTGATGTCCTCGATATCCTTCTCGGTCAGCGCGGCGGCTGACAGGCCGCCTCCCTTGCGATTGATGCCCTTGTTGTTGGACAGCACGCCGCCGTGCACGACCTTGCAGACGATTTCCGAGCCCCTGACTTCCTCGACCCACAGTTCGATGCGGCCATCGTCCAGCAGCAGGGTGACGCCGCGGCTGACGTCGTTCGGCAACTCCTTGTAGTCGAGCCCGACGCGCGTCTGGTCGCCCAGCGGACAGGCAGCATCGAGAATGAAGATATCGTTATTGACCAGCGTGATCTTGCCGTCCTTGAACTTGCCGATGCGGATCTTCGGGCCCTGCAGGTCGACCAGCACGCCGACCGCCCTGCCGCGTGCGCGGGCCAGGGAACGCACCAGCTCGGCGCGGTCGATATGGTCCTGCGGCGAGCCGTGGGAAAAGTTGAGGCGCACGACATCGATTCCCGCTTCCATCATGCGATCCAGAACTTTCGGATCGGAGCAGGCAGGACCGAGGGTGGCGACGATTTTGGTTCTACGAATCATGATGCGGGGCGCTGGGGTCAAGGAGAAAGCCGAAAACTCGAGGGGGCGCAGCGCGCCCCCTCGGGTTTCCTGGCAGTCCTAGCCTTTCGCGCGTTCCTCCAGAATCGCCACGGCCGGAAGAACCTTGCCTTCCAGGTATTCGAGGAAGGCGCCGCCGGCGGTCGAAATGTAGCTCACCTTGTCGTAGATGTCGTACTTCTGGATCGCGGCGATGGTGTCGCCGCCGCCTGCCAGGCTGAAGCCCGGTGCGTTGGCGATCGCCATCGAGACGGTCTTGGTGCCTTCGCCGAACTGGTCGAATTCGAACACGCCGACCGGGCCGTTCCAGACGATGGTGCCGGCCTTGGCGATGATGTCGGCGAGTTCCTGCGCGCTCTTCGGGCCGATGTCGAAGATCATGTCGTCGTCGGCCACTTCGTCGGCGCTCTTCAGCACGGCGGGCTCGTTGGCGTCGAACTGCTTGCCGCAGACCACGTCGACGGCGATGGGAATCGAGGCGCCGCGCGCGGCCATCTTGTCGATCAGCGTCTTGGCGGTGGGGATCAGGTCGTGTTCGCACAGCGACTTGCCGACGTTCTTGCCCATGGCGGCGAGGAAGGTGTTGGCGATGCCGCCGCCGACGACCAGCTGGTCGACCTTCTCGGACAGCGCCTCGAGCACGGTCAGCTTGGTCGAAACCTTGCTGCCGCCGACGATCGCCACCATCGGGCGTGCCGGGTTGGCCAGCGCCTTGGCCAGCGCGTCGAGTTCCTCCGTCAGCAGGATGCCGGCCGCCGCGGTCGGCGCGAACTTGGCGATGCCGTGGGTCGAGGCTTCGGCGCGGTGCGCGGTGCCGAAGGCATCCATCACGAACACGTCGCACAGCGCAGCGTATTTCTTGGCGGTCTCGTCGACATTCTTCTTCTCGCCCTTGTTGACGCGGCAGTTTTCGAGCACCACGAGCTCGCCGTCGGCGACGTCGAAGCCGCCGTCGACCCATTCGCGGATCAGGCGGATGTTCTTGCCGAGCTTCTGCGCGATGACGTCGACCACGGGCTTCAGGGAATCCTCTTCCTTGAATTCACCCTCGGTCGGACGGCCGAGGTGCGACGTGACCATGACTTTGGCGCCGGCCTTGAGGCAGTGCTCGATGGTGCGCATCGAGGCGGTGATGCGGGCGTCGGACGTGACCTTGCCGTCCTTGACCGGCACGTTCATGTCGGCGCGAATGAAGACGCGCTTGCCTGCCAGATCGAGATCGGTGACGCGGATGAATGCCATGGGTGTTCTCCTGTAGGTAAGGTTTAAGGGTTGGCGCGCCGCGTATCGCCGCGCCAGGCCTTAAGGCTCACTGCTCAGAGGCCAGGGGCCAGGATTTGTGGACCAGGAGTGGTGCGGCCGATGGGCCGCGCCCCGATCGCGCATGCGGGCACAGCACGCACGACGCCCTCCAGTCCCCGACTCCTAGCCCCTAGTCCCTCACTTCGCCACGTGCTCGACGAAGCGAAGCATGTTGCAGGTGTAGCCGTACTCGTTGTCGTACCAGGACACGACCTTGACGAAGGTGTCGTCGAGCGCGATGCCGGCTTCGGCGTCGAAGATCGAGGAATAGCCGCAGCCGCGGAAGTCGGTCGAAACGACCTTCTCGTCGGTGTAGCCCAGGGTCTTGCTGATGTCGCCCGACTGCGAGGCAGCTTTCATCGCCTTGCAGATGTCCTCGTACTTGGCGGGCTTCTCGAGTTCGACGGTCAGGTCGACCACGGACACGTCGGAAGTCGGTACGCGGAAAGCCATGCCGGTCAGCTTGCCGTTCAGCGCCGGCAGCACCTTGCCGACGGCCTTGGCGGCGCCGGTCGACGACGGGATGATGTTTTCCAGGATGCCGCGGCCGCCGCGCCAGTCCTTGGCGGACGGGCCGTCAACGGTCTTCTGGGTGGCGGTGGCGGCGTGCACGGTCGACATCAGGCCACGCTTGATGCCCCAGTTGTCATGCAGCACCTTGGCGATGGGCGCCAGGCAGTTGGTGGTGCACGAAGCGGCCGAAACGATCGCCTGGCCGGCGTAGGTTTCGTGGTTGACGCCGTAGACGAACATCGGGGTGCTGTCCTTGGACGGTGCGGATTGCACGACCTTCTTGGCGCCCGCCTTGATATGGGCTTCGCACGACTCGGTCGTCAGGAAGAAACCGGTGCAGTCGATGACGATGTCGGCACCGACTTCGTTCCACTTCAGGTTGGCGGGATCGCGCTCGGCCGTCAGGCGGATCTTCTTGCCATTGACGACCATGTTGCCGCCTTCAACCGCGATGTCGCCCTTGAAGTTGCCGTGGACCGAGTCGTACTTCAGCATGTACGCCAGGTAGTCGGCGGCGAGCAGGTCGTTGATGGCGACGATCTCGATGTTGGGGAAATCCTTCGCAACAGCCCGGAACACCATGCGGCCGATGCGGCCAAAACCATTGATACCAACTTTGATTGCCATTTGCAGTCTCCAGTGAGTGAAAATCTCTTTGAGGATTTAGGGGCCAGGATTCAAAGGCCAGGGATGGACCGGGCTGCGCCCGCGCCTTTTCCCTGGATCCCGGTTCCCGGTCCGTGGCCCCCAGTCTTTACAGCACGCCCTTGACCGCAGCCGTGACGGCTTCAGCGGTGATGCCGAATTCCTTGAACAGCGCAGGCGCCGGAGCGGACTCGCCGAAGGTATCGATGCCGATGACGGCGCCTTCGAGGCCCACGTACTTGCGCCAGAAATCGGTGACGCCGGCTTCGACGGCGACACGCGGCAGACCCTTGGGCAGGACACTTTCGCGGTACGCGGCATCCTGACGGTCGAAGGTGTTGGTCGACGGCATCGACACCACGCGCACCGCGATGCCTTCGGCAGCCAGCGCTTCCTGCGCCTTCACCGCCAGCTCGACTTCGGAGCCGGTGGCGATGATGACGGCCTTGGCGCCCGCAGCATCCCTGAGCACGTAGCCGCCCTTTTCGATATTGGCCATGGTGGCAGCGTCACGCGCCATGAACGGCAGGTTCTGGCGGGACAGGATGTGGCAGGTCGGGCCGGTGCTGCGTTCCACCGAGGCGACCCAGCCGACCAGCGTCTCGACGGTGTCGCACGGACGCCAGACGTCGATGTTCGGGATCATGCGCAGGGTGGCGGTCTGCTCGACCGGCTGATGGGTCGGGCCGTCTTCGCCGAGGCCGATGGAGTCGTGGGTGAACACGTGGATCACGCGCTGTTTCATCAGCGCAGCCATGCGGATGGCGTTGCGCGAGTACTCGGAAAACATCAGGAAGGTGCCGCCGAACGGCAGCAGGCCGCCATGCAGCGCCATGCCGTTCATGATCGCGGCCATGCCGAATTCACGCACGCCGTAGCTGATGTAGTTGCCGGGGTTGCCGTGACGCACCGGATGGCAGCCCGTCCAGTTGGTCAGGTTGGAACCGGTCAGGTCGGCCGAGCCGCCGAGAAATTCGGGCAGCGCGGGAGCCAGCGCATTGATCGCGATCTGGCTGGCCTTGCGGGTGGCGACGGTTTCGGCCTTGGAATTGATCTCGGACAGTTTTGCCGAAACATGGGCTTTCCAGTTGGCAGGCAGCTCGCCCTTCATGCGACGCTCGAACTCGGCAGCCTCGGCCGGATAGGCCTTCCTGTACTCGGCGAACTTGTTGTTCCACAAGGTTTCCAGTCCCTGGCCCTTGGTCTTGGCGTCCCAGCCGGCGTAGATGTCGGCGGGCACCTCGAACGCCGGGTGATTCCAGCCGATGTGCTTGCGGGTCGCCTCGACTTCGTCGTGGCCCAGCGCGGCGCCGTGCACGTCGTGCGTGCCTTCCTTGTTGGGCGAGCCCTTGCCGATGATGGTCTTGCAGCAGATCAGGGTCGGCTTGCCGGTTTCGGCCTTGGCAGCCTGGATGGCGGCCTCGAGCGCGACCACGTTGTGCCCGTCGACATGGGGGATGACCTGCCAGCCATAGGCCTCGAAGCGCTTGGCCGTGTCGTCGGTATACCAGTGTTCGATGTGGCCATCGATCGAGATGCCGTTGTCGTCCCAGAACGCGATCAGCTTGCCGAGTTTCCAGGTGCCGGCCAGCGCGCAGGCTTCATGCGAGATGCCTTCCATCATGCAGCCGTCGCCCATGAACACATAGGTGTGATGGTCGACGATGGTGTGGCCGGGCTTGTTGAATTCGGCGGCGAGGATCTTTTCCGCCATCGCCATGCCGACGGCATTGGTGATGCCCTGGCCGAGGGGGCCCGTCGTGGTTTCAACGCCAGGCGCGTAGCCGTATTCGGGGTGGCCAGGCGTCTTCGAATGCAACTGGCGGAACTGCTTGATGTCGTCCATCGACAAGTCGTAGCCGGTCAGGTGCAACAGGGCATAGATCAGCATCGAGCCATGGCCGTTCGACAGCACGAAGCGGTCGCGGTCAGCCCACTTGGGGTTGGTCGGGTTGTGGCGCAGGTGATGGTTCCACAGCGTTTCGGCGATTTCCGCCATGCCCATCGGGGCGCCGGGGTGGCCGGATTTGGCTTTTTCGACAGCATCCATCGCAAGCGCGCGGATGGCGTTGGCCAGGTCGTTACGGGTAGGCATTGCGTTCCCTTCAGCTAAGTAAAAAACTGTCGCACCCGCCCGAAGCGCCAAGCGGAGACAGCTTGGGCAGGGTATGCAAAAACCTTGATTATCCTTCAGTCAGGCTGGCTTTCGCAAGCCGCGCCCAAAGCACGAAAAAGCAGCGCGGTGACAAGCGCTTAAAGGAACAAGCTCAAGCAACCACTCAGGGCGGACGCTTCAAAAAGTTTTTTATCCGCCCTGGATGAATGCTTATGCGCCCGCGGCCTTGAGCCAGTCACGCCAAAGCACGAACAGCTCGGGGCTGGCGGAGGCGACCACCGACCGTTCCCAGACGTTGGCGATGTCGAAGCTGCCGGACAGGCTGGACACCCGGCCGCCCGCTTCCTCCAGAATCAGGGCACCCGCCGCGTAATCCCAGAGTTTCTGGCCGCCATGAACATAGATGTCGAAACGCCCTGCAGCGGTGTAGCACCAGTCGAGCGTGGAAGCACCGAAATTGCGCTGCGAAGCATAAGGCGGCCACGAGGCCAGGCGGCCGGCCAGATCGCGGTCGATGCGCTTCATTTCGACCCCCGCCAGCGCGCGCCGAAGTTCGCGGGCAGGCTGCCGCAAGGGCAGCGGCACGCCGTTCAGATGCGCCCCCCGCCCGCGCTCGGCGGAGAACATTTCGTCGGCGATCGGATCGTAGACCACGCCAACCTGCCTCACGCCCTTGTGGAGATAGGCCACCGAGACGGCGAAATAAGGCACCCCGGCGACGAAATTGGAGGTGCCGTCTATCGGATCGACGCACCACAGACCGTCCCGCCCCGCATCCCAGGCATCCCGCTGCTGCTGCTCGGTCATTTCTTCGCCCAGCACCGGCACGTCACGAATCAGCGGCAGCGCGACCTCCAGCGCCTGCTGCGTCGCCAGGTCCGCTTCGGTGAACAGGCTGCCGTCCATCTTGTGGCTGTGCGCGACCTTGAGAAAGCGCGGGGTCACCTCGCGCTGCGCAATTTCCCGTACCCGGTCCTTGAGCTTTTCAAGCATGTTCATGCACGCACGCAATAGCAATAGACAAATTCCTGCTCCTTGCCCACCGGGGTGTGGTGAATCTCGGATTCGTGCCGAACCAGGCGGAAAGGCGCGCCGAACTCCGCATGCAGGCCATCAGGGGAGTAGCGCACCACATCGAGGCCGGAGCACTGCAGCGGCCCCCTTGGGCCGAAGGTCGCGACAATCACGTGGCCGCCGGGTTTGACGCTTTTCAATACCTGCGCGACATAACGCGCCCGGTCAGCTGGATCGGTCAGGAAATGGAATACCGCGCGGTCATGCCAGACGTCGTAGCGCGCGGCAGGCAATTCGGCACGGGTAATGTCCCCCGCTATCCATTGCACGTCCTGCGCGCGCGCGCCGAGCCGGGCACGGCTGGCAGCCAGCGCCGACTCGGCCAGATCGAGCACCGTCAGGTTACGGTAACCCGCGTCGAGCAGGTCGTCCACCAGCACCGAGGCGCCGCCGCCGACATCGACGATGTGGGCATCACTGTTCACGCATCCCGTGATCAGACGCAATGACGACAAGGCATGCGGCTGGAACCAGCTGACCTCGTCGATGGCCTTGTTGCTGTAGACAGACTCCCAGTGCCGATGACGATCGACCATGTCACACCCCCTTCCACTTGATCGAACAGCCCATGCTGGGGATCTGCTCTGCAGGGCCGCGCTGGGTGACGGCAATTTCCTTCATTGCCTCGAACAGGTCGCGACGCACGCCTTCGGGCGCCGTGTCCTTGCGCGACGCGTCGAAGCGGCCGCGGTACTGCAATTCATAGTCGCGGTTGAAGCCGAAGAAATCCGGCGTACACACCGCGCCGTAGGCCCTGGCGACCTGTTGCGTCTCGTCGATCACATAGGGAAAAGGAAAACCGAATTCGGCCGCCACGTTCTTCATGTTGCCGAAGGCGTCCTCGGGGTATTCGGCGGGGTCGTTCGACATGATCGCGATGGCATGGATCCCGTCTTGCCTGAGTTCGGCCAGATCGCGAACCAGGCGCGTACGGATGGCCTTCACGTACGGACAATGATTGCAGATGAACATGACGAGCAGGCCGTTCGGCCCCATCGCGTCGTGCAGCGTCCACTGCCTGCCGTCGACACCGGGCAGACTGAAATCAGCAGCCTTCCAGCCAAAATCGCACACCGGGGTGGTGAGGGAAACCATGACGCGCTCCACAGTATCTCTGGGCAACAGCTGCATAATACCAAGATGGCCGCACCCCGATTCTATTTCGACCAGCCACTCGCCCTGGGCGCCCGTTTCAGCCTGCCGCCTGGCCCGGCCCGCCATGCCGTCCGCGCACTGCGGCTGGCTGTTGGCGATCGCGTGACCCTGTTCAATGGCCAGGGCGGCGAATTTGACGCGCGCATCGACCGGATCCACCAGGGGGAGGTGGCGGTCAGCATCATCGGCTTTGCCGATATCGAGCGGGAATCGCGCCTGCGCGTGATGCTGGCGCAGGGCATTTCAAGCGGTGAACGCATGGACTACACGCTGCAGAAGGCCGTCGAACTCGGCGTGGCATCGATTCAGCCTCTCGCCGCCAAACGCAGCGTGGTCAAGCTGGCGGGCGAGCGCGTCGAGCGCCGTGTTGCGCACTGGCAGGCAATCGTGGCCAGCGCCTGCGAGCAGTGCGGCCGCAATCAGGTGCCCGTCGTGGCGGCGCCACTGTCGTTGGCCCACTGGCTGGGCCAGCGCACCGACGGACGTTTGCTGTTCCTGTCGCCGCTGGCCGATGCCCGGCTGGCCGATCTGCCTGCGCCAACCGCGACCGACTGCCTGGTGGCCGGTCCCGAAGGCGGGTTCGAGCCGGACGAGATTGCCGCGCTCAGCGCGGCGGGAGCGATTCCGGTTCGGCTCGGACCGCGCGTGCTGCGCACCGAAACCGCAGCGCTCGCCGCGCTCGCGGTGATGCAGGCCTTGTGGGGCGATTTCTGAGCTGGCAACCCGGGAAGGCAGCAGAAGCCGGGGCTGGCACCCGGCCCCAGCTCGGCACGAAGCTTACGGCCGCAGGTAGGAATAGCCTTCCTGCTGGCGTCGCATGATTTCCACCACCCCGGACGGGACATATCCCACCTTGGCGTTCATGTCTTCCTTGCCGAGCTTGAAGTTGCGCATCGTGTTCTGGCACGCACTCACCTGAATTCCGCTGTCGACCGCATCGTTGACGCGGTTGCCGACTTCGGATTCCGCTTTCAACATGTTGACACCGGGGCCGAAGGCGACGATTTCGATGGCCACGTTATCCGTGCCTACATCCTTCTGGATGTTTTTTGCGTTGTTCAGCACAAGGTTCCATTTCGCCGGATCGTTGTCGCTGACCTGGATGACCACCTTCGATTTGTCGGCAGCCTGCGAGCCAGCCGGCAATGCGAACGCACCAGCCAACATGGCACCCACCAGCAACACTCTGGTCATCTTGTTCAGGGTTTTCATTTTTCAATCTCCTATTGATTGGACAGACATTTGCAGCATGGATGAGAGCCTATGCATGGTAAATAGGTCGAATTGCCCAATCCGCAGAACCGTTTTTTGAACACCTCGATGCCAGCCCCCTGCGTGATGCAAGCCTTTTCTGTATCCTTCGGCTGTATCAACCTGCCCAGGCCGCTCCATTGAAAGACACGACCCATTTCGTCCACTGGTTCCGCTCCGCCGCGCCCTATATTCACGGCTTTCGCGGCAAGACATTCGTCATTGCCTTCGGCGGCGAACTGGTCGCGGACGGCGATTTCGTTCAGCTTGCCCACGACGTCAACCTGCTGAACAGCCTCGGCGTGCGGCTGGTGCTGGTCCACGGCGTGCGGCCGCAGGTGGAAGCGCGGCTGACGGAGAATGGCACCGCGCTCCATTATGTCGGCGGCCTGCGCGTCACCGATGACGCCGCGCTGGCCTGCGTCAAGGAAGCCGCAGGCACGGTACGCGTCGAGATCGAGGCGCTGCTCTCGCTGGGCATCGCCAACACGCCGATGGCCGGCGCCGACATCCGGGTCGCCTCGGGCAATTTCGTCACTGCCCAGCCGCTCGGGGTGCGCGATGGCGTCGACCTGCTCCACACCGGCGAAGTCCGCAAGATCGACGCCGCCGCGATCCGCCGGCGGCTCGACCAGCATGACATCGTGCTGCTCTCGCCGATCGGCTATTCGCCGACCGGCGAAATTTTCAACCTCAGCCTGGAGGACGTCGCGACTCAGGCCGCGGTCGAACTCGCGGCCGACAAGCTTATTTTCCTGATGGACACGGAAGGGGTGCCGGACAAGGGCCGCGCCATCCACAACGCGCTGACCGTCAACGAGGCGCGCCAGGTGCTCGAAGCAGGCGCGCGCAAGAAAGCCCGCCCGTTGCCGGAGGACGTGGCCTACTACCTGCCGTGCGCGATAAGTGCCTGCACCCAGGGGGTCAAGCGAGCTCACCTCATCAGCCGCCACCGCGATGGCGCGCTGCTTTCCGAACTGTTCACCCGCGAAGGCGTCGGCACGCTGATCACCCCCGCCCCGCTCGAAACCCTGCGGCCCGCGACCATCGACGACGTCGGCGGCATCCTCGGCCTGATCGAGCCGCTCGAGCGCGAGGGCATCCTGGTGCGGCGCTCGCGCGAATTGCTGGAAATGGAGGTCGACCGCTTTCTGGTGCTCGAATCCGACGGCGTCGTCGCCGGCTGCGCCGCGCTGTATCCCTTCCCCGAAGAGCACGCGGCCGAACTCGCCTGCCTGGCGGTATCGCGCGAATACCGCGGGCGCGGATTCGGCGACCTGCTGCTCGCAGAAGTCGAGAAACGGGGCAAAAAGGCCGGCTTCAAGCAGCTGTTCGTGCTGACCACGCGTACCGAACACTGGTTCGAGGAGCGCGGCTTCGTCGACAGCAGCCCAGCGCAGCTGCCCAAAGGCAAGCAGGCCCTCTACAACTACCAGCGCAAATCCAAGGTCTTGCAAAAGTCGCTCTGAGCGGTCTGGCCTGGACCGCAGAAACCGGCGCGTGCTCACCGCATGCACCGACCGGCCGCCTGCCCGATTCGGGCCAGCGCGGCTGCGGTGGTAGAATTTCCCGCTTTTTCTTCAGCGTCCCAGGATTTTCGCCGTGCTCACCGCTTCCAGCATCACCCTCCAGTTCGCCGCCAAGCCGCTGTTCGAGAACGTCAACGTCAAGTTCGGCGACGGCAACCGCTACGGCCTGATCGGCGCCAACGGCTGCGGCAAGTCGACCTTCATGAAGATCCTCGCCGGCGAGCTCGAGCCGTCCGCCGGCAACGTCGCGCTCGACCCTGGCGAGCGCATGGCCTGGCTGCGCCAGGATCAGTTCGCCTACGAGGAGCAGCGCGTGCTCGACGTGGTGATGCAGGGGCATGCTGAGATGTGGCGCGTGATGCAGGACAAGGACGCCATCTACATGAATCCCGAGGCGACCGAGGACGACTACCTGCACGCTGCGGAGCTCGAGACGAAGTTCGGCGAGCTCGGCGGCTACGACGCCGAGGCTCGTGCCGGCCAGCTGCTGCTGGGCGTCGGCATACCGACCGAGCAGCACAACGGCACCATGAACGAGATCGCGCCCGGCTTCAAGCTGCGCGTGCTGCTGGCGCAGGCGCTGTTTTCCAACCCCGACATCCTGCTGCTCGACGAACCGACCAACAACCTCGACATCAACACCATCCGCTGGCTCGAGGGCGTGCTGAACGAGAGCAACGCGACCATCATCGTCATCTCGCACGACCGCCACTTCCTGAACCAGGTCTGCACCCACATGGCCGACCTCGACTACGGCACGATCAAGGTCTGGCCCGGCAACTACGACGACTACATGCTGGCCTCCAGCGAAGCCAAGGCGCGCCAGGCGGCGGCCAACGCGCGCGCCAAGGACAAGGTCGCCGAGCTGCAGGAATTCGTGCGCCGCTTCTCCGCCAACAAGTCGAAGGCACGCCAGGCCACGAGCCGCATGAAGATGATCGACAAGATCAAGATCGACGACTTCAAGCCGAGCTCGCGCCAGAACCCCTATATCCGCTTCGAACCCGAGAAGGTGCTGCACCGCCGCGCGCTCGAAATCGAGGATCTCGCCTTCGGCTACGACGCCACGCCACTGTTCACCCGCCTCGGGTTCTCGCTCGAGGCCGGCGAGAAGCTCGCCGTCATCGGCGGCAACGGCGTCGGCAAGTCGACGCTGATGAAGCTGCTGATGAACGAGCTGGCACCCAAGGCCGGCGCGGTGCGCTGGAGCGAGAACGCCAACGTCGGCTACTTCGCGCAGGACCATGCGGCCGATTTCGATTCCGACATGAACCTGACCGACTGGATGCACCAGTGGGCCCAGCCAGGCGACGACGAGCAGGTCATCCGCGGCATCCTCGGACGGCTCCTGTTCTCCGGCGACGAGGTCAAGAAGCCGGTGCGCGTGCTGTCGGGCGGCGAGAAGGGCCGCATGCTCTACGGCAAGCTGATGCTCGGCCGGCACAACGTGCTGGTCATGGACGAGCCGACCAACCACATGGACATGGAATCGATCGAGTCGCTGAACCTCGCGCTCGACCTGTTCAAGGGCACGCTGATCTTCGTCTCGCACGACCGCCAGTTCGTCTCCAGCCTCGCGACCCGCATCCTCGAAATCGAGCCGAGCGGCGTCGCGTTCTACATGGGTACCTACGACGAATACCTGCATTCGAAGGGGCTCGAATGAGTGAAGTCGTCGTCATCGGCGTCGGCCAGCTCGGCCGCGTGTTTGCCGGCGGATTCCTGCGCGCGGGCCGCACGGTCGTGCCGGTGAATCGCGGCGACGACTTGTTCACCGTCGCACATGCACACCCAGAACCGGAGTTGACACTGGTGGCAGTCGCCGAGAACGACCTGCACATGGTGCTGGCCGCGCTGCCCGGTGCCTGGCGGCCGCGCGTCGCCCTGCTCCAGAACGAGCTGCTGCCGCGCGACTGGGAAACCTACCGATACGTCGATCCCACGGTGATGTCGGTATGGTTCGAGAAGAAGAAGGGAACCGACGCCAAGCCGTTGATTGCCTCGCCGGTAGCCGGCCCAGGCGCTGCGCTGCTGTGCCGTGCGCTCGATGCCGTCGAGCTGCCTTGCCGCAAGGTCGCGACGGGCGACGAACTGCTATTCGAACTGGTGCGGAAGAACGTCTACATCCTGACCACCAACATCGCCGGCCTCAGAACCGGCGGCACCGTGGCAGAGCTGTGGGCCCGGCACGCGTCCTTCGCACGCGACGTGGCGAACGAGGTCATCGATATCCAGGATGCGCTGACCGGCGTGCGACTCGACCGGGAGGCATTGATCGCCGGCATGCTCGAAGCCTTCGACGGCGACCCCGACCATGGCTGCACCGGCCGCTCGGCTCCGGCACGGCTGGCCCGCGCGATCGGGCATGCGGACGCGTACGGGTTGCCGGTCCCGACGCTGCGGTCCTTGGCGGTCTGAGCGATGCGCGGCTGGATGCTCCTGCTGCTCGCGATGGCGGGCGGGTCCGCCACGGCGGCAGCCGAACCCGTGACCTTCGCGACCCGGCTAAACGCCAAGTTCCACCACGAACGCTGCCTGTCCTGCCACCAGTTCAACAGCCCCCAGCACCAGGGCCGTGCCTATGGCTCGCATCGCAGTCGCTACCTGTGCGCGCAGTGCCATCGTCCGGACCTGATCGGCCTGCCGCCCAACACCGAGTGGATGGCGCCGAGCAACATGGATTACACCGAGCTTTCGGCCGCCGACACCTGCCGCCTGATGAAGCGGAACTTCGGTGCCGACCCGGGCAGTCAGAAATTCGTTCACCATCTGCTGACCGATGGGCGCGTCCGCTGGGCACTCGTTTCCGGCATGACCCCCGGCGGAAAGAAACCGACTGTGCCGGGCGGCTATGACGAATGGAAACGCGATGTCGAAGATTGGGTCCGCGACGGCTCGCGTTGCGAGTGAGGCCACGCACCGATCGACCCGACCCGGACATCGGGTCAGATCGATCTGACCGCCGGTTTTTTTGACTCGCCGCCGACCACCCCCGAGTGGTCGAACGGCACCCAGCCCGGCAGCTTGTCGGTCTTGAAGCGGCCCTTGATGCGATAGTCCGCACCGCGCTTGAGGACGTCGGGCAGGGCCTCGAATTGCTTCAGCAGGTTCATCGAGCGCGTCAAGGCTTCCACCTGCATTACGGTGCTCGACGCCGCCGGGATCCGGATCGGCACCTCCGACTGTCCGCCGGCAAACGGGCGGCCATTGAGTTCGAACTCGAACTCCAGCGCTTCGATCTCGAGATCGAAGGCGTTCGGGTTGGCGACCCGCAGGCCCACGTCGAAACTCTGTTCGAACAGGCCCAGGTGCTTGATGTCGATCTCGGCCACGCTGACCTTGGGCGCAAGGAAATCGTGCGGCAAACTGGAACAGGCGGCGAGGCCAAGGGACAGCAGAAGAACCAGCAGACGCTGCAACGTGAAGCCCCTATCGTATATGCGCCAGCAGCTGTGCAGTCATGCGTGCGGCCTGTGCCGCATAGCCGCCGCCGAACAGGTTGGCATGGTTGAGGACGTGGTACAGATTGTAGAGCGTTTTACGGACAGCGTAACCCGAATCAAGCGGCCACGACTCGCGATAGGCGGCTTGAAAGGCCGGGTCGAACCCGCCGAACAGTTCCGTCATCGCGAGGTCGCATTCACGGTCGCCGAAATAGACCGCAGGATCGAAGACCACCGGGGTACCATCGCGCAGATAGGCATGGTTGCCGCCCCACAAATCGCCATGCAACAGGGAGGGCACGGGACGGTAGTCGGTAAAGAACGCGGCCAAACTAGCCATCAAGACTTCACCGTCGCGCTGCAGAACACCGCCATAGCCGTTTGCGGCAGCCCGCCGAAGCTGAAAGCCGAACCGACGCTCGCGCCAGAAATCGACCCAGGCGTCTGTCCAGCCATTCACCTGGGGCGTGGCGCCGATCCAGTTGTCGCACGACCAGCCGAATTGCGGGGCAGGCACACGATGCAACTGTGCCAGCTGGCGGCCCATCCCAGAAGCGTCGCCATGCGGCGCAAGCGGCAGATCTTCGAGCACCAGGAATGCGCTGCCAGCAGCGACGCCATGGCAGACCACATCCGGTACGCGAATCGCCTGGGTGGCCTGAAGCGCTGCCAGCCCCGCGGCTTCCGCCTCGAACATCCCCAACCGATCGGCAGGCTGGCGCTTGACGAAAATCGTTCGCGCGCGATCGCCGATCCTGAAGGCCTGGCTGATGTCGCCGCCCGACACGCCCTGCGAGCCCATTGCGGTGAAAGGTTCGGCGGTGGCACGCGCGATGGCGAAGGACAATTCAGACAGCAAATCGCTCATGGCAGGATCCGCGGCGGGATATCAATGGCCAGCGCTGCATGGACCATTGGCAAGGCTGCCGATTCGGCATCGCCGCTTCGGGCGGGACCGAAGGGCCCCGATCCGGGCCCGTGCGGGCGCGCCAAAGCAACACGCGCCCCGGAAGGCGCGTGCATGGCTGCTGCGGAAGCGATCACCGGATCTACTTTGCCTTGGGACGCTGCTCGAACATCCTGGCGATGCCGGGATCGCGCGAGGCCCCTGCCGCTTCCATGCGCTTCAGGTAGTCCTGCCACAGCGCAGCCTGATTGACGCCGAGATCGTAGAGATATTCCCAGGAATAGATGCCGGTGTTGTGGCCGTCCGAGAACGTGAAGTTGATGGCGTACAGTCCTACCGGCTCGGCCGCATTGATCAGCACGTCGCGTTTGCCGACCTGCAGCGTCTCCTGGCCGGGACCGTGGCCGCGCACTTCGGCGGAAGGCGAATACACGCGCAGGAATTCGAAAGGCAGTTCGAACCGCGCGCCGTCCGAAAAGGCGATTTCCAGCTTGTGCGAGGCCTGATGGAGCTTGATGTCGGTGGGAGTGGGAATGGCCATGACTGAAACACTCAAAATGAACCCGGCCCCAAGTGTAACCCGCAATGCGGCGATTGAACCCCGACTGAGCGAGGGGATATCCGATTGCGCCCCGAAATGAGCGCTCGTCGGGTTGCGATCGCTTGACACCTGCCATCGGAGAACCAACGAGTCACCCTGACCCACACGACGCAAAACAGGTCTTGGCGTCATTGGCGGGTTCAAATCATCAAGTTGCAGCAGAGGAATGACAAGCTGCGTACCGTCGCGCCTGGCAAGAGCAAGAGGAAACCGCGTACGCACCCTGCAGTCCTGCAGGGTGCCCGCGACCTGACCACTGCGGTGCGCGGGCATGATCGACCGGCGGTGCCCTCGTGATGGCTATTTGCGGAATCGACTCGACATGCCAGCCAAGCCTCCAGCCTTGGCAATACGGGTGGCCCCGCCATGACGCCCTGCCTGAGGCGCCAGAAATCTCCGGATGCTTCAGTCTATCCGTCCGAAGACGTGCAGACGGTGCGCAAGAAATTTCATACAAATCTTGCGCGGTACCGATCATTGTGTGGCCCTTGCTTGATCCATCGATTCAACATATCCCAATCAAATCAACAAGAAGCTGAGCTGGCATCCCCTTTGCAAACAAGTCTTCGTTTGCAGGCCAATGGGCTTTTTTGAGTTGTAACAATCTTCGCGAAAGGGGATCGATCTGTGTCACTGGTTTTGAGTAAAAATTTTCACGCCCTGTGGAAAGGGATGATTGCTGCGAGCTTCGTAGCAGGCTTGTCCTCTCCCGCACATGCCTTGCCAAGCTTCGCCAGGCAGACTGGCGAGGAATGCACGGCTTGCCATGTGGGGGGATTCGGTCCGCAGCTGACCCTTCATGGCATGAAGTTCAAGCTCGGCGGCTATACAGACAGCACTGCCGCAAGCCCCTTGATCCCTCTTTCGGCCATGTTGGTTGCGTCGGCATCCGACCTCAAGACAAAACCGGAAGACGGACCAAAATCCGATCACTCGATTCAGGAGGCTTCCGTCTTTTTGGCCGGCCGCCTGACCTCCAACATTGGCAGTTTCATCCAGGCCACGACATCAAGCGCTGACCACGGCAGGGTTTCCCTCGACAACGTTGATATTCGTGCGACCAAGGCCCTCACTCTGAAAGGGGAGGACGCGATTATCGGTGTCAGCTTCAACAACAATCCCACCGTAACCGACCCCCTGAATACGGTGCCAGCATGGCGTTTTCCATACATGACGTCGGAGCTGACCGGACCGGGCTCCTCGCCGCTACTTGATGGGGGGCTGGAAATGCAGGTGGGAGGCGTCACCGCTTACACCTTCGTGAACGACTCGATCTACGTCGAGCTGGGCGGCTACAGCAGCCTGCCGAACAGCTTCCTGAACACGGTCAATGTTGACGTCCCCGACCCGAAGCTCAACGGGATCGCGCCGTACTGGCGACTCGCCTACATCAAGGACAACCACAAGGATGCGTATTCGATCGGTCTTGTCGGGATGAATGCAAGCCTCAAGCCGTCAGAGGGCACAGGAACCGACAAGTACGATGACATCGGCGTGGATGCCAGCTATCAGTTCCTTGGTACGCGCAAGCATATCTTCACCGTAAATTCGTCATACATCCATGAGCGGCAAAACCTCGGGGCCACGGATTCTGGCAACAAGTACAACCTGGATCGCTTTGATGTCGCAGGCTCGTACTACTACGACCAGACCTATGGTTTGAATGCCGCGCTGTTCAGCATAAACGGGAATGCCAGCGATGCGGATAGCGATGGATACATCTTGCAGGCTGACTGGACACCGTTCGGCAAGGAAGGGTCCTGGGGTGCGCCCTGGGCGAACGTTCGCGTCGGCCTGCAATACACCGGCTATTCGAAATTCAACGGCAGCAGTTCGAATGCCAGCGCCAACAACACCACGTATGGCTTCATCTGGGTCGCGTTCTGAACGGGAGAGGAACATGAACAAAGCAAAACCCCTGCTTCTGGGATGCGTGCTGGTCGCTCTTCTCTGGGCCGCCTTGATCAGGGTCGCCGCTGCAGACGACTCGGGCAAGGATGTGTTCGAAGAACAATGCGCCGAATGCCACAGTGTCCTCAAGGACAAGAACAAGAAGGGCCCCAGCCTCTTCGGGGTGGTGGGCCGGAAGTCAGGCAGCATCGATGGCTACGCGTACTCGGATGCCATGCGGTCGGCAAATTTGGTCTGGACCCCCGAAAACCTCGACCAATATTTGACCTATCCGCGGAAGATGGTGCCTGGAACCAAGATGAAGTACGACGGGCTTGAAGCCCGGAACGAACGCTCCGCCCTGATTCAATACCTCGGCAACATTCAATAAAGGAATTTCCAAATGACCCGTATGCCTTATCTGGCTGGCATGGCCATGTTCGTCCTATTGACCGCAAACAGCCAGGCAGCGACGCCTGACGACATGATCAAGTATCGAAAGAACGTCATGGAATCCAATGGCGGCTTGATGTCGGCAACCAATGCCATCCTCAATAAAAAGGTCCCGTTTGATCCCCAGGTAAAGGGATATGCGCAGGCCCTCGCCGCTCTGAACCACGATTTGTCCAGCCTATTTCCGTCCGGCTCGCAAAGCCAGGACAGTGACGCGCTGCCGGACGTCTGGTCGAAGCGTGACGTGTTCGAGAGCCGCGCCCACGATGCCGAAGCCAAGGCCGCCGAGTTTGCCAAGGCAGCTGCGACCGGGAAGAACGTCGAAGCAAGCTTCAAGTCGCTGTCCGATGCATGCAAGTCGTGTCACAAGGAGTTCCGGAAGTAATGAAAAAGGCTCCGTTGCTTTTTTTGACAGGCCTGCTGATGTCTGCGGGTAGCGCTCTCGCAGAACCCCACCCGGATCTGGTTGCTCATGGTCAGGAAGTGTTCCGCATGGCTGGTTGCGAAAACTGCCATACCGACCGAAAGAACGGCGGACAACCGATGGCCGGCGGTGTGGAACTCAAAACGCCTTTGGGTACTTTTTATACGCCGAACATCAGCCCTGACAGGGAAACGGGTATTGGCAGCTGGCGCGAGGACGATTTCCGCCGCGCGCTGCGCGAAGGCAGAAGACCGGATGGCGCAAACTATTACCCCAGTTTCCCCTATACCTCCTACACCAATCTCAGTGATCAGGACATCCAGGCGTTATGGGCTTACATGAGAACGGCCGCTCCGGTAAGGCAAGTCAACACGCCCCATCAGTTGCCCTGGTATGTGCGGTTCAGGCCCTTGCTTACCGTATGGAAATGGCTATTTTTCAAGCGCGGCCCGTATCAGCCTGACCCTGCCAAGTCGGCCGAATGGAATCGGGGCGCATATCTCGTACGGGGACCGGGGCATTGCAACGAATGCCACACCGAGCGCAACGCACTCGGCGGAATCGATCTCAACAAGGCATTAGCGGGTACCAATCACGGTCCGGAAGGCGCCCGGATCCCCAACATAACGCCCGAACCCAATACTGGAATCGGAAAATGGAACGCCGCCGACCTTCTGGAGTACCTCAAGACCGGCCTGCGGCCTGACGGTGACTATGTAGGCGGCCTGATGGCGGAAATGATCGACAATGGACTGAAATATCAATCCGGCGTTGATCTCAAGGCGATCGCGACATATCTGAGTGGGGTGCCGGCCGTAAGAAACCTGGTTATTGGCCACAAACGATCAAGTCACAAGTCGATGGTGGAAGACTACTAGAGGCAAACCGGACACGGACCGAGGCCAACTACGCCCTGTAGCGCTTCCATTTTGCGTGATTGCCCCGGCCAGACCGGGGCATTTCGCTTGGCCTTTGGCCTTCGTGAACTCACCCCGCTTGCTTGAATGCGATGACGTTCACGCGCCGTCGTTTGTCGTCCGGCTCGTAAGCAATTGATTTTATGGCGCGCCCGGCGCGATTCGAACGCACGACCCCTGCCTTCGGAGGGCAGTACTCTATCCAGCTGAGCTACGGGCGCCTGGAGTCTGGTCGACTCGATGGGACGGCGAAGCATAGCCGTTTTGCCGACTGGCGTCCATTCGCGGCGTCGCACCGCCCTTTCCTGCAGGGGGCGCTTTCCTTATAATCCGGGCTTTTGATCCCCTCCCCCAAGGAACACTCTCATGGCCGATTCGAACGCCAAGATGACCAAAGCCACCCCGCAGGAAGTCATTATTTCCGTTGTTGCCGGGCTGCTTGCCCCCCTGCTTGCAATCTTCCTGGTCGTCCAGCTCGTGCTCAGCATCCAGCAAAGCCACAAACCGGACATTTCCGACGAGGCTGCGCAAAAGGCGACGCTCGCTCGCATCAAGCCATTCGCCCAGCTGGCTGCAGTCGACGCCAATGCGCCCAAAGTGGAAAAGTCAGGCGAGGAAGTCTATGGCGCTGTCTGCACGTCGTGTCACGCGGCTGGCGCGCTGGGAGCGCCCAAGTTCCAGAACAAGGGCGACTGGGGCGCCCGCATCGGCCAGGGCTACGACACGCTGGTCAAGCACGCGCTCGAAGGCATCCGCCAGATGCCGCCGCGCGGCGGCGACGCCGATCTGTCCGACGTCGAAGTGGCACGCGCAGTCGCCTACATGGCCAACGCCGCCGGTGCCCACTTCAAGGCACCGGAAGCGGCACCGGCTGCTGAGGCGGCGGCGCCCGCGGCTGCCGGACCTGCTGCGCCAGCCAAGGCCGATCCGGCCAAGGGCAAGCTGGTCTACGAAAGCCATTGCGCCGCCTGTCATGCCAGCGGCGCAGCTGGTGCACCCAAGGCCGGCGACAAGGCTGCCTGGTCGGCCCGCCTGAGCCAGGGCTACGCGACCTTGTACGACCATGCGCTCAAGGGCATACGCGGCATGCCTGCCAAGGGCGGCAATGCCGACCTGCCCGATGCCGACCTGGCCAATGCCGTCGGCTACCTGTTCGTGGAGGCGGGTGGCAAGCTTTAACCCGCGCGCGAAACGGATCCGGTAACCCAGGTTGAGAAGCACCCTCTTCCGACTCGTTTCCAAATCGACCCTGCGTCTCGACAGCGGCAAGGCCGACTTCGACACGGCTGTCGCGCAGTCGCACTGAGGCGGACATGGCACCTGTCTGCCCACATTGCGGAAGCACCCGGGTCCGGGGTGCTTCGCTGCATGCCTACGATGGCATACGTCACATGCTGCTGAGCACGCCGCTGCGCTGCCGCGAATGCCACCATCGCTTCTTCGTGTTCAGTCCATTCAAGCCACTGCTGATGCTTGCCGCGGTTGCGGTGGTGATCGGCGTGACTGCCTGGCTCGCGATCGAGCCGCAATCGGGCCGGCCGGCCGCTCAGGCCCCGCAACAGCTGCCAGAGGCCCGGGCTGCGCAGGGTGATGCCGAAGCGCAATTGCAGCTCGGCTTGCGCTATGCCGAGGGCGACGGCGTGATCCGCAATGACAAGGAAGCCGCCAAGTGGCTTGAACTTGCCGCCAAGCAGGGCCTGGCCGAAGCGCAATACCAGTATGGTCTGATGCTGCTGAAGGGCCGCGGCGTGGTGCAGGATTACCGCGCGGCATTCAACTGGATCGAGAAGCCCGCCCAGCGCGGCTATGCCAAGGCGCAATACAGCCTGGGCGAACTTTATCGCTACGGCACCGGCACGCCGGTCGACAAGGCGCGCGCCTACCTGTGGTTCAATCTCGCGGCGGCGCAGGGCGTCGAAGCCGCGGCCAAGGCGCGCGACAGCCTGGTTTGGCAGCTCAAGCCGGAACAGATCACGGCGATGCAGGAAGAGGCTCGACGCATGAGTCCTGCTGCCGCCCCCGCCCCGCCACAAGTCATCCCAACTGCACCGTCCTCCACGCGCTGAGCAGGACGATTACCCAGGCGGATGCCCCGGCCTTAGGGATGCGCATGCGTGCGGTCCGCATCCACGTCCAGCGGCCATAGCTGATGCGAGTCGAGTTTCAAGCGGGCGAGCGCCGACAAGGCGCTCAGCTTCGCCTGCTGTGCCATCAACTGCCCCTCAAGTGCCAGCCTGCGGCTGAGCAACACCTGGTCCAGGCTACCTTCTCCCAGGCTGTAGGCACGTGCGGCCAGGCGGGCCGCTTCCGCCAGCGACTGGGAGGCGCGATCCGCCTGTTGCCAGTTCTCCGTCTCAGCGACGGCTGTCTCGAAATCCGTGCGCGCTTCCTGGCGCAACCGCTGTTCCAGCCGGGCGGCAGCGTCCCGCGCCGTGCTGGCGAGCTGCTCGGTGGCCTGCTGGTCGCTGCGCCGCGCGTCTCCCGGCAGGGTCAGCCCCACCGCCAGCCCCAGGACCTGCTCGTTGCCGCCCATTTCATTGCGGTAGAACACGCCGACCGAAGGATCGGCGCTGCGCAGCCTGGCGAATTGCCGCGCCTCGGCCTGCAGGACGTCGGCCTGGTGGTGCGCACGAAACAGTTCATGATTGTGCTCGAGCACCGCGTTGACGTAGTCGTCCGCCGTACCCGCCGGCTGCGCAGGATCTGGCAGCGCCTCGTCCGTCACCGGCAGCAGGTCGGGAAACTGCGCACGCAGGCGGTTGCGTGCCTGCATCTGGCGCATGGCCGCCTGCTGCTGCTGCAGCCGTACCTGTGCCAGCGCAGCTTCGGCGCTGACGCGTTCGGCGCGCGGCGCTTCGCCCAGGCGGATGCGCGCGTTCACGGCAGCCAGCTGCTGCTCGGCCAGCTGGATCTGTTCCAGCCACATTGCCGTCTGGCCGGCCTGCGCCAGCCAGTCGAACCACAGCGCCAGCAACTGCCGCCCGGACTCGTGCAGGGCCTCTCCCAGGCTTGCCTCAGCATACGCGTTCCGTGCGTCCGCCAACGCACGGTCGGCCTCGGCACGAGCCGGCATCCGAATCGGCCGCGACAGCGCCAATCCCCATTCGGTGTGGTTGTCGCTCGGTGTCGTCTGGATGCGGCGCTGGTCCACCTCGGCATCCACTTTCCACTCGTTGCGCCCATTTTGCAGTCCCTGGCTCTTCAGCGATTGCGCAGCGAGTTCACCACGCGCCTGCGCCACCATGGGCGAGGCCCACAATGCGGCTTCGGCCACCTTGGGGTCGGGCAGGTAATCCGCCTGCGCCAGGCCGGAAAACGTAAGCATGGAAAACGCCCAAGCCAGTGCCAGGCTCAGTTTGGTGACGCCACTCATGTGCGCGCTCCTTTAAGAATGAATTGGCGATAGAGAAGAGGCAGCACCACCAGGGTCAGCAGCGTGGCGCTGACCAGTCCGCCGATTACGACGATGGCGAGCGGGCGCTGGATTTCGGAGCCGGGTCCGGTGGCGAACAGCAGCGGCACCAGGCCGAAGGCGGCGATGCTGGCGGTCATCAGCACCGGCCGCAGGCGGCGCAGCGCGCCGTCGCGCACCACGGCGTCGCCACGCAGGCCCTGGTTGCGCAGCTGGTTGAAATAGCTGACCAGCACCACGCCGTTCAGCACCGCAATGCCGAGCAACGCAATGAAGCCGACCGAGGCGGGTACCGAGAGATACTCGCCCGAGATGGCCAGCGCGAAAATGCCGCCGATCAGTGCCAGCGGCACATTCATCATCACCAGCACCGCCTGCCGCACATCGCCGAAGGTGACATAGAGCAGGAAGCCAATCAGCAGCAACGCCACCGGCACCACGATCATCAGGCGCTGCGCGGCGCGCTGCTGGTTCTCGAATTGTCCGCCCCAGGCCAGGTGATAACCGGACGGCAGCTTGACCTTGGCAGCGACGGCCGCCTTCGCATCCTCGACGAAGCTGACCAGATCGCGTCCGGCGACGTTGCTCTGCACCACGGTGAAGCGCGTCGCGTTCTCGCGCTTGACCGCCACCGGACCGTTGGTGCGCTTGAGATGCGCCACCTGGTCGAGGCTGATGGTGCCGCCGTCCGGCAGCGTCAGACGCAGCGCCTGCAGGGCGTCGGGGGATTCGCGCAGGCCGGCCGGGCCGCGCAGCTGCAGCGGCACGCGCCGCCCCAGCTGCTGGACCACACCGATGACCTCGCCCTCGAGCTGCGTCCGCAGCAGCATCGCAATCTCGTCGGCGGACAGGCCGAAGCGCGCCGCGGCATCGCGGTCGATTTCCGCCTGCAGGTACTGCACGCCGGCGTTCTGCTGGGTGTACACGTCCGATGCGCCAGGAACTTTTTCGACCACGGTGAATATCTCGCCGGCCAGCCGGTTGAGCGTGGGGAGATCGGGGCCGTAAATCTTGATCGCGACGTCGCCGCGCGATCCGGTCAGCATTTCCGAGACCCGCATGTCGATCGGCTGGGTGAAGTTGTACGCGATGCCGGGGAAGCCCTCGACCACGGTGCGGATCTCGCCGATCAGCCATTCCTTGTCGGGGTTGCGCCACTCGGCCATCGGCTTCAGCACCAGGAAGGTATCGGTGTCGTTGAGTCCCATCGGGTCGAGCCCCAGTTCGTCGGCGCCAACGCGGCCGACGATGCGGCGGATCTCCGGCACGTTCTTCAGCAGCGCCTGCTGAACCCGCGTGTCCTGCGCGACCGACTGCTCCAGGCTGATCGACGGCAGTTTTTCCAGTTGCAGCAGGATGTCGCCTTCGTCCATCACCGGCATGAAGGTCTTGCCGATCACGGGATACACCGTCACCGCCGCAAGCATCAGCACGCCTGCGGCGACGTAGACGATTTTCGGCCGCGCCAGCGCGCGATCGAGCAGCGGCGTGTAGAGACCCTGCGCACGGCGCAGCAGCCACGGATCGGTGTGCGCGCCCTGCTTCAACAGGAACGAGGCCAGCACCGGGATCACGGTGAGCGCCAGCAGCAGCGAGGCCGCCAGGGCGAACACGATGGTCAGCGCGACCGGTGCGAACAGCTTGCCTTCCAGCCCCTGCAGCGTCAGCAGCGGCAGGAACACGATGGCGATGATGGCGATGCCCGAGGTCACCGGTTTGGCGACTTCCTGGGTCGCCCACAGCACGCGTTGCAGCGGCGTTTCGCTGGTGTTCTCCGGATCGTGCGCCAGATGCGCGACGACGTTCTCGACCACCACCACCGCCGCGTCGACCAGCAAGCCGATCGCGATGGCGAGACCGCCCAGGCTCATGAGGTTGGCCGACAGGCCGAACTGCCGCATCAGCACGAAAGTGGCCAGCACCGACAGCGGAAGGATCAGCGCCACCACGATCGCCGCGCGCAGATTGCCGAGGAACAGCAGCAGCAGGATCACCACCAGCACCGCGGCTTCGAGCAGCGCCTTGCTGACGGTGCCGACGGCGCGGTCGACCAGTTGCGAGCGGTCGTAGAACGGCGAGATCGTCACCCCCTTGGGCAGCGTGGTCTGGATCTCGGCGATTTTCGCCTTGACGTTCTTGATGAGCTGGCCGGCGTTCACGCCCTTCAACCCGATCACCAGGCCCTCCACCGCCTCGCCCTGGCCGTTCTGCGTCACCGCGCCGTAGCGGGTCATCGAATCCATGGCCACCCGCGCCACATCGCCGACGGTGACGACCACGCCGCCGACGTTCTTGACGCCGATCCGGCGCAGGTCGTCAAGCGTGGCGACCCCGCCGTTGACGCGCACCACCCAGGTCTCTTCGCCTTCGTTGACGCGACCGGCGCCGTCGTTGCGGGTGTTGCTTTCCAGCGCCCCGCGCAATTCGTCATAGGTGACGCCGCGCGCGGCGAGCGCGGCCGGGTCGGGGCTCACGGAGAACGTGGCGACGCGGCCACCGAGCGAGTTGACGTCGGCGACGCCAGGCAAGGCCCGCAATTGCGGCCGCACCGTCCAGTCGAGCAGGGTGCGTTTTTCCGCCAGCGACAGGGGCCCCTCGATGGTAAACATGAAGAGTTCGGACAGCGGGGTGGAGATCGGCGCCAGACCGCCCGACACGCTCGTGGGCAGGTCGCCCTTCACGTTGGCGAAGCGCTCGGCCACCTGCTGGCGCGCCCAGTAGATGTCGGTGCCATCCGCGAAGTCGACGGTGATGTCGACCAGCGCGTTCTTCGACTGGCTGCGCAGGATGGTCTGGTGCGGGATGCCGAGCAGCTCGGTCTCGACCGGCTGGGTGATGCGCCCCTCGACCTCCTCGGGGGTCATGCCGGGCGCCTTCAGGATCAGCTTGACCTGAGTCGTCGAAACGTCAGGAAAGGCATCGATCGGGATCTGCTGGTAGGCGCGCACACCCAGCCCGGCCAGCACCAGTGCGAAGGCGAGCACCAGCCAGCGGCGCGCCAGCGCGAATTCGATCAGGGTATTGAGCATGGCTTACTCTCCCAGCCATTGCGCCTTGAGCGCAGCCACACCCCTGACGGCAACCCGGCTGCCGGCGGCAAGCCCGGCGATCTCTGCCTGGCTGGCGTTCTGTCGGAGCAGGCGAACCGGCGTCGGCACGAAGCCCTGCGCGGTTTCGACGAACACGTGGGGCGCATCGATCTTCCACACCAGCGCGGCGGCAGGAACGATCAGGCTCTGGGCCGACTGGGCGCCGGCGATGGCGACCTCCACCGACTGGCCGGGGCGCAGGAGTCGTTGCGTGTCGACCAGACTGGCCCGCGCCAGCACGCTTTGCGAGGCGCTGAGTTGCGGCAGCAGGGCCGCGATGCGGCCATGGGCTGCGCTGCCCGCGACCGTCACCGCCTGCCCGACGGCGACCTGGCGTGCCTGCGCCGTCGACAGCGGGATCTCGAGCGACAGCTTCGAAAGATCAGCGATTTTTGCCAGCGCCATGCCGGCATCCACCCGTCCGCCCGGCTCGGCCGTGGTTTCCAGCACCACGCCGGCAATCGGCGCCGTCAGCGTGAGCGCGCTGCCCGCCACACCGCCTGTCCCGGGCGGCGTCGAAGCGCCCGCCCCCAGCATGGCCAACGCGGTTTGCGCCGCCGCCAGGCTGGCGCGTGCGGACTGCAGCTCAGACTGGGTGGCACGCAGGCGTGATTCGGCGATCAGGCCTTCGGCGAACAGTCTTTCGTCGCGCGCCGCGTTGCTGGCCGCAAGCTGCGATTTCAGCCGGGCCTGGGTCAGGGCGTTCTGTGCCTCGGCGAGACCCGGCATCGACAGGGTCAGCAGTGGCGCACCGCGCTTGACCGTGTCGCCTGCCTGCATGTGGACCTGGGTGATCAGCCCCGCGCCGGCGGCAGCGACGACGCGGACGCTGGCGGGCGGCAGCGTCACCCGCGCCGGATAGGTGAGCGCAGGGCCGTCGGCTTGCGCGGCGGCGGTCACGGTGACGATGCCCAGGTTTTTCTTTTGCGCAGCCGTCAGCGGCAGGACGTCCGCAGCCATAGCCGGAACGGCGCCGAAGAGCGCCAGGATGAGGACAGTTCGGAAACTGTCGAAGGACGTGGTAAAAAACACAGCGGCCATGCTTGATCTCCAGGTACAAATACAACGGGCAGGCGCGCAGCGGGAATGGCGCGCCGAAATGGGCGATCAGGCAGCCGGCGGGGCCAGGGCGCAGGGAAGCGCGTGCTCGGGCGGGGTCAGACCCAGCGGAGAAGGTGTCGGAAAATCCGCGCCGGGCCGCGCCGCCAGTGCGGCGCGCAGCAGGCGCGCGGACGGGGCCGGCGGTGCCTTGGCGACTGCATCGGAACTACCGTCGCGCACGCGCACGCCCTGCTCCACCTCGACGTCCACGCCATGCGCATCGGATGCCTCCGCATCACAGGCGACACCGATGTGCAGGCCCTGATGGAGATGCAGAATCCCCCCCTGATCGGCATGCGCCGCGTCGGCGTGGGCATGGATGAAGGGCGTCATCGCCTGCAGGGCGACGAACAGCCAGAGCGTCAGGAAGCGGAGGATACGCTGCGGCACAGTCGGGAATAAATGTGGATAGAATTGCGGGATGCCGGGACCATCCATCACGGCAATTCAACATTGTATCCGCCGATTCTTAAGCTTGTCTTAAGATACCGATACGATCCTGCCTGCCGTCAAATCAGGAAAGCCCATGTATTTCACCCCGTCCTCGCGCATCCGTTCAATCGCCGCGCTTGCCTCGAAGTATCCCCTCTCGGCCTGGGTGGCAGCAGTGTTCCTGGTACTGCACAGCGGCCTGCGCCTTGTGCTCATGGCACAGTCCTGGCACGAAGCGCAGTTCGACCTTTCCTCGGCGGCGGCCGTGCTGGGCGTTGGTCTGGCTTTCGACCTGGTCACCTTTGCCATGGCCCTGCCCTTCGTGCTGCTGCTTGAAAGCGCTCTCGGTACGCGCAGGCTGACGGGGCCCGGCCCTATCCGCAAGGGGCTGATCCTTGCAGCCGCAGCACTCGGCTTCTACGCCCTGGGCTTCGGCATCATGGCGGAATGGTTTTTCTGGGACGAATTCGGCGTTCGCTTCAACTTCATCGCCGTCGACTACCTGATCTACACCAACGAAGTCGTCGGCAATATCCGCGAAAGCTTCCCGGTCGAAACACTGCTGAGCATCCTTGCCGCTGTCACCGTGGCCGTCGTATGGGCCAGCCGGAACTGGCTCGTGCGCGCCGCGGCACCCGTCGCGCTGCGCCGCAACCGGATCGTCGTCTGGCTGGCAAGCGTGATGGTCGCGATTGCGCTGGCCTGGGGCTGGTCGATCAATGCGCGCCACGGCGCGAACGAATATCAGCTGGAGCTCTCTGCCAACGGCCTCTACAGCTTCGGCTATGCGTTCAGGAACAATGAAATCGATTATTTCGAGTTCTACGCCACGCTGCCGAAGTTGCCTGCTGCTGCGGAGCCGGAGTTGCCGCGCATCGTCGCAACGACCCCGCCGAAGAACATCGTCATCGTCACCATGGAAAGTATGTCGGCGAGCTATATGCGCTATGGCGGCGATACCCAGAACCTCACGCCCCATCTCGACAGGCTGGCCTCCGAGGGCCTGTTTCTGTCCAACCTGCGGGCAACCGGCAACCGGACGGTGCGCGGCCTGGAGGCCACGTCGCTCGCCATACCGCCGCTGCCCGGCCACTCGATGATGTGGCGCAAGAACAATGACAACCTGGAAACGCTGGGTGCAGTGCTGGCCGACCACGGCTACGTCAACCGCTTCATGTACGGCGGCTATTCCCGCTTCGACAACATGGACGTCTATTTCGGCAACAACCATTACCAGACGATCGACCGCAGCCAGTTTCCCCCGCAGCATCGCGGATTCGGCAACATCTGGGGGCTGGCCGACGAATTCCTGTACGACTACGCGCTCGAGCAGATGGACCGCGATGCGGCCAGTGGCAAGCCCTTCCTGATGCACCTGATGACGACGTCCAACCATACGCCGTTCACCTTCCCGGATGGCCGCATCGACCTGCATCGCGGCCGCCAGGGCGCAGTCAAATATTCCGACTATGCGCTCGGCCGTTTCATCGAAATGGCGCGCAGCAAGCCGTGGTTCAAGGATACGCTGTTCGTCGTGGTGGCCGATCACTGCGCCTCGAGCAAGGGACGCACCAGCCTGCCGCCGGAGAACTACCACATTCCCGCAATCCTCTATTCGCCGGCACATCTGAAGCCGCACACCGACGCCCGCCTCGCCAGCCAGATCGACCTGGTGCCCACCATACTCGACATGCTGGATCTGCCGGAGCGCAAGCAGTTCATGGGCCGCAGCGTTCTGCGCGCCTATCCCGATGCCGGCCGCGCCTTCATCGCCACCTATCAGTTGCTGGGCTACCTGACCCCGGACCAGCTGGTGGTATTGCGGCCCGGGCGCAAGATCGACGACTGGAAACTGAACGCGCAGATGGACATCGTGGCGCCGGTCCGCCAGCCTGACCCGGTGGTGAAACGCGCCATCGCCGCCTACCAGGAGGCGGCGACCCGGGTACGCGACGGCCTGCTGCAGCACAAGACCATGCCGCCTGTGCCATGAGGGCATCTTAAGCTTGCGCTAAGAAAGCACGCATAAATTGGTCTCCTCGCAAGTCGAAAGGAGACCACCATGTCGCAAACCGATCCCCAGGTCCGCCGGGTGTATGACCCGCTGCTGCGCCTGATACACGCAACCCTCGCGCTGTCCATTGTCGCGCTCGTCGTCACCAGCCAGCTGGCCGACTGGTTCGAGCACGGCCCTTACGAAAAATCCCTGTGGAACCTCCACATCCTCTTTGGCTACGTCCTGTCTGCCGGATTGCTGGCCCGCATCCTGTGGGGTCTGGTCGGACCGTCCAGCGCACGCTGGCGCGACCTGTGGCACCCGGCTCTGTGGAAGGCCAGCCTCGCAACCCTGCGACTGCCGGATGCCCGCCGGGTCGGCCACGACCCCGTCGCCAGCCTGGCCTACCTGTTCGCCTACGCCGTGATGGCATTCATGGTCGCCAGCGGCCTCGGGCTCGCCGCCGGCGAATTCCAGAGCGGTCCGCTCGCCGGTTGGCTCGGCAATGCAAGCTGGCTCGAGGATGTGCTGGGCGAACCGCATGAAGCCGGCTTCGCCCTGATGCTCGGATTCATCGGCCTGCACATGGGTGCGCTGGTGTTTCATCAGCTGCGCGGCGAGCGGGTGGCGCAAAGCATGTTCACGGGCAAGCAGTATCACCGCGTGGAAAGCGGGGTGCATCATGATTAAAGTCATCTTCGTCGTCAGCCTGGCGATGCCGGCCTTGGGAGCCGCCCCTGCGCTGGCGGCCGAGACGCCAGCCGGCCTGTCCGCACGTTACGCTCAGGAAGCAGGCATCCCGACGTCAGCGTTGTCGGCGGAACGCGGCGCAGCGCTTTACCGCACTGAACATCCGGGCCAAGGCGGGAAGGCCGTGAGCTGTGCCAGCTGCCATACCGCCAATCCCAAACAGCCCGGCCAGACGCGCGTCGGCAAGCGCATCGAACCAATGGCGCCGGCGGTCAATCCGCAGCGCTTTACGGACGCCGCCAAAGCCGAAAAGTGGTTCAAACGCAATTGCCAGGACGTCCTGCGGCGCGAATGCAGCCCGCAGGAAAAGGGCGATTTCATTCTCTGGCTGAGCCAGATCAAATAAGGAGCACATCATGAATTATCTGCTACGGGGTATCGGTGTATTGACGACGGTCGGCGTAGTCAGCGCGCTGGCCTTTGCGCTGCCGTCGGGTCAGGCGCGCGGCGACGGTGGCGACTACGTGTTGCCGAAACTGAAGAACAAGAACTGGCAGCAGGAATGTTCGAGCTGCCACATTGCTTACGCGCCAGGATTCCTGCCCCAGGCATCGTGGCGGCACCTGATGGGCAGCCTCGACCGGCACTTCGGTGAGAACGCCAGTCTTGATCCGGCGACGCAGGCTGATATCCTGAAATTTCTCGTGGCCAATGCAGCCGATTCCGGAACCAGCCAAATGGGGCGCAGGGTGATGCAGGGCATGGGTGCGAAGGACGCGCCATTGCGGATCACCGAGACGCGTTGGTTCGTGCACAAGCACGATGAGGTGTCGCGCGCAACGTGGTCGCTCAAATCAGTTGGGTCCGCTGCCAATTGCGCGGCATGCCACCAAAAGGCGGAGCAGGGCCAGTTTGACGACGATTCGGTCAGGATTCCCAAATAGGTGAAACGCAGCCATGCGCATACTGTTGGTTGAGGATGACCGCCTGCTGGGCGATGGCCTGCAGGCGGGTCTGTCGCAAGCCGGCTATGCCGTAGACTGGCTGCGCGACGGTGACGCTGCAGTGGCCGCACTGTCGACCGAGTCGTTCGCGGCCGTGGTGCTCGACCTAGGCCTGCCGAAACGCGACGGCCTGTCGGTGCTGCAGTGGCTGCGCGCCCGTCATGACGCCACGCCTGTCCTGATCCTGACCGCGCGCGACCAGCTCGAGGACAAGGTGCGCGGGCTCGACCTCGGTGCCGACGACTACGTCCTGAAGCCCTTCGATCTCGACGAAATCGCAGCACGGCTCCGCGCCCTGGTGCGGCGCGCGCACGGCCGTCCCGAACCGCTCGTCACCCTGGGCGACATCGAACTCAACCCGGCATCCCGTACGGTGACGCGGTCCGGCCAGCTGGTCGAACTGACTTCGCGCGAATTCGACCTGTTGCACCTGCTGCTGCAAAACGCCGATCGCGTACTGACCCGGCGAAGGCTGGAAGAGCAGCTCTATAGCTGGAACGATGCGGTCGACAGCAACGCCCTTGAAGTCCACGTTCATCATCTGCGGCGCAAGCTCGGCAACAACCTGATCCGCACGGTGCGCGGCGTCGGCTACATGGCCTCGCTCTCGCCAAGCCCGCCATGACCGCAACGGCCCCCTACTCGCTGCGCCGCCGCCTGGTATGGCTGCTGACGGCTTCTGTCGGAATCATCTGGCTGCTGACCGGCGTGGTCGTCTATCAGCGGGCGCACAACGAAGCCGACGAACTCCTCGACCAGCAACTGAGGCAGCTGGCGGATACCTTGCTGGCCATCGTGGCCGGAGGGGAGGTCGACCATTTCGTGACAGAATTGCGCGAACATGCGGCGCGCGCGCCGGTGCCGATCGCGTTCGAGATCTGGCGCATGCATGATGGCGTGAGGCTGCGGCTGGTGACGTCCCCCGGTCATGACGCATTCGAAACCGGCAGCAACCTGGGCTTCAGCGAGCGCAGCCACCAGGGTGCCCGCTGGCGTTTTTATACGGTACAGGACGAGGATGCCGAATATCGAGTCGTGGTCGGACAAGCCCATGACGCGCGGGAACAGCTCGCGCGCAGCATGGGCTTGTCGCTGCTGCTGCCGGCCGCCCTGGCCCTGCCGCTGATGGCGCTGGCTGTCTGGTGGGCCATCGGCCGCACGCTGCGCCCGGTGGACGATGTCGCTCGACAGGTCGGCAAGCTGGATGCGCAGTCA
Organism: Thiobacillus sp.; assembly: GCA_041912015.1. GTDB lineage: Bacteria > Pseudomonadota > Gammaproteobacteria > Burkholderiales > Thiobacillaceae > Thiobacillus. The sequence goes on along the minus strand of JAYRNU010000081.1, from coordinate 692 downwards.
CTCGCCCCGCTCGGCGAAGCGCAGGCATTGCCGAACGAGATCGCGCCGTTGCGCAGTGCCATAAACGCCCTGATCCGGCGCGTCAACGAGGCGTTCGACAATGAACGCCGCTTCACGGCCGACGCCGCGCACGAGTTGCGCACACCTCTTGCCGCCTTGAAAGTGCAGGCCCAGGTGGCGCTGCGCGCACAGTCGCACGACAGCCAGCAGCGCGCGCTGGCGCAAGTGATCGCGGGCGTCGACCGCATGACCCATCTGGTCGAGCAGCTCCTGACGCTCGCGCGCGTCGAGCCGGCCAACCGGACCCGTCCGCCGCTGCTGGATCCCGCTCCGATCATTGCCGAGGTCTGCGCCGAATCATTGCCGCAGGCAGAACTGAGGAAACAGGCCGTGACCGTCGACACGGCTCCAGGATGTGCGATTGCCGTCAGCGAGACCTGGCTGCAGATTGCACTTCGCAACCTGCTCGACAACGCCCTGCGCTATGCGGGCGAGGGCGCGCGCATTCAGGTGCGACTTTCGGCGGATGCTGCGGGCTGTTCCATCAGCGTCGCGGACGATGGGCCGGGCGTGGCGCCGCCGCTGCGCGCGCAGCTGAGGGAGCGCTTCGTTCGTGGCGAGACCGAGGACGAGGGGTGCGGACTGGGGCTTTCGATCGTCGCCCGCATCGCCGAGCTGTCGCACGCCCGGCT